>JBEKQE010000228.1:0-6029 GCA_049520035.1 Syntrophobacteraceae bacterium | reverse complement strand
AAGGACTATACGGGGTCCTGCCTGGAAGGGTCTCCCGATTTTGTCAAGCTGGCCGAAGCCTATGGGGCTGTGGGACTGAGGGCTGTACGGCCCGAAGAGGTCGAACCGGTCCTCCGGAAAGCTTTTTCGATAAAAAACCCTGTTTTTATGGATTTCCAGGTGGCTGCGGAAGAAAACGTCTATCCGATTGTCCCACCCGGAAAGTGCATTACCGAAATGCTTCTTGCCTAGCTCTCAATTCTCCCTCCCGGGGGCCGGGAGATTTAGAGGAGATTTTCCGGATGATAGTTACCAGCGATAGACGGTATACGATAGGCATTCTGGTCCAGAATGTTCCAGGTGTCCTGGCAAGGATTGTAGGCCTTTTCAGCGGCAGAGGGTACAACATTGAAACGGTTACAGCGGCGGAAACCAACCAGAAGGGACTGACGCGGATTACGCTTGTTACGACCGGCGACGAACGGGTGCTCTCTCAGATAGTCAAACAGTTGAACAAGCTCATTAACATAATCAAGGTGTACGATTTTTCGGAGACTGAGTTCGTGGACCGGGAAATGGCCCTTATCAAGGTCCGGGCCGAGCAGCAGACACGGGCCGAGGTGCTTCGAATCGTCGACATCTTCCGTGCTAAGGTGGTGGACGTAAGCCCTCATTTCTACACGCTTGAGGTTACCGGAAACGAGGGAAAGATTACGGCCATAGTGGAACTTTTGGACCAGATCGGAATAGAGGAGATTGCACGTACAGGGAAAGCGGCTCTGGCACGCAGCAAGAAATACTGAAACCGATCCAAACGAGGAGGTAATTGATGCGAATTTTTTATGACACGGACGCCAGTCTGGATTTTTTGCGCGGCAAGAGAATTGGTATCATCGGCTACGGGAGCCAGGGGCATGCACAGGCTCAAAACCTGCGCGATTCAGGTCTTCAGGTGACAGTGGCTGACCTGCCGGGCTCGCCCAATTACGAAAAGGCGATCGAAGACGGATTCACTCCGGTTTTGGCTCGCGAGGCCGCCGATAAATCCGATATAATCCAAATTCTTACCGAAGATCACGCTCAGGCCGCACTTTATCGAAAAGACATTACCCCTGCGATGAAAGCCGGCAGGACGCTTCTTTTCTCTCACGGTTTCAATATTCACTACGGCCAGATTCTACCCCCCAAAGAGGTGGACGTGGTGATGATCGCCCCTAAAGGCCCCGGACACCTGGTCAGGAGCGAATACGTGCGCGGAGCGGGCGTGCCTGCTCTTGTCGCCATTCATCAGGACGCATCGGGTCAGGCCCTTCAGACAGCTCTGGCGTATGCCTCAGGGATCGGCGCAACACGGGCAGGCGTTATTGAAACCACCTTTAAAGAAGAAACCGAAACTGACCTTTTCGGGGAGCAGGCCGTGCTTTGCGGCGGGGTGTCCGAACTGATAAAAGCCGGGTTCGATACGCTTGTCGAGGCAGGCTATCAGCCTGAAATAGCTTTTTTTGAGTGCATGCACGAACTCAAGCTGATCGTAGATCTCATTTACAGGGGCGGACTTGCCTATATGAGGTACTCCGTGAGCGACACGGCGGAATATGGCGATCTGTCGAGAGGAAAAAGGATCATTAATGCGCAAACTCGAGCCGAGATGAAAAAAATGCTCGAAGAGGTCCAGTCCGGGGAGTTCGCGCGCGAGTGGATTCTGGAGAACCAGGCCGGACGGCCTATGTTCCAGGCCGTCAGAAACCGGGAAAAGACACTGCTCGTCGAACAGATCGGCGCAAAGCTGCGCGCCATGATGCCTTTTCTCGATGCCGTAAAGATGGTTTGAAACGAGCGGGAGCAGGGAGCAGGAAGCGAGCAAACGGTTTTCTTCACGCTCCACGCTTCACGCTCCACGCTTCACGCTTCACGCTTCCGGGATTAAGGAGCATCTTTTGCCGGCCAGGGATTTCAGGAAAAAACAGGCGCATGTCCCCATCGCCAGGGAGGGGATTCCTTACATCCTTGCCGCAATGTTTGCCACATTGATCACGGCGGTGCTTGGCTGGGCGATTGTTACTCTCCTGCTCCTGGCCCTCACCCTGCTGATCGGTCACTTTTTCCGGGACCCGGAACGGGTTTCGACTGCGGGCGAAAGTGATATTGTATCTCCGGCAGACGGTTGTGTACTCGCTGTGAAAAGTGTCCGGTCGGTGAGGTTCACAGACAAACCGGCCGTGAAGATCAGTATCTTCATGTCGGTTCTGGACGTACACGTCAACCGCATACCGGTCTCCGGCACGATCGAGGGCATTCACTACAGCAAAGGCCGGTTCATGGCTGCAAACCTTGTCCAGGCGAGCGAGGAAAACGAGCAGAACTGGCTCTGGATAAGGTCCGATTCCGGCGCGGACGTCGTTATTACCCAGGTGGCCGGCTTGATCGCCCGCCGGATTGTTTGCTGGCCCGAAATCGGCGACCGGGTGGTTCAGGCGGAGCGGTTAGGAATGATCCGGTTCGGTTCCCGAGTAGACGTTTATGTACCGGAAAACAGCGAAATCCTGGTGTTCCAAGGCAATCATGTTTATGCGGGAGAAACCGTTTTATGCAGATTGAACCTCTAAAAAAGCGGCGCTCGCGCCGGAAAAAGTCGCGCAGGGAAGGCGAAGTGCGCCGCGGGACATATGTGTGGCCCAATCTGTTTACCACGGCAAATCTTTTCAGCGGGTTTTTCGGGATCGTCAATTCCATCAACGGCAATTTTGAGCTGGCAGCCATGGCCGTTCTTGCTTCCTGCGTTTTCGACATCCTGGACGGCAAGATTGCCAGGCTGACCGGAGGGACGAGCCGTTTCGGGGTGGAATACGATTCGCTGGCCGACCTGGTGGCATTCGGGGTAGGGCCAGGTCTGTTGATGTACCTGATGGCCCTCAAACCTTACGGGCGGCTCGGCTGGCTAGCCGCCTTCGTATTCATGGCATGCGGCGCCCTGCGGCTCGCACGCTTCAACGTACAGGTCGAAACGGCCAGCAAGAAATATTTCGTGGGCCTGCCGATTCCGGGCGGAGCGAGCATGATAGCCACAACGGTGCTTTTTATGAGCCATTGGAATGTTGCTGTCCACGGTTCGCTCATAGGACCTGTACTGCTCGCGATGACCTTCGTCCTGGGGTTTTTCATGGTCAGCACGATGCCTTTCAACAGTTTCAAGGAAGTCGAATTCATTAAGGCGAGGCCCTCCTTCGTCGTGTTCGGTGTAATACTTCTGGTTAGTATAGTTGCGGTGACTCCCGCGTTTATGCTCTTTTTCCTCCTGACGCTCTACACTGCTTCAGGTCCCGTAAGATGGACCGCCTGGAAGATCCAGGGGAAAAAAGGGCTTCAGGAAGGCGTGGCAACCCGGCAAACAGCAGCGCCCGCACCGGAGACTGTCTTCGGGGAACAGCAATCTTTGGCGCAACCCGGCAAGCCGGGCGAAAACATTGAGATTTGAAGGTCGAATTCAATGCCCAAGACTATCAGTGAAAAAATTTTGGCCGATCACGCCGGAAAGTCTGAGGTTTTCCCGGAAGAGCTTGTGGAAGTAAAGATCGATTTCGCGGTTGGAAACGATATAACGGCCCCGTTAGCCATTGAAGCTTTCAGGCGTGCCGGGGCCAAAAAGGTATTCGACCGCGAACGCATCAGTCTGGTTCCCGACCACTTCGTCCCGAACAAGGATATCGCTTCGGCCATCCAGGCTCGTATGATGAGCGAATTTGCAAAAGAGTTTGACCTACCCTACTATTTCGAAGTGGGTCGCATGGGGATCGAACACGCACTTCTGCCCGAGCAGGGACTTGTTCTGCCCGGAGATGTCGTAATTGGGGCAGACAGCCACACCTGCACTTACGGCGCGCTTGGCGCCTTCGCAACCGGGGTGGGAAGCACCGATCTGGCGGCGGCAATGATAACAGGCCGTATCTGGTTCAAGGTGCCCCCGTCCATGAAGTTTATCTTCAGTGGAAAACTCCGGCCCTGGGTTGGGGGAAAAGACCTGATCCTCTACACCATAGGGCGGATCGGCGTAGACGGCGCCAGGTACCGTGCGATGGAGTTCGCGGGCGAGTTGATCGATTCTCTTCCCATGGCGGATCGCTTTTCGATGTGCAATATGGCTATCGAAGCGGGGGCCAAGGTCGGAATCATAACGCCTGACTCAATCACCGAACAGTATGTAAGCGCCCGTGCAAAACGGCCTTACAAATTCTACTGCAGTGACCCCGGGGCGGCTTACGAGGCCGTATACGAATGGGACCTCTCGAACCTGGAGCCGGTCGTGGCCCTGCCTCACTCGCCTCAGAACGTGAAGCAGGTCACCGAAATACCGCATACCCCCATCGATCAGGTAGTGATAGGCTCGTGTACGAATGGCCGCCTGGAGGATTTGCGGCTGGCCGCGCGGGTAATGAAGGGCAGAAAGGTTGCGCGGGGGGTCCGCTGCATTGTGATCCCTGCAACCCAACGGGTATACCTGGAAGCGATGGAGGAGGGGCTGCTCGAAATCTTTATAGAGGCCGAAGCGGCCGTAAGCACTCCGACCTGCGGTCCCTGCCTCGGCGGGCACATGGGAATCCTCGCGCCGGGAGAATCGGCTGTGGCGACCACGAACCGCAACTTCCTCGGCCGAATGGGGCATGTGGAAAGCAAAGTCTATCTCAGCAATCCTGCAGTTGCCGCCGCTTCCGCCATTCTCGGGCGTATCGCGCATCCTGAAGAGGTGTTGAGCTGATGAAAATTAAGGGAAAAACATGGAAGTTCGGAAATGACGTGGATACCGACGCCATTATACCGGCGCGCTACCTTAATACGACCTCCGCAAAAGAGCTTGCCTCCCATTGCATGGAAGACGCAGACCCGGGGTTCGCCTCAAGGGTCAAGCCGGGAGATATTATCGCGGCCGGAAAAAACTTCGGGTGCGGCTCATCGAGAGAACACGCCCCGATAGCCATAAAAGCCGCCGGGGTCAGTTGTGTTGTCGCCCTGAGCTTTGCCCGGATCTTCTATCGCAATGCCTTCAATATGGGTCTGCCGATCCTTGAGTGCCCCGAAGGCGCCGAACGCATCCGGACCGGCGACGAACTGGAAATCGACCTCGATTCCGGCATTATCGAGAATCATACCAGGAAGGAAACATACCGGGCACAGGCCATCCCGCCTTTCATGCAAAAGCTGCTCAAGGCCGGGGGCCTTATCGAATACGTGCAGGAGCAGATGTCGGGGATCGAATAATACACGATTGACATTGAATTTTTTCTTAACGCTGAAAACTGAAACGAGAGCAGGTGTCAAATGGCCAAAGGTTACCGCATAGCGGTTATTCCAGGTGATGGCACGGGACCAGAGGTGATACGTGAGGCCCTTAAGGCGCTGGACGCCGCATCGCAAAAAGCTGGATTTTCGACCGAGAAGGTCCTCTTCGATCTTGGAGGCGAACGATACCTGCGGACCGGGGAGCTCTTGTCCGAAGGGGCGATTGATGATCTGGGCAAGTTTGACGCCATCCTTCTTGGAGCTATAGGGCACCCGGATGTAAAGCCGGGGATACTGGAAAAGGGCCTTTTGCTCCAACTGCGCTTCAAACTTGACCAGTACATTAATCTCAGGCCCGTTATACTCTACGCGGGAGTGGAAACCCCCCTCAAGGACAAGGGGCCCGATGACATAAATTTCACAGTCGTCCGGGAAAATACCGAGGGCCTTTACGCAGGAGCGGGCGGATTTCTGCGCAAGGACACCCCACACGAGGTTGCCGTTCAGGAATCGATCAACACCCGGTTTGGCGCAGAGCGTTGTATCCGGTTCGCCTTCGACTTCTGCCGCAAGCGCAATTACCGCAAAAAACTTACCCTGTGCGGCAAGACCAACGTGCTCACCTATGCCTTCGATCTCTGGCAGCGCGCGTTCAATGATGTGGCCAAAGAATACCCGGACGTGCAGACCGACTACGCCCATGTTGACGCCATCTGCATGTGGATGATCAAAAACCCCGAATGGTTCGACGTCATCGTAACAGACAATATGTTCGG
>JBEKQE010000227.1:0-7229 GCA_049520035.1 Syntrophobacteraceae bacterium | reverse complement strand
TTATCAGCCAGGGTGATGTCGAGTTTTTCCTGGACCCAAGGGACTGCCTTATCGGCGTCAATCTCTCTGATGGATTTTGATTTTTTTATGAGGGTCTTCAGTCGCTTGGCTATGCTTGTTTCGGAGAGGTGAAATTTCTCAAGGTAGACAGCCTTGTTGTTTTCCTGGGTGTTTTCCAGGTCATCGCACAGGTCTTCGATTACGATCATTTTCTCCAAAGCTATGGTGCCTATTGCTTTTACGACGATCTCTCGGTCTGTCTGGAGAATCTCTTCGCATTTTTCGATGAGTGGCTCGTAAGGGTAATAGACATGCCCCTCATTGGAAAGCTCATGGAGAACGTACAGGATACCCGCTTGTGCCCGAAGTTCAGAGTCCTTCCCGAATCCGAGTTTTTCTGCAATCCTATCAGCGGTAATGAAGCCAATCCCGAAGATGTCCGTTGCAAGTCGGTAGGGATTCTCCGTCACCACTTTGATTGCTTCATTCCCATACTGCTTGAAAATCTTGGTTGCGTATCCGGAACTGACGCCATGGCTTTGCAGGAAAATCATCACCTCACGGATTTCCTTCTGGTCCGCCCAAGCCTTTTTGATCATCTCGATGCGCTTTATGCCGATCCCTTCGACCGTTGAGAGCCTTTCGACATCGGCTTCGATAACATCGAGTGTGTCTTTTCCGAATTTTTTAACGATCCTCTTTGCCATGACGGGTCCGATCCCTTTTATGAGACCGGAGCCCAAGTATTTTTGAATGCCATTAACTGAGGCTGGAACCATCGACTTATAGAAGACTATCTTGAACTGCTCACCGAATTTTGGGTGGTTTGTCCACTCCCCCTGCATTTTGATAATTTCTCCAGGCATGGGGGCCATAAGGTTTCCGACCGCACAGACAAGGTCCTGCCGACCTGGGACCTTCACCTTTGCAATGGTGAAGCCATTTTCTTCGTTGGTGAATGTGATCCTTTCGATCTGTCCTTGTAGATCTGCGAGCATGCTATCCTCTTCGAAAAATCCATTTCCGTAGTGCAGAATATATCATAGAACGGCGAAAGAGGGGGGCTTGACCGGCTAATAGGCAAGATGTACTTTCTCTTCTGGCTCAAAGGTAATCTCGTACCAGAAATGAGCTGTTGATTCTGCAACCTGCAAGGAAACCTGAACTATTCAATGCAGTTATAATTGTGAGGAATAGATATGTCGCTTGCAAACGCACAGGATCTCGCCCGCTATGTTACTGACCACTGGGGCGATACTCGGTTAAATGAATTGAGCAGAGTAATCGATTGCGGCCCTGAGGATTCTCTCCCTGGTCAGAACATTCTCGAGCATCTTCTCTCATGTTGTTACCAGGCGAGTCTTATGAGGGAGGAAGACAGACCCGTGCGGTTCCGTCTCATTTTGAGAGAGCCCGGCTGTTTCGACGGCAAAGACGGACCACCTGCCGGCCTGCATCGACTTCCGTTTAGCGAGCCGCAACCTTTTGATGAGTATGCACTACAGAGGCTATCTCCCGCGACCGATTTTTATCGATCTCTGATTGGAGTAAGACATGGCACTCAAGAGGGTCTGCAAATCTGGGGCATTGTCCACTCCGGGTCTCGATGGGTCCAAAATGTATACGGCGGAAGGAAGATCGCACCCTCGCTGCCCCTTTCGCTGGTCGTTTACGTGACTGATCCTGGTCGAATAACCGTCTGCAAAGGTCCTTTGACGATTGCAACATTAAATCGTGGTCAGATCATTTCCCCTGCACACGAAGTTTTTGACTCAGGCTGGCTTTCCGCCGGTTCTGCCTCAGTTCGCTCCAGGCTGTGGGGGTTACACTTAGCGGCAAAGGATGCAGCCAAGAAGCCATGGGCGGATCTCAATCCCAGTATTGCTCGCACAATTGCCCAACAAGTAGTCAGGCGTATCATCAGTTCTGTCAGAAATTCCGGTCACGGTGGCACAATCCTCGCTATCCCTCCCGAAATGGTTGGGCAAGTGTTCCAGGAAAACCAATACCTAAGCATTGAATACATGGTGACTGATGAGACCACACGAAAAAGATTTCAGACTTTGCTGGTGAACCTTATGAACACAATTGCGGAGGTGCATGGCCGGAAAGCAAACAAAGGCGAGCTCATTGGATGGGATGAGTATGCGGCTAGCACCGATGAATCCCTTGCTCTGTTGGATGAGGCTGTTTTTGACCTCGCGAATCTCTTTGCAGATTTGACAGCGGTAGATGGTGCGGTAGTATTTACGGAGGCGTTCGAGTTGCTGGGGTTTGGGGCTATGATATCCGGGGGACTGAAGGGATTGAAGACAGTGGCTCGCGCATTGGATATAGAGGGCATTAAGAGAGAACAGGTATACTCCGGAAGCTTCGGTGCACGGCACCGGTCCGTGTTCCGTTTTTGCAATGCCGTGCATGAGGCAATTGCTATCGTAATCTCTCAAGATCGGCTGGTGCGCATAGTCAAATGGAAAGAAGGTATGGTTACCTATTGGGATCATGTCGCAGCAAGCATCATGGATTTTTAATAAGACGCCGCTCCGTTTTTGATTTGCCCATTAAATTCATCACATTCGATAGGTCTTGATGCTCATTTCAGAGGACCAATACATGACTCTCACCAAGGCCCATCTCGTGGAAGCACTCTTTGCCAAAAACATCTTCACAAAGACCGAGTCAGCCCAGATTATCGACACCCTTTTCGAGCTGATAAAACAGTCCCTGCAAAACTGCGAAGATGTTCTTATCAGCGGGATCGGTAAATTTTCAGTGAAAGAAAAACATCAGCGTATAGGGAGGAATCCCCAAACAGGAAAACCGATGACTCTGCCGCCGAGGAAGGTGGTGACTTTCAAGTGCTCGGGTGTTTTGCGGGCGGGAATGAATCGGAAGGGTGACTGAGGGATAAAGAAGTTCCAGCTCAACCGGCCCGCAATGGACAGGAAAGATGTCTGTGAGGGGTACTTATGACAAAGTCCCAGCTTGGAAGTTGGCTCGGAATAATCTCTATAGCCTGACAAGTTCACAGGGGGAGTTATGAAGACAGGAAAGGATTATATCGAAAGCGTTCAGGCAATGAAAAGCGAAGTCTATGCCTTCGGCGAAAAGGTGCAAAGCCTCACAAACCATCCATGCTTTTGTCCCACTGTCAATGCCTTGGCCCTAACTTATGACTTGGCTAAAGAGCAAAGCGCACTCACGACAGCCGATTCACCCATTACGGGAGGTAAGGTAAACCGTTTTCTACATATCTGCCAATCGCCTGAGGATCTAATAAAGCGGGCCCAATTTGGCAATTTCCTCACTCCGCTCCATGGCGCCTGCGTAGGCGCGAGATGTGCCGGAACTGGTGCTCTCAATACCCTTTACGCCACTACCTTTGAAATGGATGAAAAACTGGGAACCAATTACCATAAGCGTTTTCTGAAATTCCTCAGATATGCGCAAGAAGAAGACCTTGCCTGCAGCGGCATGATAACTGATGCCAAGGGGGACAGGTCACTTGGCCCCGGAAAGCAGGACGATCCTGATGTTTATCTGCACGTGACCGAGGTGCGCGGTGACGGGATTGTGGTGAGAGGCGCAAAGGCTCATCAGTCAGGAGCCGCAATAGCTCACGAGAACATCGTGGTTCCAACCACCAGTATGGGGCCTGACGAAGAAAAGTTTGCCGTAGCGTTTGCCATTCCCCCTGATACCCCTGGGATCGTTCATATCGCCGAGGCGCCGGCTCCCAATGCAAGAAGGTTTCAGGCCGATGAGAGGGATTTTGGGAACTTCCGTTACGGAGTCCACGGTTCCACATTAGTGGTATTTAATGATGTTTTCATTCCCCGTGAAAGAGTGTTCATGTGCGGGGAATATACCTATACCGGCACTCTCGTTCAAAGATTCGCTTCTTTTCAACGCTTGGCCACAGCAGCCTGCAAGTCCGGCCACTGTAATCTTTTGTGCGGGGCAGCATCGGTGGCCGCCGAGTATAATGGCTGCGAAAAGATTGCTCACATCAGAGAGAAGCTTACCGAAATGTCCTTCCAGTCGACTCTCGCCTTCGGTTCGGCAATAGCTGCCGGCTACACTGCTTCGTCTACGTCATCGGGAGTCTATGTGCCAAATACGCTCATGGTCAATGCCGCCAAACTGCAAGCTGTGAAAGCTGTTTGGGATGCATCGCGGTTGGCCTGTGACATCGTTGGAGGTGTAGTATGTACCGCACCCAGTGGCAAAGATTTTGATAACCCGGAAATTGCCAGGTATGTGGAAAAGTACTTTAAAGGCAAGGCAGAGATACCCACAAAAGAGAGGATCAGGATTGTCCGGCTAGTAGAGTATCTTGTTGGGCAGTCATCTATTGTGCCGACGGAATCAATGCATGGAGCGGGACCTCCTGCTACACAACGGCTAATGATCCGGGCAGCAACCAATATGGACTATCTAAAAAGGTGCGCCAGGATCATGGCCGGGATTGAAAAATAAGGTGTGTCTGCTCCAGACAGCCAGCTATCCAATAATCAGTAAAAGAAGAACTCCCTCTCTTTGGCTTTGCACGAGGAGAGCTTTAGATGGTTTCGTTTTTCTCCCCATTTCCGAGTTTACTTAGGTCAAGGTCTCGGAGCAGCATGACAAACTCTGCCGCTCATTTATCTTGAGACAGCTCTGGGTGTCATTGTTGCTCAACGTGGAGAGTGACTGAGGAATACAAAATTTCGAACACAGCCAACCCTGTTTCGGCCAAGTCTCGCTCCCAAAGTCCTGGTAATGAACCCGCTAAAATGGTGAGAGCCGAGAAGGAAGGCACCACAATTTGTCCTACTCACGGCTCTAGGAAGAGGCATAAAACCTCAGCGATATTGTCGGCAAGAGAACAAAAGATCTGAAGTGAAATTAACGACAGCGCCCCGGCATCCTCACCTGTGATGAGCGGAACTGGAATCCGGGGGACTTCTCGTCTTTGATCCACACCTGAGCGGAACTGATATCCCTTATCATGCCCGAAATCTGACGATTAAGCCGGTCTGCTTTCATTAGATGATTGAGCGCTTTCGACTGTCCGCTCTGGTCTTTTGAAAGCTCCTTATAGTTCTCCCAGTGTATCATGGCCTTTTTGTGAAGGCGAACCAATCGGCTAATCTGACAGCAGGTCATAAACCCCTCCTCCTCCATGTGAGAATTTTGCATAGTAAAGCCGAACCGCGAAGGAAGAGGAATCCGCTCGATACAGTAAATTCCTGGTAGGGATTGCCTTATTTCAAGACAGGGGTAGGCAGTATGACGCATTGAATAAAGTTTTTAGGACTACAGGCTTGTGAAGATGTTCGGACTGTCGGTGAGGGCCCGGAAATCAGGCTTAAACTCAATCATAAAATAGTGCCGTAATTACCGTTTCGAATTTCAATACACGTAGGCAAATTCCAGCCAATCAGCAAAGAAGGTAAGAGCAACAATGGCTACAAAAAAGCGATGGATGTATGTACCACCGGAGTCAGCAAAACCCAAAGTCCCCGAATGCGTGTAATCGGCGGTCAAGAGCAAGGCCGATGACTTCGTGGAATCCTTCCTCAAGCCTCAGTTCATAAAAGACCCATTTAGCCTGATTTCGCGGAAAAATCACTGGATCATGCTGTGATTACCAAACAAAGCGTAAGGGGAAGTTCGCTAATTATCGACCGAAATCACAATTTCGAGCTATGGCACGCATATTGCCTGTACTGTAATGACAAGAGGCACTAACTCTTTTCCTCCTCCAAAGCTAATCGGTTCTCGCCCCTCCGGTTAGCTTTTTTTCAATTAACTTCATTAAGGGAACTCGCTTCTACAGCCATAAATCAAAAAAACTGAGAAATCGCTTCCGCCAGCTCCTCCCTGCTCCGCACAACCAGATCACACAAAATCTCAATCATAGCGTTCACTACGCTGCCTTCACTCTCTCCTGCTCGGCGAGAATCAGTCCGGATCCCGATAAGTTTCTGTTCGCCGGAATGTAGAGAATTCATCTCTCCTGATCAGCGTTTGATGTAAGCGTTCAGCCCAATTGTAACCGGTTTGCCGTTTACCTCGGCTGTAGTAACGGTATTCCCATGCGTACTCGCTACAACGAGGGTCTTGCCGGATGAAGATGGTGTGGGTTCTTCCAAGTCGATCTCTATATAGAGTTTGTTATCTTTTATTTCGACTTTCATAGCCATGAATGGTTCTCCTTTGAATTTACTTGCAAATCAGCCCGACCGAAATCGGATCGGATTTCTTTGGGCCAAAAACATAAGGGCCGGAAATTGCTTCTCCAGCCCTTGAAATTCCTTTCTGGATGAGCAGTTAGAGCTTCTTCACTTTGACTGCCGATGGTCCTTTGGCACCCTGCTCAATTTCGAAGCTGACACGGTCGCCTTCCATAAGGCTCTTAAAACCCTCACCTTCGACGGCGCTAAAGTGAACAAAGACATCTTTTCCGTCTTCAGCCGTGATAAATCCGAAACCTTTCTTATCGTTGAACCACTTTACAGTACCTTGAGGCATAACTCTCCAAATCCTTTCATATTGTTGGTTTCGACCTTCTAAACGCACGCAACATTAATGTCAAATCGCGGTGGATGCAAGAAATAAAGCAGGGACACCTGGTATTAGAAAAACTGAGAAACCATTTCCACAAGCTCCTCTTTCGACCTCACCATCGAATCACACGAAACTTCGATCATCGGATTCACTAATGCGCCTTCACTCTCACCTGCTCGCCTGAAATCAGTTCTGATCCCGATAATTTTCTGTTCGGGTGACTTTCTGGCAAAGAAATATCCGATCTCCCACGCAAACTACGGAGGAACTTTGAGGCCCCCTTTTTCGTTGGATTTCAGTTTAAGATGTTTGGTAATATAGCTGAAAAAACCTAGGAGGAAACTTATGGTCCATCATACCCCTCCCAGATTCCAGGCTGCAGCGTTCAACTGCCCTCTTTGCGGTGCTTACTCTAAACAAATCTGGCTTAATGTGCAGAGACACTATCCAACCAAGGCCGTGATTGATGGCAAAGAGTTAAGAATTGCTCAATGCACAGGTTGTAATAAAATGACATTTTGGCTTGACGGAAGGATGCTGCCCCCCGATTCGGGAAGCGTGCCTTTCCCCAATCCCAATCAACCTGATGAAATCAAGCAAGACTAAGAGGAAGCCCGATCAAAGGTCAATCTATCTCCCATGCAGTCCCGTCATCCACTTGAGAGCCATCCAGAAGA
>JBEKQE010000226.1:0-6075 GCA_049520035.1 Syntrophobacteraceae bacterium | reverse complement strand
GCGGTGAGGGGCGGGAGAATGAGTGATAGAATTCTTGTAATCGATGATGAGGAATCGATCAGGTTTACCTTCGAAAGGTTCCTCACGACCGAGGGGTATATCGTAGCGGCTGCTGAAAGCTGTAGCGAAGCTTTGGCCCGAATAAGCGAAATGAGCTTCGATGTGGTATTTGCAGACATCATTCTGGGGGACGGGACGGGAATCGATATCTTGCGTGAGATCCGGGCAAGAGGACTGAGCTGCCCGGTAATCATGATCACGGGAGATCCGGGTGTCGAAACCGCCGCAGATTCCATTCGTCTGGGTGCGTTCGATTACATCCCCAAGCCCGTCAACCAGGAGTCATTGCTGCATGCCACCCGAACGGCTTTGAAGTATAAGGCCGTAAATGAAGAAAAGGAAAGATACCGCACAAACCTCGAGGCTATCTTCAGGAGTGTCAGGGATGCCATCATCACCGTAGATAAAGAAGCAGTTCTGATCGAACTCAATGAGGCAGCCATGACTATGTGTGGATATTCTCGTGATGACATAGGAAAACCTTTTAGCTCTCTCGCCAGGGTGTGCAATGGGAGATTTGTGGAGATTCTTGGGGAAGCGATCAAAAGTGGAGAGCCTGTTGAGGTAGACCGTATCGAGTGCCTGCCTCCCAATAGTGCAAGAAGGGTCATCAGCGTAAGGACATACCCTTTACTTGGCCTGCAGAGTACGCTTGCAGGTGTCGTTATGGTATTGAGGGACGATACGCATGTGGCCGACCTCGAAACAGAGCTCAAAGAGCACCGGCAGTTTCATCGTATCGTAGGTAGAAGTGGGCCGATGCAGAAGGTTTATGCCCTAATACAAGCTTTGGCCCGTGTTCAAACGACTGTTCTGATCACGGGGGAAAGCGGGACGGGTAAAGAACTTGTAGCCGAGGCGCTGCATCGTGCCGGAGAACGCAGCCACAAACCCCTGGTCAAGGTGAACTGCTCGGCATTGCCTGAAAGTCTCCTTGAAAGCGAACTCTTCGGCCATGTGAAAGGGGCGTTTACAGGCGCTGTTAGAGACAATGTGGGGCGGTTCCACAGAGCGGATGGCGGCACCATTTTCCTGGATGAGGTTGGCGACATCTCGCCCATGATACAACTCAAGCTCCTACGCGTCCTTGAAGAGAGGGAATTCGAGCGAGTTGGAAGCTCTGCTCCAACCAGGGTGGACGTTCGGCTGATCGCTGCAACGAACAGAAATCTCATGGATAAAGTCAATCGTGGCGAATTGAGAGAAGACCTCTACTACCGGCTGAAAGTGGTTGAGATCCGGGTGCCGCCCTTAAGGGACAGGCGCGAAGACATCCCTCTTCTGGTTGAACACTTTCGTAATGGGTTCAACGCTAAATTCAAGAAAACCATTGAAGCGATATCCTCTGATATCTTGAAAGCTTTTCTCAAGTATCCCTGGCCCGGCAATGTGCGGGAGCTCGAGCACACCATGGAGCATGCCTTCGTCTTGTGCAGCCAAAACATCATCACCTTCGATCATCTGCCGCCTGACTTCATGAGCGCTCCAGAAATAGAGCACCGCTCTCCCGATGAGACACAGGCGGTCGATTCTCAAGCAATTCTTGAGGCCCTGGACAAGACAGCCTGGAACAAAGCAAAAGCAGCCCGGTTGCTGGGTATAGATCGAGTAACCCTCTACCGGAAAATCAAAAGATACAACCTCACTAAAGATACCCCCTGATGTTGAAGTGTTACATGTGACATGAAAGAAACGCAACGCTTCTGTTGCATGCAACACTTTTACTATTCAAGTCCACCTCCCTGGGCGGTACTCGCTCCTTCCATAAGTATCCATATACATTATTTAAAAGGAGAACACGACGGCTCTCGACCCCCCGGGCATAAATTTTGCCTAAACATCAGGCAACATAGGGCGTTAAAGGTTTATGGAAAAGAACCGCTCCGGCCTCGGTGGGGCCGGCGCACAATTCCGAACCGGTTTACATATAAAGGAGATGAAATGATAAAGCGCGTTCTGTTATTTTCACTGTTTTTGGCCCTGGTTGCAACGTTCAATGCGCCCGTGACATACGCTAACGAGCAGGATGAGGTAGATCGGGCCGTGGCGACAATCCAGGCCTTCCGGGACATGCCCGAAAAATCCATCCCCCCGGAAGTGCTAAGGCACGCCAGGGGAGTGGCTATCATGACGGTCTACAAGGCGGGCTTCATGGTCAGCGGGCGCGGCGGCACCGGTGTGGTAGTGGCGCGAACAGGCAAAGGCTGGAGCGGGCCCTCCTCAATCGCGACTGGTGGAGCGGGATTCGGCTTTCAGATCGGAGCATCGGAAACCGAGTTCATTTTCGTTCTCAATACTCGTGAGGCCGTGCAGGCATTCGCTCATGGAGGAAACGTGCAATTGGGAGGCGATATAAGTGCGGCTGCCGGTCCCGTTGGGCGCACTGCCGAGGCGGATGTAACACCTTTTGCGGCAGTCTATGCCTATAGCCGCAGTCAGGGACTTTTCGCCGGCATCTCTGTTGAGGGCACCGTCATTGCGGCGAGAGACGATACAAACGCAGAATATTACGGCCGGCCGGTCACACCGGGGCAGATCCTTTCCGGGAAGGTCAAGGCGCCGGCGGGGGCCAGGAAGCTTCAAAAGGCGCTGGCGAGGTACTAATGAATTTGGCCGGCCCTGATGATTGAAATCCCCTTTGCCCGCTTTTTCAAAAGTGGCAAGGGGAGAATTCGGGGTAAATTGCGTTCAAAGAAGGGGCCATTAGATGATTCGCACAATGAAAGATTTGAGCACCGGCCCGCTAATGGGACCTCTTTTCTCATTACTCACTTTTCTCTGTCTGATCGCTGTTTCCGGCTGTGCATCCCTGCCGAATGTACAGACACTGATGGGCCATGAACTCTCAGGCTCTGATGAACCGACAAAGATCATGGGGCCTAAAGGAAAGCTCTCTTCAAAAACAAGCAAAGCCACGATCAAACGGCTTGAAAGGCAGGTCGATGCAACCAAACTTCTGGAGCAGCAGGTTCAGTTGATGCAGTCCGTCAGTGGGAGTCTTTTAGTGGCCGGCAACAAGGTCACGCTGCTCATTGACGGTGAGGCTACTTACGCAGCAATGTTTGAAGCCATTCAAAACGCTAAAGATCACATCAATTTTGAAACCTTCATCTTCGAAAATGATGAAGTCGGCAAACGATTTTCCGATCTGCTCATCCGGAAAAGCGCCGAAGGCGTACAAGTGAACCTGATTTACGATAGTTTTGGATCCAACCATACTCCGGTTGGTTTTTTTCAGCGCTTGCGCGATGGCGGGGTCCTGGTGCTCGAATTCAATCCACTTAATCCCTGGAAGGTACTCGCGGGGAAAAAATGGGCATTGCGCCATCGAGATCATCGTAAGATTCTGGTCGTTGACGGCGCCATCGCTTTCACCGGCGGAGTCAACGTCAGTGCTGTTTATTCCGGAAGCTCAGCAGGTCGGTATCGTAGGGAGAAGAAGGATGAGCCCTGGCGAGATACACACGTTCGAATCGAGGGCCCGGCAGCACTACGGCTCCAATGGCTTTTCATGCACACCTGGGAAAGGCAAAAGGGACCGGCGCTTCCCGGCAGGGACTATTTCCCCTATGTGGAGCAGGCTGGAAACACGCTGGTCAGGGTGGTCGGCAGTTTACCGGGCGAAAGCAATCGACTCATATTCATGATGTACATTTCAGCCATCACTCATGCGGAAAATTCCATTTACTTAACGACTCCTTATTTTGTGCCTGACGACCAAATGTTAAAAGCGCTCACCGATGCTGCAGCGCGCGGCGTTGACGTGAAGATCCTGCTTCCCGGCTTCAGTGATTCCCCATTGGTTTTCCGTGCGAGCCGGCATTACTATACTCGATTGTTAAAAGCAGGCGTGCAATTGTTTGAGAGGCGCGGAGGGATGCTGCATGCAAAGACGGCGGTTATCGATGATGTCTGGTCTACTATCGGATCGAGCAACCTGGACAATGAAAGCTTCCTCACCAATGACGAGGTCAATGCCGTGATCCTCGGCCGGGACTTCGCCGATAGTATGCAGGCAATGTTTGAAAGAGATTTGGAAGAGTCTGACCAGATAAGTCTGGAGGAGTGGGAAAAACGGTCACCCGGCAATCACCTGAAGGAATGGTCTGCCAGTCTGCTCAAAGACTTGCTATAAGGTAGTCAGGTCCGGTGAAAAGCTGGTGGAGCGCCAAAAAAAAGTTTCTAATTTTCCCGATGCGCTATGAGTATTTCACCAAGCCATTTTTCCACGGGGACCTTCCCTTGTGCCGTCGATACCAGATAAGGTTTGCCTGACTCAACGCTCTTTGACGCGCAAACATGGATGAAATCCTCAGGGGATTCTATCCGGGATTTGAAATAGTCATACTTATACCTGATATGGTCGGCGGCTTCTTGGCTCGAATATTCGGTTCCATTCCTGGTGAATGTTAAATGTGATTTCGCTACTTGCTCTATCAAATATGCGATCACCTTCTCAGTGTTTTCCCTTTGACTGCATGGTTCCCCTCCGTGGGCGATAAAAGAAAAGAACAGCAGAATACCTAAAGAGTAAAAAATTATCTTCGGAGTTTTCATCGCTAGAACTATGACCTTCCATCACCGTAGAGGACACACTTAAGTTATTTTTATTATTGTATTTCTTTAACTTCATTACAATAATCATTTCAGAGATCAAAGTAAATAGCTTATAACTTACAGGACTTAAATAATGAACGGCCAATCGACCGCTATCGCCTTCACCCTAATGTGTTACATGCAACACAGGAATGATGCAACGCTTCTGTTGCATGCAACACTTCTTCGATTCAAGTTAACACCCTTTGATGGCTCTCGCCATACCGTAAGTGTCTATATCTTTTACCTAAAGTGTAAACGTGACGCCTCTCGATCCGGCGGGCATAAAACTTGCTCAAAGATAATGCAGCATGGCTCATTTGGCTCCCATCCTGCTTCTTTTCTGTGATTCCGCATTTGTTAAGGGACAACAGACTCGTTGAGGTGAGAGAAGCGAATAATGACATGTTTTTTGAGAGGCCGGATCTACATCCAATGCTTTTAAATTTCACAACAACGAAGGAGAGATTCATGAATAGAGTGTCGCGAGTACTCGTATTGGCCGTTCTGATTATGACATGGGGTTTATTTGTCCAGCAGAAAAATGTAGCTTTCGCACAGCCCACTGCTGTCAGCCAAGGCAATATCATGATCGCTGACAATTTGGAGGTTCAGAAAACCACGACGACGACCAAAGAGAAGCGGAAGCACCACCACCATAAGAAACACCACGACCAGCGGAAAACCACGACGACGACCGAAAGGCCCAGTAGTGAAGAGAATCGGACCAACACCACGACTACGACTGAGATTAGATAGTTAGTCGAGCCGGTACAAAGTTCAGCAACCCGCAGGGAATGGCCCTGCGGGATACGACATTCCTGCTCTCCGAATTTAATCCCCGTGCGATTTCTCACTCGGCCTTGTTGCCTAAAGGAGAATATTGTGATGATTGCACCCCGGACGATCCGCCCAGGAAAGGGGAAGATAGAGAAACCCGTGTCTCCCATGGCGCCCCATCCGCAGTCTGAATTGAAGACCCCGCAAACCAGGGCCTTTGACCGTGATTTCGAGCGGTTCTTCCCGGAACGCCGAAAAACAATTGCCTCGTACCAAGAGCTTCTCGAAAAATGGCGTGCACCGGTCGGCCCTGAATCGGTCCTTAATTTTTCCCAAGAGCCTGATTGCGGCGGCAATTTACCAGGAACTCATGGATAATCCCACCTGCGACCGGCGAACTGATCTCGAAATCGCCTACGTTCAACTCGAGTCTTTTATCTCGGACTTTGAAAAAGAAGAGCAAATGAACTGTGACAGCTAGCCACTGTAAAGAGTCCAGTTTGCAGCGGTATTGGTGAACAAATGATTCGAAAACGGCGAAGATTTTGGCGTCTGATTTATCAAGGGTGAAGAGAGATGTAGCAACTTCCTCGGGAAAGCGGAAGTGTGATTTTAGAGAGTGGAGCTGCTAAGGGTTTG
>JBEKQE010000225.1:0-6106 GCA_049520035.1 Syntrophobacteraceae bacterium | reverse complement strand
CGCTCGGCGACCTGCTCGTTATCCCGGAAAATGCCGCTCTGCCACAGCATGGCATCAACGAGGGTCGTTTTGCCATGATCTACGTGGGCGATAATGGCAAGATTACGGATGTCGTGACGTTTTTGCATGATAGTTACCTTCCTTATGGGTACGAGACCGGATTTGACATTTTATCCGATTTTCTCTAAGAAAGCCTGTATCTTAATGCAGGCGCAGCAGGATCGTTGGAGATATGATGACGCTCTGGGTGGATGCCGATGCATGCCCTGGAACAATCAAGGAGCTTATTATCCGTGCGGCAAAGCGGCTCAAAATTCCTGCCGTCTTTGTCGCGAATAAATACATCAGCATCCCTGAATCCAGCTACGTCTGGAGCCGCAGGATCGGGGCCGATCCTGAAGCCGTCGATATGCATATAGCCCAAAACGCCCAGCCGGGCGACGTTGTGGTTACACAGGATATCCCGCTGGCTTCCACCCTCGTGGCAAATGGAATAATAGTCATAAGCACCAGAGGGGAACTCTTCACGGCGGAAAATATCGGGGAGCGGCTTTCAATCCGCAACTTCATGCAGGACCTCCGCGAGGCAGGGGGCATTACGCCCGGCCCCAAAGAATTCGCTCAGAAAGACAGGCAGCGTTTTGCGGATACGCTGGACAGAGTGCTCACCAGGCTCCTGAAACCAAAAGCCGGCTGACCGCGAAGAGCATGGCGGCCTCTCCACTGGACGGTGAGAAAAAGAGCACGAGGTAATATGGGAAGGTGAAAAATAGCGGGTACGAGTATCGCGAGCAAATAGATATCCGGGTTAGCGGACTTACCGTTCTGGCCTACCTGGTCGGGAAATATCGCCATTCCTGCGAAACTGTCTGGCGCGACCGGCTTGAAAGAGGCCAAATTTACCTGGATGGCCGCCAGATACAGGGTGATACAGTCCTCAAGCCGGGGCAATGGCTCCTTTGGCGCCGCCCTCCCTGGGATGAGCCGGATGTGCCGCTTACATATTCCATGCTGTATGAAGACGATGACCTGCTATCGGTGGCAAAGCCTTCCGGACTCCCGACCTTGCCGGGCGGCGGTTTCCTCGATCACACCCTCCTCACGCTCGTGCGAAAAAGCCGGCCTGAGGCAACGCCCATCCATCGGCTGGGGCGGGGAACCTCTGGAGTCGTTCTGTTCGCGCGCACCGCACGGGCCCGATCGAATATTTGCGCGGCCTGGCGGCGAAATGAGGTTGGCAAAATCTACCGGGGCCTGGCCACGGGCTGCCCGGCTGAGGATAATTTTATTATCGAGGCCCCGATCGGACCTGTTCCGCATCCAAAGATTGGAACTGTTAATGCCGCTTGCCCCGACGGAAAATTTGCTTTGAGCAGGGTAAGCGTTCTGGAGCGCAGGGGCAGTGCGTCACTATTGGAGATCGGGATCGAGACGGGAAGGCCTCATCAGATCCGCATTCACCTTGCATTCGCAGGATACCCGCTGGTGGGGGATCGTCTCTACGCGGCGGGAGGAACCATCGATAATCTGGAGACACTCCCCGGAGATACCGGCTATCTTTTACATGCCGAACGTCTTTGTTTTAGTCATCCGGCAACGGGGTTACCTTTCGAAACCCAGTGCCCCCCTCCTGCCGAACTCGCGTTGGGATCGTCGCAAGAGTATCCCATTGTGTAACTCGGCGGCCTTTTGCATTTTCATCCTCAAGAACCTCCCGTAATTACCCGATACATAGATATCTGAGAAAAATATCCCATTTAGCATGCCTGGTCGCCAAACATCCCATGCACTTGGAATGTATGGCTTCGGCAGAAGCGAAATACTGCATGGAAAGGAGAAAACAGTGCCGGATCAGATCGAGGTGATGAGTCAAGCTGCACAAAGAGCGACAAAGCGGGAAGGAAAATACCTGACTTTCTCTTTAGACCCGGAGGAGTACGGAATCGGCATCCTCAAGGTCAAGGAAATCATTGGGATGATGCGCGTGACCCCTGTTCCGCAGACTCCGGAGCACGTGAAGGGCGTAATTAACCTGAGAGGAAAAGTAATTCCGGTGATCGACCTTCGCATCCGTTTTGGAATGTGCAGCATCGAATATACAGACCGCACCTGCATCGTGGTGGTCGAGACCGATTCGGACACAGGGAGGCTGCACATAGGAATCGTTGTGGATTCAGTTTCGGAGGTCGTGAACATCAAGGGATCGGACATTGAAGAAACCCCGGAGTTCGGGACCACTCTGAACACAGACTATATCCTTGGAATGGCAAAAACAGCCGGGAGTGTAAAAATCCTGCTCGATATCGATCGAGTGCTGAGCGCAAGTGAAAAGGAGCTTATCGGAGAGGCTGCCTGACGGCTCGAGACAATGAGGCCCCTCTGAGGGACCGTTTCGGGTGCGGGAATCCGTCACGTCCCAAAGCTGATGCTAATTTTGAGTTGCTGAAGGAAGGAAAGCCATGTCGTTGACTAAACTGAAATTGAGGACAAAACTTTTGTTGGGTTTCGGATTGACGATTGTGCTGGTGGCCGTAGTCACATTTATTGGCTCAAGCCGCATGGTCCTGCTGAATGACAATATAAACGGGATCGTTCAGGTACGAATGCCTCATATGAACATGCTTTATGATATCATGAAAGATTATGATGTGATTGCCCGGTCGGCGCGCAATATTGCCCTCACGTCCGATGAGGGTGTCAGGCAGAGGCAGGCAGAGAATCTCGCCAAGGCTAAGACTGAGTTGACGGATACCCTCAGTAAACTAGAAAAAACACTGACAACGGACAAAGGTAAGGAAACGTTTGCAGGGATGAAGGAAAATCTGACCAGTGTGGTGCAACTGTCGGATAAAGCCGCTGCCCTGGGCGCAGCCAATAAACATCAAGAGGCGGCCGATATTATTATTACTGAAGTTCTCGCGCCTCAAAGCAAGATGTTGCAACAATTGGAATCTTTCGCACGTCATGAACAGGAACTGGCCCGTAAGGACGGTGAAGCATCCTCACAGGCCGCTTCGGGCGGCAAAACACTGTTGCTCTTCCTGGGGGCCGCAGCATCCTTACTGGGGCTCCTGATGGCCTTTTTCATCACTCGAAGCATTACCGGACCGATTGGCCGTGTCGTTGAGGGCTTGACCGAGGGCGCCGATCAGGTGGCTTCGGGTTCTGCACAGGTTGCATCCGCCAGCCAGGAACTTGCCGAAGGAGCATCCGAACAGGCGGCGGCCATCGAGGAAACCTCCTCATCTTTGGAAGAGATGGCCTCCATGACAAAGCAGAATGCCGCAAACGCTAATCAGGCCAACGATCTGATGAAGAAGGCCAGGCAGATTGTCGGTCAGGCCAACGGGTCGATGGCGCACCTGACCGCTTCCATGGATGAGATTTCAAAAGCCAGTGAAGCGACCTCGAAAATCATCAAGACCATTGACGAAATCGCTTTTCAAACGAACCTGCTGGCGCTCAATGCAGCAGTTGAAGCCGCCAGGGCCGGTGAGGCCGGAGCGGGATTTGCGGTTGTTGCCGATGAGGTGAGAAATTTGGCTATGAGAGCTGCCGAGGCGGCAAAAAATACCGCCGATCTGATTGAAGGGACAGTCAAAAAAATAAAGGAAGGCTCTGCAATTGTCCAAACAACCAACGCCGAATTCTCCGAGGTGCAAATCAGCGCGGCCAGGATGGGAGAATTGGTGGGGGAAATCTCAGCGGCATCCGGTGAACAGGCTCAGGGGATCGAGCAAATCAGAAAAGCCGTGACGGAAATGGAGAATGTGGTTCAGCGCAATGCCGGGAATGCCGAGGAATCCGCCTCCGCCTCTGAGGAAATGAGTGCCCAGGCAGGACAAATGAAGCGATTTGTGGCGGAACTGGTAACCATGGTCGGAGGCGCCAACGGCCATTCAACCATCGGAGGCGCCACGGCATTGCGGAAAAAGGCCGTATCGAAGAAGGTTGCAAAACTGCCTAAGATGATTGCAGCATACGAAAGGAAAGCAAATGGCCGTCACAAGGCAGGCAATGGAAAGGCCCCGGTCCCTCACTGTAAACACAGTTCGACCCCGGAGCAGGTTATCCCTTTTGATGATGCGGAAGTCTCGGATTTTTGATCTCGGGACCGATTCCGAGGTTAATCGATTGACATATTTTGAAAAACTTGGTAAGTAAGATTTTCGGAACTATGCCGTTCTAAAGCCAGTCAGTGGCTGAAATGGGCGCCGGAAGGCGCCTTTTATGTTTCTTTGTTCTACGCTCTTGCAAGACGGACACAGACATGAGACACGACAACGACGGACGCGTTATAATGGAAGCCAAAGGCATCCAGGCCGCGATCGAGCGCCTCTCGGGGGAGATAATAGCCTCGAGCAGGGACCCCGGCAAGCTTGCGCTGGTAGGCATTCATACCGGCGGTGTGTTTCTGGCCAACAGGATAGCGGCGATTATATCAGACAAACTGGGGGCCCCTGTGCCTGTCGGCACACTCGACATCACCCTCTACCGGGACGATTGGACGCGCCTGCACACTCAGCCCGTACTGAAGGGAACAAACCTGCCGTTTCGTGTCGATGACCTGGAAGTTGTCCTT
The DNA here is from genome assembly GCA_049520035.1 of Syntrophobacteraceae bacterium. Classification (GTDB taxonomy): domain Bacteria; phylum Desulfobacterota; class Syntrophobacteria; order Syntrophobacterales; family Syntrophobacteraceae; genus SbD1. The sequence continues at coordinate 1,524 of JBEKQE010000225.1, read as the reverse complement.
ATTGACGACGTGCTCTACACTGGCAGAACGATCCGCGCCGCCCTGGACGCCCTTATCGACCTCGGCCGCCCAAGGCGGGTCCAGGTGGCGGTGCTTGTGGACAGGGACCACAGGGAACTGCCCATCTTCGGCCAGTTTGTGGGGATCGCCCTGGATACCAGCGCCGAAGAACAGGTAAACGTTCTGCTTTCCGAGAAGGACGGGGTGGACCGGGTGGTGGTCGAAGGGCCAAAAAGACATCCCGGGGAAGCAATGGACTGATATCCGCTATCGGTTCTAAGGGCGCACGGCCGATTTGTGTTTGAAAAACCCCGCCCGGCATGCTAAACATCCAAAGTCGAGCGGGAGTAGCTCAGTTGGCTAGAGCATCAGCCTTCCAAGCTGAGGGTCGCGGGTTCGAAGCCCGTCTCCCGCTCCACTTCTATGCAAATCACAGATTACATCCCCCACACTATCCCCCACACTCTCGATGAAAATGCAGGTTAAATTCGTTTCCCACTGTCCTCGTCACATGTGGCTTCCTAAACCAGATTCTTCTTTTGATTGTGGGGGACGTTGTGGGGGGCTTTTTCCTGTCGCGTAAAAAACCAAAACTTAGCCCCAAAAAATGAGGAAGCGAGTCCAACTTCCCTCGCCGCGAGGAGGCAAAGCAGGACCCTCACAGAATGCGCCCAGAATCCATTTTCTCGCGCCAGGCGGCAAACTGAATGTCATTCTATTGCGGATTCCCGGACAGTAATTCGATTCCCACTGTGATACCGGTAATCCTGACTAACTCCATACGGGCGTTTGACTATATCTTCTTTTAATGCGCCGCGAACTTGTGACTCCTAGGCGATTTAATGGGTGGCACGGGGGGCAATTGGTTCTGCGCTCAAATCGCATACCCTGTCCGAGGCTGTCGCACAATTTTTAGAGTTTTAAACTGGCGTTCACGGGTATTTGTCCTTTCCGAAATCCGAAGAAGCTTTCTTCCGATGTAGTGTAAAAAACCAGCGCGCACAGTGAGAGCCAAGCTTAAACATCCACGTTTTCAGGCTAGGCCATACTGAACATCTTAGCGGTTCTTGTTAATGGGTCCCCTTTTTCTGGACCCACCCCGCCCTTTCCGGAACGCCTTTTGAAGATGCAGGTACCTCCACCCTCGCAAAAATTGTGAGTCATTTTTCTCGTGTTCACTCTACTTGGGTCCCATACCCCCCATACACCCCGGTATACGGGGGACACGCGCACGCCCCCACCCCCATCAACCCCCATCAAACAATTGATGCAATTTTTGGTAAATGAGCGCCACTGCTAAGGCCGCCGGAGCCGCCTGTGGAGCCGCCCTTTTCGCTCGGCAAAACATAGCAGGAACCTTCTAAAACGGCCTGGAATCAATTTTCTCGATCCAAACCACTAGACTAGTGTCCATCCGGAAACCCCGGTTTTGATATTTGTGCGACTAGCTCAAGCGTTGACATTATGAGCAGATTATGACCGGATTGTGCATAAAATTCTTGTACTTTGGGGCTGTGTCAATGA
>JBEKQE010000224.1:0-10331 GCA_049520035.1 Syntrophobacteraceae bacterium | reverse complement strand
TTTCGGTATGGTACTATATAAGTCTGTCATACGAGGCCTCCCGCGAACGCTCAACGCGCCAGATAGACGTGTCGCGCGGTCGGCCTGCCCGCTACGCGCTCGCACGACGCAGAGTGGTTATTTTTTTTCGGTATGGTACTATATAAGTCTGTCATACGAGGGAGAAAAGACCGCTCGATCTGCTCCTCAAACCATATAGAGCAGGGCAATCACAACACCGGCCGAAACAACGATCCAGCGCAACACGATCGGGCTGATCCAGCCTGCGAGGCGTCCGCCCAAGACCCCACCTATTAACGCGCCCACAGCCATCACCAGGGCTATCGACCAAATCACCTGCCCTGAGAACAGGAAAAAAATGGCGGCCGCCATATTGATGCCAAATGCGAGAATCTGCTTGAGGGCATTCAACCGCGTGAGTGAGTCATCGAGTACGAGTCCGAGTACCGCCAGCACGATCACGCTCAAGCCGGCGCCGAAATACCCCCCGTAAACGGCGGCCAGAGTTACCGGTAGAACGATTAGCGGTTCGTGCGTTTTTGACGGTCGTGAGTGTACGGCACGGCGCGCGATCCAGGCGCGCAGAGGCTCCTGTACGGCGAGCAGACCGGCGGCGAGCAGTATCAGAAAGGGCACCATCGAACGAAACAGACTTTCACTCGTGTTCAAGAGCAAAACTCCGCCGGCAACGCCACCCAACACACCGGCGGGGGCGAGGAGGCAAAGGCGTTTTCTGTTCCCATGCAGATCGTTTAACTGCGCGAGGGTCCCACCCAGGTAACCGGGGCAGAGGGCCACGGTGTTTGTCACGTTCGACGCCACAGCCGGAATACCCAGCGCAATCAGCATTGGGAAGGTGATAAGAGTTCCACCACCGGCAAGCGCATTCACCGCCCCTCCCGCCACAGCCGCCAGTCCAACGAGACCAAACTCCAACCCGGTCATCGTCTTTTTCTTCCTTGGGTTGCCTTGTAGGCGCTGAATACCGCAGCTCCGGAGGCGTAAAAGGCGTCCTTGCCGACAAGGCCGGTTATTCCCGATCGTTCCAGTTGGGCATAAACCTCATTGGAGACCTCGAAAAATATCAGCTTTATGCCCTGCTCCCGGAGGAGGGCATGGATGGAGCGCAAAGTTGCCGCCGCGGTGTAGTCGATGTCATCCACGGCGCCGGCGCCGATACAGAACCAGACCAGGGGCGGCTTCGCCTCTTTGGCCAGCCTGCTTACCTCCTCTAACATCTGTTCGGCATTGGCATAATACATGCTGTGACTGAACCGGTAAGCCAGCAGCCCCGGGAGCAACTGGCCCCGGGTTGCCACCGGCTCGGTCTTCCAGCCTTCAGGCTGGGCCGCCACTATCACCGCGTTTTTCGGCCGGTAGCCGTGCCGGGTGTGGCTCACCAGTGACAGGAACATTGCCAGCAGGATGCCCTTCTCCACCCCTACGAGGACTACGGTGGCAGCGGTTATGAGGGCCACCCCGAACTCCGCCGGCCGTTCGCGAAAAATCTGCCGCATTCCCGACACGTCAACCAAATCCAGGCCGATCAAGAAAACCACGGCTGAAAGCACCGCGTCGGGCATGAACTCCAATGGCCCGGTCAGGAAGAGGAGCACCAGGAGGACGATAACGCTGGTAGTGATTTGCGCCAACTGGCTGTGCCCCCCGGCGCTGTCCACCACCTGCGTCATGGTGGGGCTGCCGTTGACCACAAAGGTACCGGTTAGCCCGGCGCCCACGTTGGCGAGGCTGAGGCCAACCAGGTCAACCTTCTCGCTAAAGCGTTCGTTGTAACGGGTGGCATAGGCTCGCGACGTTGCGGCGCTCTGGGCCAGTATTACCACAAATATGGAGAAGGCTGTCGGCAGGAGCTTCATGATGAGACTGACGCTCAGGTCCACGTGGGGCAAGCCAACCGCCGGGATGCCGCCGGGAACCGGGCCGAGGATGCTGACCCCGTGGGCTTTCAGGTTGATCGCCCAGCTCACGGTGATGGCGCCGATGACCGCGATGAGAGGGCCGGGGAGTTTCCTGGATATTTTCCGGGAGCCGACAATGATGATTAAAACGGCCGCTGTCGTTATCAGCGTGGACCAGTTCGACTGTTGGAGATGCTGGACATCGTGAAGTAATCTGCTCATGGCCCCGTACCCGACCATGGGCAATCCCAGCATGCCCCCCATTTCACCGCCGGCCACCTGGATGCCCACGCCCGTCAGAAATCCGATGAGCACGGTGCGGGACAGGAAGTCCGCCAGGAACCCCAGGCGAATCAGGCGGGCGATGATAAGCATCACCGCTGCCATGCATGCCAACACACCGCACAGGGCCAGGTATTCGTCCGATCCCGAGACGGCCAGGCCGGCAAGACCACCGGCCAGAATGGCCGCAGTGGCTGAGTCGGCCCCCACCACCAGGTGGCGGGACGATCCGAAGAGGGCAAACAGCGCCATGGGGATGAGGATGGTGTAGAGGCCGGTGATCACCGGGGCGCCGGAGATCCTGGTGTAGCCCATGACCTGAGGAATGGCCAGGGCAGCCAGGGTCATGCCCGCCAGAATGTCGGCCAACACCATGGATCGATCGACTGGCAGGATCCCCTGGAGAATGGGAAACCGAACGCCTTGGGCCTCGGTCTGGGACGTGCCTGCCATTGTCATCGTCTCGGCTCCTCTCCGGTGGCGCCATCTCCAAACGGGCAACCGGCCCGCTCCAGTGCTGCCGGCCGCCCCTTCCACCCGCCACGGTGGCGGGCAACCGAGAGTTCACAAATACCGAAGCGCGCAACGATGATGGGATCGTCGGATACTTCCATTCTCTCGGTCACGCGTATGGGATCATGTAGCCTCACAGGATCGCCGATCTCTTCACATGAGCTTCGCTCATGGTATATTTTGAACCCTCGTAGTTCTTATTTTTGCTCTTTAGGTAAGAACCCGCGTGGAGGTGGTCAATGGCGCAAAGATTTCAGGCAACTGCTGACAAAATATCACTGGGGACCTCGATGGTCTGCTAGACAAGATGGTGCGGGCACTTGGTCTAATACCTATAGGGGGTCCCGTCTTTAGCCGGTATAATCCGCCCTGGACACTTAGTGATATTTCTAAGGATTTGTTATTGGCAGAGATTCCGAACAGTCGAGCCGATGAGGCCGAGATGGAGGATCGGCATCACCTGACCTTCGACACCTACGAGGAGGAAAATCTCACACTGGTAGAATATTTAGGTCGGGCGGTCTTTTGCCAAAAGCGACCGTTCACTGGGGCTCAGTTTCGGCGCTTCATGTTCGCGCAATCGAAACCTTGCCCCGAGATGATTGAGCTGGTCGCTCAGCTCAAGGCCCGGCATGGGTTGGAGATCCTGTGCTCCTGGAACCGGCCATCATAAGGAACAAGTGATTGGGGCCTATCGAACCCTTTCTTTCTTGGCAACCAGTGATTAAATAATGTGTGTAAAATAGCTAAGGAGTTAAGGCCATGAAAGTCATGTACGGGGTAAAAGACACTGAAGAGAAAAAGCTTAAGAGCTATACCCATAGCTGTTGCCTGTGCGCATATGTGAAAAGACCCGAGTGCAAACCCGTGGACTGTTGCCTTGAGGCATATGGAATAAGGAGATAGTTGGAAAAGGAAACCAGCTGAAGATGGCCAGCAAGTTCGTTGCTGGCTATCGTTTTCCGTATGGAGCTCGAGGAGCCGAACCTAGACCAGATACGCCGTTATGTTTTCTCATGCGAACTCAAATTTTATCGCGTTTGTCTCAGTCCGGGTATCAAATCTGGCACGCTGTTTTTCAAAAGCACAGATCAGCATGGGATCGGATTTCTTATCACCCCTCATGAATATCTGATTCTACCTCCTCGTCGGCTTCAATTAGACTTTTATGATAGCGTCCTTCCACTTGTGTTTTTGATTCGTATATGTGAAGGTTCTATGGGCCTACAAGGTTTTCTGAGGGGTTTTTAGGGCGGTGGACAACCCCCAAATACCCTTCGAGATCCTTTGGGGGTCAGGTTGATGCATATTTCGGATTTGCGCCACTTGGCTCAGATCGTCCGAGGGATTAGATTATTTTGAGCGATGTTCAGTGCGAAGGCGAGCCTTGGAATTATCCCTAAAAAGGAGTGTGATATGACCGATCCGTTACTTGAAAAAATTGGCGATCATATGGCGGTAAAAGAGGGTTATGTAGGTCTGAAGGGAATGCAGGCCGTTTATAGGTATCTCATTGACAAGTATAGATGGCAGCCCGAGGAGGTACGCAAACTCAGCTCCGAGGACCTGCATCTTCTATTGGCCGGTTATGACGAGAAACCCACAACTGCATGGAACTAGTACTACTTTGTTAGATAATGTTGCATTTGCCCTGCATCAGCCGTGATCCCCTTCCCGAGCCTGTTTCTGGGAGGGGGAGATGGCAATTTTGCAGGCGGGTCCAGCGCCACTGGTTGATCTTGGACAATTCCTGGCGCCTCTTGGCCAATTGTTGCGCCGATCAGAGCGCCGGCACGTCCTTGAGCGTTACGCCACAGGACTTTTGTCGCGCACAAGCAGAAAAACAGCCTGCGAACTCTGCAGATCGTTGCCTGACACTGATGGCCAACGGTTCCAGGACTTTTAGCCTTCTATCTCGTCCCTGGGTTCTATATTTTTCGGCATCAAATCCATTAGCATCCCTTATCATGACATCACGGATATCTTGCGCCACTCTAAGGTGGGGTTAAAATTGCGGGTTCCTGAAATGCGGTGATCAAGCAACGAGCTTAAGCGCGCTAACTCAAGCTTTTAAGAGGGGAGTTTTACACCTAGTGATATTTCTCAGGATTTGTTATTGGGAAAGAATTCCGAACAGTCAAGCTGAGGAGGAACGAATGGTGAGCTTGAAACCGGGGCTGGCTGGGGAAGCAACACTCATCGTGGAAGAGAAGCATACTGCGCATTACCTCCGGAGCGGAGGTGTCCATGTACTGGCGACCCCAATCATGATTGCTTTGATGGAAGAGGCTGCGCGCGATTTGGTTGATCCACTGCTCGAGCCGGAAAAACTTAGCGTCGGCACGACCCTTTGTGTTAAGCATCTGGCCGCTACCCCAATAGGGATGAGGGTAACGGCACGCGCAGAGCTGTTGGCTATTGACGGACGCACCCTCACTTTCCGCGTAGAGGCTCACGATGAGCGTGAAAGGGTGGGTGAAGGCAGTCACACCCGCGCCATAATCAGCCTGGAACCTTTCCTCGCTCGACTCCGGAATAAAACGAACGCCAGGGGTTGAGGCCGGAACGAAGCCATCAAAGAATGTCGGATCAAAGCTAAAAATACGCTTCTAAATCCATGTACTTAAGGAACTCTGCCACTACCTTCTTTTTATCTCCATGAACGCCTGCGATAGTGTCCCTCAGCCGCTCGTAGACCTCCATGGACATTCCCGTAAATTGAATCCCAATGCCTTCGGGCGCAAGCCTCACTACCTTTGCGCTCAGAACGACGTTCACATCGGGTGGGGGATCGTGCAGGATAATTTCGATTTCGACATCTGTGTTCTGCTCGATTTTTCCCTTCGTATTGATGAAAGCGCCGCCAAGGCCCAGATTGTTAATTGTTCCCTCGATCCGGGCATCCTGAGTTTTCAGAATAGTTTCTGATTTGAAGGGAACCCTTACAAATCTCCTTCTTTCCACTTTCTCCATCGCGGACTCCTTTCGGCAAACGGATATTGAAAAATTAATCGGCTGTTTTGGGGGCGTCGATTAGTGTAAAATCGGACATTAACGAAACCGGCGCACAATCCTCTGCACCATCCCGGATGGGTGACCCATTCCCTCTGTCCCGATGTGCCCCTGGGCTTCATGCAGGGAGGTTCCGAGGTGCAGGGGGGCTATGATGGAACTCTTGTAGCGAAAGAAGCACTGGAAAGACGCAGGCAGGCTTTGCTTCACGGACTCCACGCCTCATCGGGCGGCACCGGTTTTGTTAACTCATAACGAGGCGGTCCTAATCGATCAGGGTAAACCACCGGCTCTGCCGCTCTGCCGGTGGACTCCCAAAAGTTTGACATTTGCGGGAGTCGTCATTCCGGCAGTGTTTTTGAGCCGGAATCCAGAGTCTTGAAGCACGCCAAGACCGTCAGGCTGCTTCCCTTGGCTATTAGGCGGAAGGTCTGCCGCGTAGCGCGGTCGTGGGATGCCTTGATTTTAGCGGGCAGGAGTTTTCCTGGGCAAATTTGCGAAACTTCTTAAATAAATACAGCCATCCTGTGTGAGTATATCGGATTTTATATCTGATTTATTATTTTGGCATTGACTTGGACCAATTGCAGATCAGGTCTGCAAAGCCTTGCGTATCGTTTTTGGAAAGGGCTTTCTCAACACCCCCACTTCTGTAATTATTCCGGAAATATACTTGTTCGGTGTGACGTCGAATGCAGGGTTGAGCGCGCCGACGCCGTCAGGGGCCATGCGTTTTCCGAGCAGGTGAGTGACTTCCCTGGGGTCCCTGTGCTCGATGGGAATGCCGGTGCCGTCAGGCAGCCCCGGATCTATGGTCGAACGGGGCGCTGCGACATAGAAGGGGATATCGTGGGTCCTGGCAAGTACCGCGACCATGTAGGTGCCGATCTTGTTTGCAGTATCCCCGTTGGCGGCGATCCTGTCCGCGCCCACCACTGCAAGATCGATCCTGCCCTGGCTCATCAGGCTTCCGACAGCATTGTCAGTAATGAGAGTAACCGGGATACCCGCCCGTATGAGCTCAAACGCGGTGAGCCTGGCGCCCTGGAGGAACGGCCTGGTTTCGCAGGCAAAGACACTTATCGTGGGGTCCGTCTCGAAAGCCGCCCGGATTACCCCCACGGCGGTTCCGTAATCTGCGGTCGCAAGCGCGCCGGCATTGCAATAAGTGAGAATTCTCGCCCCCTTCGGCACAAGCTCGCGTCCCCATCTTCCGATCTGCCGGTTTGAGATAACGTCCTCGGTCAGAATGGCGTTGGCCTCCTGCACAATGAGTTCCTGAAGTTCGACGATGGCCGCTTTGGGGTTTTCCACCACAACGGAATACAATCTTTTGACCGCCCAGCCCAAGTTTGCCCCGGTCGGTCGGGCTTCTCTCACTTTTTGGCAAATCCTGGAGAATTTTCGTCTGAATTCTTTTGGATCGGCGGTCTGGATAGACCTGGCCCCAAGGGCCAGGGCAAACGCTCCGGCAACTCCCACAGCGGGAGCCCCTCGAATGGCCATTGTCTTTATCGCGGTTATCACCTGTTCAGGGGTGGTGCAGCGAAGAAACTTTTCCTGGTGCGGCAATATCCTCTGATCGAGTATCGCCACGCCGTCACCATCCCAGTGGATTGGCGGTAACCATTGCTCGGGCATTAAAGTCTCCTGAAGAATCTTCTGCTTGAAAATAAAACAGGCAGGCCAAACAACCTCTGTGGAATAATACCTCACCTCATGAGTTTTTTCCTGAGAATTTCATTAACGAGCTGTGGATTTGCCTTTCCTTTTGTCTTCCTCATGACCTGACCGACGAAGAAGCCGAAGAGTTTGTCCTTCCCGGCACGGAACTGCTCAACTTCCTTCGGATTTTCCGAGAGCACCTGACCGATTGCGGACTCGATTTGCGACTCATCGCTTACCTGTCCCAGCCCTTTTTCATCCACGATATGCCGGGCGGACTTGCCGCTTGCGAACATCTGATCGAAAACTCCCTTGGCGATTTTGCCGCTGATCGCCCCGGAATCGAGCAGGTCCAGGAGCTCTGCCAGGTTCTCCGGAGATACAGGGCAGTCTTCGATTTCCCGGTTATCGCGGTTAAGCTCGCGCAGAAGCTCGGACATTATCCAGTTGCTAAGCGCCTTCGGGCGTGCAAATTTTTTGAGCGCCGCTTCAAAGTAGTTTGCAAGGGACTTCGAGGATGTTAGCACCTTCGCATCATAGGGCGGCAGTGCGTAATCTTTGATGAATCGCTCCCGCTTCGCCTCGGGCAGCTCGGGCAGGCTGCTGCGAACCTCCTGGATCCAATCCTCGCTCACCACCACCGGAACCAGGTCGGGGTCCGGAAAATAGCGATAGTCATGAGCCTCTTCCTTGCCGCGCATACTCAGGGTCACATAGCGCCCGGCATCCCAGAGCCTGGTTTCCTGAACGAGCCGTTCCCCGCGCTCGAGCATGACTTTCTGCCTTCGGATCTCGAATTCCAGGGCTTTCTGCACGTTTTTGAACGAGTTCATGTTCTTGAGTTCGATCTTGGTTCCAAGGCCGCTCGTTCCGGCAGGCCGAAGCGAGATATTTGCGTCGCACCTCATGCTGCCTTCCTCCATGTTGCCGTCGCAGATCTCGAGGTAGCGTAAAATCTCGCGAAGGGATTTGAGGTAGGCCGCCGCTTCTTCAGGGGTAGCTATATCCGGTTCACTTACGATCTCGATAAGGGGCACGCCCGTTCTGTTGAAATCGACATAGCTGAGCAGGTGGGATTCATCATGAGTGAGCTTGCCTGCGTCTTCCTCCATGTGTATCCGGTGTATCCTGATCCGCTTTGGACCGCGGGAGCTCTCGATTTCCACCCAGCCATCGCGGGCAAGGGGAAGCTCGTATTGTGAAATCTGGTACCCTTTGGGAAGGTCAGGATAGAAGTAGTTTTTCCGGGCAAACTGGGCAAGCGGCGCAATTGAGCAGTGAGTGGCCAACGCCATTCTGATCGTGTATTCGACGACTCCGCGGTTGAGCACGGGAAGCACCCCCGGCATCCCAAGGCACACCGGGCAGGTGTGTGTGTTGGGGCCGGCGCCGAATTTTGCGGAGCACCCGCAGAAAATCTTGCTCGCGGTCTGGAGCTGAGCGTGGATTTCGAGTCCTATTACCGGTTCGTATTCCATCTGCGGCCGGTTTCCTTTCAAGCAATGAATTCAGATTCAGGCTGTAGTTTATCACACTGAACCTGGCCATTTCCATCATGGACTTCATGCGCACTGTTATATGCTGGGCCAAAGCTTCGTTGCAAGCAGCAATTCAGACAGGACCGACAAACAAATGTTTGACATTGTGAGAACTTTCATTTAGGAATAAACTATAGAGGTTGAACTAAGGCTCTCGTTGGTGAGACGCGGTCTGCACATGATGAAGTTGTTCCGGCACAGTGAGGAGAAAAATGAAAATTCATGAGTATCAAGCCAAAGAACTGTTCCAAAAGTTTGGGGTTCCTATCCCTCGAGGGAAAGCGGCCTTCAGCGTTGAGGAAGCCGAGCAGATCGGGGCGGAACTGGGGACTTTCCCGGTTGTGGTAAAAGCCCAAATCCACGCCGGCGGACGCGGCAAAGGCGGGGGCGTTAAGCTCGCCAAAAACGCGCCTGAAGTTAAACAATTCGCATCGAGCATTCTTGGGATGACCCTTGTAACCCACCAGACGGGTCCTGAGGGTAAGGTGGTAAAGAAACTGCTGGTCGAAGAAGGTCTTCCAATTGAAAAAGAACTCTACCTCAGCGTGCTCCCCGACAGAGGGACCGCTAAGATCGTCTTCATGGCCAGCGAGGCGGGCGGCATGGACATTGAGGAAGTGGCCGCCAAAACGCCTGAGAAGATTATCAAGGTTTATATCGATCCGCTCGTTGGCATGAAGGGATATCATGCTAACGAACTGGCTTACGGGTTGAACCTTACGGGCGATCTGGTAAAGCAGTTTAACGCCATGGTCTCCAGGCTCTACAAGCTTTGCGTGGACTACGACTGCTCACTGGTGGAGATCAATCCGCTGATCCTGACCAAAGACGGCAGGGTTATAGCCCTGGACGGCAAGATCAATTTTGACGACAACTCCCTCTATCGGCATAAGGACATTGTGGAATACCGGGACCTCGACGAAGAAGACCCCAGCGAGGTTGAAGCCTCAAAGTACGATCTTAATTACATCAAGATGCCGGGGGGCAATATCGGGAACATGGTAAACGGCGCAGGCCTGGCCATGGCCACAATGGACCTCATTCAGCAGGCGGGCGCGGCTCCGGCCAACTTTCTCGATGTCGGCGGCGGTGCGAGCGCCGAGCAGGTGGAAAACGGGTTTCGGATCATCCTTGCCGATCCGACGGTCAAGGGCGTGCTCATAAACATTTTCGGCGGCATCCTGCGGTGCGACAGGCTGGCTAACGGTGTTGTCGAAGCGGCAAAGAAAGTAGGAATTAAGGTCCCGATCGTCATTCGGATGGAAGGGACAAATGTTGAAGAGGGCCGGAGAATCCTGAATGAATCCGGGCTCAATCTAATAACGGCAAAAGACGTTTCAGACGCCGCCCAAAAAATTGCAGCGATTGCGAAGGGATAGGAGGATATCATGAGCATTTGGGT
>JBEKQE010000223.1:0-6131 GCA_049520035.1 Syntrophobacteraceae bacterium | reverse complement strand
TGTTTCTGATCCGTAACTAATGTAAATTTTTAAAACTGCTTGACCAGGCTGCACTCAAGATGGCAAATGACCTCTCCGGACCCTATTCTCCAACGACACGCCCGCCATCATTTCACTCAAGAGTTTTATGACGTTCCACCTCACCCATTTTTCCTTTTTCAAGGCCTGGCCGCTTTCTTTCACGGACTACATCCGGATTTCGAGAAAAGCTAACGGGGCTAGTAGCCGGATTAGGTCAAGGTTTTCTGAGTCTTGTTCTAGCGGAAGAACCTAAATCTTCTATAATTATTCCTTTGGATCGTAATCTTGCGAAGGCAATTTGTAAATCATCTTCAGTATAAGAAAATTTACTCGTTTGGAGGTAAATCTTTACGTCAGTGAGCATCACCACATCGCCCACTTCCAATCCTCTATCAACAATATCAACTATCTCATCAATCACATCAGCCATGGCAGCTCCTCCATCAAAAAAGAGCAATAAAAGATAAAGCTAAGCGCAAAACTTTCAATGTAAAGGGCGTGCTCGCCGTTGTTCATACGCCCCGACCCATTCTCAGAGCGTTTCTCTTCAATCAATCCCTATTTTAAAAAACAATTAAAATCGTTGTACGCTTCAAATTTGCCCCGTGGTGAAGTTTTGGAGCTGGGTTTGATGTTTATCTCGCCCAGCCGTCTATTCGCCCTTACAGGGCGATTTTAGAAGCCGCAACTGTGTCAGGCGGTGGTAATCTTTCCGCCGCCGTTTGAGGTAATGATAATGGTGTTGGCCAGATTATGCCCTGGAGTGGCCTGATGGCCACAATCAAGGATAATCTTCATGCCGACAAGGAGCGCTTTCAAATCCTCGGTGGTAAGTTCTTTCATGACAACACGCGGAATTCAGCATCCACCACGTCGTTGATTACCTGGTAGGATTTGGCGTTTCTTTCCATAATATCGAGCGGAGTGGTGCTCTTGTACCGAACCATGGCTGCATCGTCGTGGAAGGGGCACTGCCAGATGGTGGATGCCCCTTTTTTTGTTTTGAAGTCGGGAGAATTCCTGTATAGAATCTCTTATCACAGCCAGACAGTATCGGCGGGACCATATGAGCAGTCACGAAAATAATTTCGAACTACCGCGAAAAATAGAACACTATCTGGCTGCGCTTTAAAAACTCTATAGGAAAAACCATGAAGTGGATTGATGTTTTTAAGAGGCATCGCAAGGTGGCCGCAGTATATGAAAAGAACGGCGAACTCGAATCTCTCACTTTCAGCCTCGACTATAGAAGGTCCAGGATCAATTGGGAGGAAGAAGATCGCCTTTATCTTTGTTTCCATCCTAACGTTTCGCAGAGAACCATTTCTCCTCTGGTCAAGGCTTTAAAAACCAAGAAACCAGTGGCTGTTTTTAGGAAAGTTTCCCCTGACAACTGGGAGGAAATCGGGCTCCATCGGGTAGTCGAGCAGATGACAGGGAAGGACGCCTTGGGCAGGGATTCCATCGTGTTTGCGGTTTCTCCGGCTTAATGTAATTTTTCATCCGATCACTCTGCAGTAACATCCGTTCTTCACAACTCATCTATCCCCACAAATGCTACTCATTGTCTGTAGACTCGAAAGATGCATTTCTCTAGTCTCTCTTGAAATCTGGAGGCGAGAATGGAGCGAAGTGGTCTACAACTAAGAAGAATCCTTGCCAGAAATCTCAGGAAATACCGGAAACAAGAAAACCTTTCCCAAGAACAGTTTGCCGCTATATGCGGCTTACACCGCACCTACGTTGGATCGGTTGAACGTTGCGAGCGCAACGTAACACTCAACACACTTCAGATTTTTGCCTCCGTTTTGGGAGTTTCTGTTGCTGAATTATTGACTGAGAAGGACTGAGCCGATTTCGATTAATTATGCTGAAAATATAGCCAGGAGTGGCCTCTCGATATACGACGAAATTGCAGTTGGGCATCCCGATTTGTGGATACCCAGTTCTGATCTGGAAAGAATCTTGGATACAGGATTGAGAGGACTTTCTCTTGCCGGGTTTCCGCTTAGGACCCGTTCTAAACAGTTTAAGGCGCATATATGTAGAGCCATCGGTTATCCTGTGCCGCCGTCGTTCAAAAGGACCCGACCGCGCTTTGTTGGCCAGCTTTTCGACACCTACGGCCAGAAAAAGAATAATCTGCAAATCTGGAACGCCGCCATTGACCTTGAGCGGCGTTACGTGATTGCTGGGATTGACGCAAATAATGTAATCTATCGGGTGCGAGTTATCCTTGGCGAGGAATTACAACAGTATGACACAACAGGGACTCTTACCCAGAAATACCAGGCTCAATTTGCACCGAAAACTCCATTGGAGTTGGTGAGCAGCCTGGATACTGCCCCTATTCAAAGTATTCTTGGAAGTTCATCCATTCCTGTGAGAATTAATTCAAGTCCGATTGCCCCTCCCGTCGTTGGAATTCTGCTCCCCATTCGTGAAGTCTTTCGACGGCTCAGTCCGCTGATAGGAACCAGTTTCCCTGATGCGGGGATTGACCAGGAGCGTAACCGGGGAGCGGCTTTACACCGTTTAGTATGCCTAGCACTTGGGTATGCTGACTACTCTGATGATGGTCAGTTCCCGGATGTGCGAAATCAGCTCCTGGAAGTTAAACTGCAAATGTCACAAACGATTGACCTGGGGCTGGTCAGGCCAAACAGTGAGGATCGGTTATTGATCCCGAGAATCGCAAATGTGGATGTGCGGCACTGTGATGTGCGTTATGCGGTTTTCGGCGGACAGACCAAAGATGGGAAGGTCACTCTGACCCATTTGGCCGTAGTCAGCGGCTGCGATTTCTTCAGTTATTTCCGGCAATTTCAAGGCAAGGTGCTGAACAAGAAGATCCAACTCCACTTACCGAGCGATTTTTTTCAACCCAAAAGCTCCCCAGACTAAGTTGTTCAATTCGGTCTCGTAGCTTTCGATTTGAGAAGAGGGAATCAATTTAAAAATCTGTTTCGCAGTGATGATGATTTTCTGAGAAAGTGGGCTGTTCGGATTTGGCAGCGGAAACAGCTCAACGTATTGCGTGAGAAAGCGCCGCCTTCCGGCATAGAGTTTGTTGTGAAATCTGTGATCGTAAAATTGCTCAATGAAAGTGGAATTCCCCACTGCTAGAGCCAGCCAGAGTAAATCTTCATTTTCAGAGGTCAACCAATAACAATCTCCATTTACGATTGTCCCACTTAAGTCAATCCAAAAGATTGGCTCCTGGGTAATCTCTCTCCAGACCAGTTTAGGCTTTTCCCATTGTTCGGGATTTTGCGGAACCCATATCTCGTACCAATTGCGCCCGGACTTAATCACATAATCGCGCCCTTCCAAAATGGCCCGGTGGCTTTCAAGGTAGGCATTGCTTTTAGGATAAAGATCCAGATTGACCGCTCTCTTTCTTCCATTGACCGTTTCGTGAGGATAAAGCACATGGCTCTTAGGCTGCTTGGCCTTGAAGCGCCGTCCAATCTGGTGAGTAGTCAGCGGTTTGAGTAATTCAGGCACATCATTTCCCCAATCGGAGCGGATAAAAACTTTATCTGCTGTGGTTTTAATTCCGACCCTTACTTTTCCAATCTCGCCAAAAGTCAGAGCGGTATGCTGTTTAACGGTCGCAAGCCATTCATCATTGTTCCCGTTTGCGATCCGCCATACTCCATCCGGGATTTCACCATGATCGAGCACGCCTTGCTGGACAAGGAACCTTTCACCCCGGTCGGTTTGAACCACTCCGCTCAAATTCAGGGCCGCAATAGCATTAAGGCAGCGTTTAGGCTCGTCCTGTCCGTTAGTTGTGTAAATTGAGGTGAATTTAGATTTGATGGCCCCTCCCAAACCATTTTTACGCCTGAGAAGCAATACTGAAGGAAGCACAGCTGCTTCAAAAAGACGAGTATCCCCAAGATCCCAGACGTGCAGCACATCATACAACTTGAGGATATTCTCACGTACTGAGGAACCGGATTTGGTGGTCATGAATCTATTGGAAACGATTATCCCAAGAATTCCACCCGGCTTCAGAACCTTAGCAGTTCCAAGCAGGAACGCGTAATAGAGATCCACTCTGCCGGTCAGCCCAAACTGGTTGGCCAATACCTGAGCCCTCTTAGCGCCCATGACCTGAGTTCTCACATAAGGAGGATTGGAGATAATAAGGTCGTAATGCTCGGGCGGAATGGGGTTAAACAGGTTCCGGTTTTCTCCGGTGGAATAGTACTGAAGAACAATAGAGAGAAAATCTTTGCAGGTGATGGAAATTTTGAGATTCCCAAATTCCTCTCGCAATCGCGCTTGCGCGAGATTTACTGCCGATTGGTTAGTGTCGAACCCAAACACTTCAAAATTTAGGAAGCCTTTTTTAAACAACTGCTCGGCTAGCATAAGAAGCAATTCACCGTCACCGGATCCCGGATCGAGGATGCGAAGTCTTTCAGTCTTGGAGGAAACCTCCAGCGCCTTTGCAATCTGCTCTGCAACAAACCCAGCCAATACGTCAGGGGTGTAGTGTGCTCCGGTCGATTTTCTTTCATCCGGTTGAGCAGTTCTCATCTAATTCTCCCTTGAACTAGATAAAATACGTTGGCCCTCGTTATGGTACTCATAGTCATCATTACAGTCAAATTAACATTTCTAGATAATACCAGATTTTTGCATGCTTTGCGCCGACGCGGGAAATATTATTCTGGATTTGGAGTAGGGTTGTTCGCACATATCCTGCTCATTGTTTTCTACATCTTTTACCCGCTGGTTGATCGTCCTCTTTGTTTCAGAATATCTCGTGGGCCGAGTATTTTCAAGGGAACTCCCACCGCCGCTATTACCGCATTGGTGGGCTCATCAGGGTCAAATGGATTGAGGGCACGCACGATGGAGGTTCAAAGGATAGAGAATCGGTCTCCGATGCGAAAATGCACCGAACATTATCGCTAATCAACGAAAAATTGAGTACAGTTTTTCTCAAGCTCGGCAGAACTCTGTCAATAGCTGAGAAGTTACGTTTTTCTATTCCCAAAAAGCCGATCTAAAATTAGGATAGCTTCGACTAGCGCGGAATAACATAACCTGACGGGGGCAAAACACATGATGAGTTTTCGGGGCGCCCGGCTCCGGGATACAAGACTAGCCCTTTCCACCGTGTGGCTGCTGGAAACTCTGGCCGAATCCAAAGGCCGCCAGCAACTCTTCGAAAAGCAATCCCCCCAGGTTCTCAAGGGACTCCGGGAAATGGCGCTGATTCAGAGCACGGAATCATCCAATCGCATCGAGGGAGTGACCGTCGAAAAGAGTCGATTGCGTCCCCTTGTCCTTGGAGAAACTCGTCCTCGCGACCGTTCGGAGGAAGAGATCATCGGCTATCGCCTGGCGCTTAACTGGATACACACCGAACACGGCAAAATTGCCGTCACGCCCGAAACCTTTGTGCGCCTCCACGCCCTGGCTCAGGGAGGCACTAGCGGCGATGCGGGCCGGTGGAAAACAACAGCAAACGATATCATCGAAATTTTGCCCGACGGTCGCAGGGTGGTGCGCTTCAGTCCTACCGCCCCGGAGCGGGTCCCTGAGGCTATTGAAGAGCTTTGCCTGGGATATCGCCATGCCATTGACCAGTTGAAGGTCACTCCGCTCCTTGCGTCCGCGTGCCTGATCCTGGATTTCCTGTGCATCCACCCGTTTCGGGACGGTAACGGCCGCATTTCCAGGCTGCTCACCCTGCTGGCTTTATACCACCATGGTTACGAGGTTGGGCGATACATCAGCCATGAGCGGATCGTGGAACAGACCAAGGAGGACTATTATGAGGTCTTGAGAAGGATCTCCGCCGGATGGCATGAGGGTGTACACGATGTGATGCCGTGGTTCAACTACCTTCTGTCAGCCTGGCGGACGGCCTACCGGGAATTCGAGGAGCGGGCCGGGCGGCAGAGGCCAAAGCGTGGCTCGAAGACCGAACTGGTTGAGTATGCCCTTCTAAATATCCTGAGTCCCTTCGGCATCGCCGACGTGGAACGGCTTTGCCCCAACGTCAGCCGCGATACGATTCGCTTGGTGATGAACCGCTGGCGAGCGGAAGGGAAGTTGGAGATACTTGGAAAAGGGCGGGATGCCAA
>JBEKQE010000222.1:0-6184 GCA_049520035.1 Syntrophobacteraceae bacterium | reverse complement strand
TCCTCGCGAAGCGATAGAACCAGAAGGAATTATTTTCTTTTGCTTTTTCTGCTCACTATTCACTGCTCCTCGCGAAGCGATAGAACCAGAAGGAATTATTTTCTTTTGCTTTTTCTGCTCACTATTCACTGCTCACTATTCACTTCAAAATTATTTGGAAAGCTGCCCCCCTATCTGATATTTTACCGTCGGCAGCTTCGACCGGCATGTCCGGGGCCTTTCAGCTTAAACTCTGTTTTCCAAAGGGCAGCGCTTGTTTTTAGAAACATTTTTCCAGAACCTGCTTAACGCCATGCAGTGGGGGAGCTTCTACGCCCTGATCGCTCTTGGCTATACGATGGTCTACGGGGTGCTGCTCCTGATCAATTTCGCCCACGGGGACATATTCATGGTGGGGGCATATATCGGCTTTTTCATAGCCACGCTTTTGCTCGGCCGCTATGCCTGGTTTTCGCCCGGATTGCCGCCGGCCCTGATTTTCGGCCTGACCGTAATGATCACCATGATAATTACATCGGGAGTCGGCGTCGCCATCGAGCGGGTCGCCTACCGCCCCCTCCGGCGTAAGGGCGCATCGCGCCTCTATGTCGTAATTACGGCCCTGATGTGCGGACTGATCCTCGAGAACGGCAATCTGGCCGTTCTTGGGGCAAGCCGCCGCAGCTTTCCCCAGCTTTTTTCAAATGCGGCTCATAACATCGCAGGGGTAACTTTCACCAACATCAAAGTACTGGTGATCCTCACCACGGTTCTGGTTTTCGTTCTACTCGAGGCAATCGTGCGCAAAACCAGGATCGGAATGGCGATGCGGGCCATCTCCTACGACAGGATGGCCGTGCCGTTGATGGGCATTCCGCTGGATACGGTCATTGTTTTCACTTTTGCCCTGGGATCTTCACTGGCGGCCCTTGCTGGAGTGCTTTTCGCCACCGCCTACCCGGTGCTCGACCCTTATATGGGGGCGCTCGTCGGCTGGAAGGCTTTCATTGCGGCCGTTCTGGGCGGCATTGGGGAAATACGCGGCGCCATTGCGGGGGGATTTCTTCTCGGGTTCGTTGAAATATTCGTTGCAGCTTTCTTTCCATCGACTCTGCGCGATCTTATCGCTTTCAGCATTCTGCTGGTATTCCTCAGCGTAAAACCCACAGGAATTTTCGGTGTGGCAAGGGCCACAAAGATTTAGGCGGCTATGCGCAATTACAGCTCTGTTATATCTTACACGACTCTTTGCGCTCTTGGTGTGCTCGCCGCCAAACTCGGCATTCTCAACGCTTATGTGCAGCTCGTTGTGATGTATGCCGGGATAAATATAATCCTGTCAGCTTCGCTAAACATCGTGAACGGGTACATGGGCGAGTTCTCGGTGGGACATGCCGGATTCATGGCCGTCGGGGCCTATGTCGCCTCGATTCTAAACGTGATGCTGTTTACGGACAGCTCGATTTTCGGGCCGCCTCTGCTTCCCCCTTCCAGCGCAATTTTTCTTTTCCCGGTTACCCTTATTGCCGGGGGCGCAGCAGCCGCTCTTGCAGGCCTGCTCGTCGCGGTGCCCTCTTTCAAGACGCGGGGCGACTACCTTGCGATCATAACCCTGGCCGTTAACTATATCGTCAAAAGCTCGATAGAAAACATCCAGCCGATCGGCGGCGCGCGCGGTTTCATGGGCATGCGAAACGTGATCGATTCAATGGAGAAGGTTTTGAATCTCCCCTGGACCATGATCTGGGTCTTCATATCGGTTGGGGCGACTGTCTGGATAATCCATCAGCTTGTAAATTCGACTTACGGCAAAGGCATTGTCGCGCTCAGAGACGACGAAATTGCGGCTGAGATTATGAGCATAAATACCCAGCGGATGAAGATAGTGGCTTTCATGCTCTCCTCCGGGTTGGCAGGAATAGCGGGTGGCCTGTTCGCGCACGTGCTGGGATATATAAACCCCGGGTCCTTCACCATCATGAAATCGACCGAAGCGCTGGTTATGGTTTACATGGGCGGAATGGGATCGTTAAGCGGCTCGGTGATCAGCGCGATTATCTTTACGCTTGCGCTGGAGGCATTTCGACCGCTTCAGGTCGTAAAATGGGTCGCGGTGCCGTTTCTGCTCGTTCTTCTAATGATCTTCCGGACCGAGGGGATCATGGGACACAGGGAACTCACCGACATTTTCCCGAATCTGCGCAGATGGTTTGCACCCAGAGAGGGGCGGGCGTAAAATGGCCCTTCTGGAAATAAAGGACCTGACGCACTTTTTCGGCGGTCTTAGGGCGGTATATAATCTTAACCTGACCCTGCAGGGCGGTGAGCTGATGGGCCTGATAGGCCCTAACGGCGCCGGCAAGACGACCGTGTTCAACATGGTGAGCGGTTTTTACCGTCCGTCGGAAGGTCAAATCCGGTTCCTGGACCGCGATATAGGCGGCCTGCGCCCGCACCAGGTTACAGCCCTGGGAATAGCGCGCACGTTCCAGAGTATCCGCCTTTGGAACAGCCTGAGCGTTTTCGAAAACATTTGCGTCTCTCAGCATCATCAACTCGGTTACGGTTTTTTACAATCGGTGTTGCGCACCCCAAAGTTCGTAAGAAGCGAGCGGCGTGTCAAAAAGAGGGCAGAGGAGATCATGGATTTGCTGGGGCTTAGGCAATTCGCACTCGAATTTCCGAAAAACCTCCCCTACGGACTTCAGCGGCGTGTGGAGATTGGCCGGGCCCTGTCACTTCGGCCCAGGCTCCTGCTGCTCGATGAACCGGCCGCCGGGATGAACCCCGGTGAAGTCGGCCGGCTTATAGAAACGATCCGGTGGATTCGAGACGAATTCAAGCTGACGATCTGGTTGATAGAACACCACATGCGGGTGGTGATGAACGTCTGCGAGAACATGTTGGTACTCGATTTCGGCGAAACGATCGCCGAGGGCCGGCCGGATGAAATCAGGCAGGACCCCCGCGTCATTAAGGCATATCTGGGAGAAGAAGAACCGGTCCATGCTCGAGGTATCTGATCTTCACGTAAAATACGGAAACATCGAGGCGCTGCACGGGATATCCTTTCGTGTCAACGAGGGTGAGATAGTCGCGCTGCTTGGGGCCAACGGCGCCGGTAAATCCACCACTCTCATGAGCATCATGCGTCTTCCGCCCCCCGAAGGACCCCAGGTGAGCAAGGGTGAAATAAAATTCAATGGGGTCAACCTTCTTCCGGTCCCCGCGCATACCCTTGTATCCAAGTACGGAATCGGCCTTGTGCCGGAGGGCAGGCATATTTTCGGAAACCTCACAGTTTTTGAAAACCTGAAGCTGGCAACCTTTGCAAGAAATGACCGGGAGCAGATTCAAAGGGACTACGAACGTGTTTTTGCGCTCTTCCCGCGTCTGGCCGGCCGCAAATCCCAAAGGGGAGACCTGCTGAGCGGCGGCGAGCAGCAGATGCTCGCAATCGGGCGGGCCTTTATGAGCGGTGCCGGGTTCGTCCTGCTCGATGAGCCTTCGATGGGACTGTCGCCTCTTCTGATGGTCGAACTTTTTCGGGTGCTAAAAGAACTCAACGACAGCGGCGCCACCATTCTCATCGTGGAACAAAACGCACGAATCGCTCTAAAGTACGCTCATCGTGCTTATGTTCTGGAAGCCGGGAAAATAGTGCTGGAAGGCCAATCACAGGCGCTCTCGGAAAATCCCGAGATTCGGAAAGCTTATCTGGGGTAAGTTTAAATGCTGAAAATACTCATTTGCGACGGACTCGATAAAAGCGGTCTAAAGACTTTGCGCTCGGCCGAAGGGGTTGAGGCGGATACGCCCGACGGACTTGGCGCGGCTGAAATCAAGGCGATTTTGCCCGAATACGACGCCATGATCGTGCGCAGCCGCACCAGGGTCACCGCCGATCTGATCGAAAGTTCTCAGCGGCTCAAAGCGGTCGGCAGGGCAGGCACGGGTGTGGACAATATCGACGTCGAAGCTGCCAGCGCGCGCGGGGTATTGGTCATGAACACGCCGGGGGCAAACGCCATGGCCGCCGCCGAGCATACCCTGGCGTTAATGCTCGCACTGGCGCGCCACATCCCGCAGGCGACCGGGTCTATGCGTCATGGGCTGTGGGAAAAGAAGAAATTTGTCGGCACCGAGCTTTATCACCAGACCCTGGGCATAGTGGGTCTGGGAAAAATAGGCTCGATTGTCGCCGACCGCGCCCTTGCGATGAAAATGAGGGTCCTTGTCTACGATCCGCATATAGTGCCCGAGATGGCGGCGGTCTTGGGCGTCGAGTATGTCTCACTTGACGATCTGCTCGCCGGATCGGATTTCATTACCGTGCACACCCCGCTCACCGAGGAGACCCATTGGATACTGAACCCGCAGACCCTGGCGAAGACCAAACCGGGCGTACGTATTGTCAACTGCGCCCGCGGCGGGCTGATAGATGAGCAAGCCCTGCGCGAGTTTCTTTCCAATGGGCATGTAGCCGGGGCCGCGCTCGATGTTTTCGAAAAAGAGCCTCCCACCGGGAGCCCTCTGCTCGATATGCCCAACGTCATTTTCACCCCTCACCTGGGGGCCTCCAGCCTGCAAGCGCAGGAAAACGTCTCTGTGGCGATCGCCTCCCAGATTCTTGACTACCTTCAGCGAGGGCTGATTCGAAACGCCATTAACTTCCCGTCGATCAGCATGAAGGACTACGAAAGACTGCGGCCGTACCTGCTGCTGGCCGAGCGGCTCGGCAACCTCCAGGGCCAGCTTTGCAGGGCGCTGCAAAAACTCGATATCACCTATGCGGGCTCAGACCTCCAGGAGGTCCCGCTGCAGCCCCTTACCCAGACCGTAATCAAGGGGCTGCTCGACCCGATCATGGCCGAAAAGGTGAACCTGATAAACGCGCCTCTTCTTCTCAAAGAGCGCCGGATCGAGCTGACCGTATCCACGACTTCCCAGTCCAGGGGCTATACCGGGGAGATCGCAGTAAAGGTGAAGGGGTGCGGAAAAGACGAATATTCCGCCTCGGGAGCGGTTTTTCTCGGACAGGAGGCCCGGTTGGTTCGGCTAAACGATTACATGCTCGAAGCCGAGCTGGAAGGGATCAACCTGATCATCCAGAACCTGGACAAACCGGGAACTATCGGCCATATTGGGACAACGCTCGGCAATTTCAATGTGAATATCGCCAACATGCACTTGGCTCGCAGCCGTGAAAGGGACAAGGCGATCGCTATAATACGGCTCGACAACGAAGCTCCCAGGGAGGCGCTGGAAGTCCTTCGATCGCACCCAAGCATTATTTCCGTGCAGCAGGTGAAACTGTAACGACAGTGAACAGTGAACGGTGAAAAGTGAAGAGTGAGCAGTGAACAGAAAAAAATAATTCCTTTTGGTTCTATCGCTTCGCGACGAATAGTGAACAGAAAAGGCTTTCCCTTTTCCTCCTCACTGCTCACGGAGTTGAGTTTTCGGATGCAAAAATATTTCATCTTGGCGAGATCGCCGAATCGGACATAAAGAATTTTCTCAAGAACATCGGGCAGTCTTCACAGTCCCTGGAGTTTGGACATGTGATTCTTGTGTGGGAGATCCAAAATATAAGGAAACAGGAAGACTGTCCGAGCCAAATGCCCCGAAGTTTAGGGGCTGCATAAATTAGCCCAGGGTAAGCGGAGCGTCACCCTGGGAAGGGTGGACAAAACCAAACCCATTCTTACCCTGAAAGGGTTACATAAAAATAAGGATTCCCCGGCGAATGCCTCAATCTCTGGCGCAGGTCCACATTCATATAATCTTTTCAACCAAGAAGCGGATGCCTTTCCTTGTTGACGCTGAGATTCGGAAGGAGATGTGCGCCTATCTTGCTTCCATCATGAAGGCATACGAATCCCCCGCGCAGATTGTTGGCGGGACGGCTGATCACATCCACATCCTTTGCGCTCTCTCAAGGTCCGCCGCGGTTGCCAGGGTTATCGGCGAAGCAAAACGCAATTCATCCAAATGGATAAAGACCAAGGGCGGTGACCTCGAATTATTTCAGTGGCAAAACGGGTATGGGGCTTTTTCTGTGAGCTTCTCTAAGATAGCCGAAGTCCGAGAATATATTGCCGATCAAATGAATCATCACAAGAAGATGTCATTTCAGGAGGAGTTTCGCCTTTTTTTGCGGAAACATAGTCTTGATTTTAATGAGGCCTATGTTTGGGATTAG
>JBEKQE010000221.1:0-6271 GCA_049520035.1 Syntrophobacteraceae bacterium | reverse complement strand
AGACTCCCGTGTAGGTTGCCGGTATGGAGCGCGGGGTCCTGCCGATCGGCGACTGATCGACCAGGATCGCTTTTTTCAGGCGTTCTGCGTTGTCCAGGCTGGAGAACGGGGCGGGATGAGTCTCGATGTTATAGATTCTTCGGGCCAGCGCGCGGTAGAGCGTATCCAGAACAAGGGTGCTCTTGCCCGAGCCGGAAACACCGGTGACGCACGTCATGCATCCGTAGGGGAATTCGGCGGAAATGGACTTGAGGTTGTGTCCGCAGGCCCCTGTGAGCCGAAAAAAATCCCCACTTTTTTTCCGGCCTTTGGGAGTGTGAATCTGTTTTTTGCCCGACATATAGAGTCCGGTAAGCGAGGCGGAGCAGTTTGCTATCCCTTCAGGCGTCCCCGAGAAAACGATCTCGCCTCCCTGCGTTCCGGCCCCCGGTCCCATATCTATGACGTGGTCGGCGCGCAGGATCGTCTCCCTGTCGTGTTCGACCACGATCAGGCTGTTACCGGCGTCCCGGAGCCGCAACAGGATGTCCAGGAGCCTTCGGTGGTCGCGCGGATGCAAGCCGACGCTGGGCTCATCGAGAACATAGAGCACGCCGGAAAGGCTCGAGCTGAGCTGGTTAGCCAGTCGAACGCGCTGGGCCTCGCCGCCTGAAAGCGTGTTGGAGGACCGGTCCAGGGTGAGATATGGAAGCCCCAGTTCGATCAGGTTGTTCAACCTGTTAAGGATTTCTTTCCTGGGGCGCTCTAAAATCTTGCGTCCGGAGTCATCAAAATCGAGTGCTTTGAGCCACTGCGCTACAGAGGCCGGATTCATCGAGGAGACACTATCTATCGAAAGACCCCCGAGCCGAACCGAGAGAGCGGCTTCGCTTAGCCTTGTTCCGTTGCAGGCCGGGCAGGGAGGCGGCTCGGAGCTCAATCCTGGAATCTCGGGGGCCTCTTCGGTCTCCTCCGCAATGGGAGCGGACCCCTGCGGAGCCGCCTGTTCTTCGTCCGCTGCGGCATGTCCCAGTCCCCGGCATAGAGGGCACATGCCCGCGGGATGCTGGAAAGAAAACAGACCGGGCGTAAGCTCGGGCCCCGTATACCCGCACGAGGCGCACCGGGCCGATTCAAAATAGAATTTTTCCCAGCCTTCGGGAGTGGTGATCACGGCTGTTCCTTTTCCAACCCTGAGGGCAAGTTCCAGCGAATCGATGAGCCGCCTGTGCCTTTCATCATCCAGCACGAGCCGGTCAATCACAATCTCGATCCGGTGGGAGGGCCTGCGTGGGAGCGAAGGAAGCGGGTCCAACTCATAGACCGATCCATCCGCGCGAACCCTGCCGAAACCATCGCGCCTTAGCCTTCTGAGCAGATTGGGCAGTTCCTTTTCCGCGACCTCGCCAAGGGGTGCAAGGAGCAGTATCCGGCTTTTCGGGGGCAAGCTCTCCGAGAGGTCGGTCAAGATCCCGGGGACCGTCCAGGCCCGGACGGGCAAATCGCAGTTCGGGCAAAAGATTGTGCCCAGCCGGGCGAAAAGAAGCCGCAGGTAGTCGTAAATTTCGGTCAGGGTGCCGACAGTGGACCTGGGATTATGCGGCAAGCCTTTTTGTTCGATTGCAATCGAAGGACTCAGTCCCTCGATCTCATCGACAAGCGGTGCGTTGAGCCTTCCGGCCATCTGGCGCGCGTAGGTGGACAGGGCCTCAAGATAGCGCCTCTGCCCTTCTGCGAAAAGGGTGTCGAAGGCGAGCGAAGATTTGCCCGATCCGCTTACCCCGGTGATCACGACGAACCTGTTTCGAGGGATTCGCAGGTCGATGTTTTTGAGGTTGTTCTGGCGTGCTCCTCTTATGTAGATCGATTCGTGGGCCATACTTGCACGTCTTTTCTGTTCCGGGCTATAAAAGCCGCGAGACTCACGGCTTCGATGAGGCTGCCGGGGTCGGCTGTTCCCATACCTGCAATGTCGTAGGCGGTCCCATGATCGACCGAGGTGCGCACGACCGGAAGCCCGAGGCTGAGGTTGACAGCTTCGTTGAAATGAACGAGCTTCACCGGTATAAGCCCCTGGTCGTGGTACATCGCCACGACCGCGTCAAACTCATTTGACATGGCGCGATGGAAAAGGGTATCCGCAGGCCACGGACCGCTTATACGGGCATAAAGGCCGCTCCCGCAGCCGCCCGTCTGCAAGGGGGTGGCTTCGAATTCCTCGATTACGGGCCTTATAACTTCAATTTCCCCGCGCCCGAACTTCCCGGCTTCCCCCGCGTGCGGATTGAGGCCCGCAACGGCAATGCGGGGCGATTTCACGGCGAAGTCCCGCGACATCGACTCCGCCGTGATGCGGACGACTTTTCGGAGCAGCTCTTTTGTGAGCAGGCCCGGGACGTCGGCCAGGGCCACGTGAATCGTGGCGAGCGCAACCCTGAGCCTGGGTCCGGCAAGCATCATTACCACGTCTTCGGCCAATGTTAATTCCCGTATGAATTCGGTATGCCCCGCAAAGGGGAACCCCTGCTTGTGAAGCTGTTCCTTGTTTATGGGACAGGTGCAAACGGCATCGGCCGACCCGGCGACGGCGAGCCCGACCGCCGTCCGAATGCAGGAGACCGCCGCCTCGCAAGCAGCAGGTGTTGGTTTGCCGAATTCTATATCCGCCGCCGTCAGCCCTGCCGTCAAACTGCCGTCCTGGGCGGCCGGCGCCAAAACAGGAATCGTGCCCGAATCCATCGTAAGGGCGACGGCGCGAAACGACCCCAACATTTGGCCGGTCATCGGCCGGACAACTGCGGATGAACCGAGCAGCCTGATTGCGCGCTCGATCGGGAGGCTGTCTGCGATCACCAGTGGAACACACTCGCCCGGAAACCCCGGCGAATCGAACGCCTTAACGATGATTTCCGGCCCGACCCCGCATGGGTCTCCCATTGTTATAGCAACAATTGGCCGCGTGTTTAACTCTTCCCGGGTCCTGTCAGTTTGTCTTGGCATCTTGGCATATGTCTCGTATGATAGACTTACATAACACCTACCGAAAAGGATAACCACTCTCGCCTTTTTCGATGGTAATATCAGTCATTTCCCGTAAGAATTCAAGTGCGACCGGACTACGTTGGGTCATCGGCCAAGGGAATATAGACCGGGATAACCCCGGCGAAAGCCGGGAACCAGGAAGACAAAGAACAGGAAAACAACAGTTACAATCGAAGAATTCTCCCTTTGTACAGACGAAGAATTCTCCCTTCGCACCTTAAAACCGGATTGAGGAATTGCGGAATGAAGGAACGTGGAGCAGGGAGCAAAAGCTTCCTTCTGCCTGCCTCTCGCTTCTCGCTTCCCGTTTTGGAGTGTCTGAATCCCTAAATTGGAGATTTTTCAATCCTGTTAATCATGTTGATCATGTTAATCCTGTTAATCCTGTTAATCCTGTCAAAATCTCTTTACGCTGCTCTTCGTGGTGAGCACTTGCAAACAGTTTGGCACACTCTGAAAACTCATGTAAAACGGCAATCAGAAGCGGCAACCAGAAACGGCAATAGAAGCGGCAAAAAAAAGAGGGAGCAGGGAAGAATGAAAAGCTATGGTTGGGCAAAATCACGAACTTCATTGCTTGAAAGCAGGATCGTGATGAAGGTGAAGATATCACCAAAAATGAGCAGGCAAATGATGCAGGAGCAAACACTCATCGAAAAGATCCGCTCTCTCCGGCCGGAAAGAGTTGCCGAGGTGGAAGACTTCGATGTCCTGTCGAAACTGGATTTCAGCTTAGCATTCCTGGTGGTGAGCCTGACCTATATCGCTACACTGTTATTTGGCTGCTTTCCATTTAACGGGCCGGTTAACCTCTGCAGGGTGGCCGGCGTGCTGATCATTTGTTCGGGAGTCTTTGTCGTGATAATATCAACGTTCACTCCGGTTGGCGTGTAATCATAGTTTCTTGTCATTCTCTTATCCTTAAAGGAGCGAACATATATATGAGGCGTGCCAAAATAAATAACCAGGCACATATCATGGTTTTATTGTTGATGTTTCTCCTGTTGGCTGTAGTCAGGACTAACTATGGGCTATGGAATACAGATATACCTCTTAGCGATGAGGCAAGCTATATTAGGAAAGCGTTTAATCTATATACAAGTGGGGACATATCTACGTGTCTATTTTATGACATATATATCGTACTATTTCGTTATATAACGGATGACCCAATAATTGCACATTATTGTGTGCGTTTTATTGCCTCTCTGTCTTCTGTTATTGGACTGTTTCTTTTGCTATCTTCAATCAAAGGGGTTAATGTGTATGGTGCATTCATCATGGCTCTTTTGTGGAATATCACTTTACTGAATACACCTCTTGTCCAGCATAACAATATCCATCTATTCACATTCGCTCTTGCCTGCTTTGCCGGTTTTTTTTGGCTTGTCAATTTAGGCAAAAGCGCGAAGATATTTTCCATCGTATTGCTGGTTATTGTAATTTTCATACGTCTAGAATATGTGCTGCTGCTGTTTTTATTAGGCGCCCAAAGGACGACGTTATGGCTTAATGAACTGAAACATAAGGGATGGAGAAAGCAGAGGAGACTGCAATTAAGCTTTGCAGCCGGGGTAATTGTGATTTCAGGCGTAGCTTATTGTGTAGCACACAATGCAAATCGGCTGTTCTCTTATATAGACAGATATCTATCTATGATACTTTGGCAATGCTATACCGCATTCGTAGTAGCACGAGGTGGCATTCAAATAGATCCAATGACTGAATTCAGCACAGTTATGAATAAGCAATTCCCTGGGGCATCGGATGTTTTTGAGGCGCTGTTGATAAATCCAATTGAAGTGGTAAGGTATTGTGTGTTAAATGGTATTTCAAATGTAAGTCATATATATTACATATTAGCACAGCACAGCATTCTTCTGCCTAATGGGTTGGAAACATATGGCCTGTATCCAATGCGGCAATTAATTGGATATCAAGTTGTATGGTTTGAGCAAGTTATATTTGTATTGTGGATAGGCTTCGGCACTATGTGGCTTATTATTAGGAGATTACAGAGTGGCAATCTGCAACGGATGTGGTTTAATGATTATGTGGTTTTTATTGTAAGTTTGGCAGCAGTATCAATAACTCCGTTGATGCTGCTTGTACCTGAACCCCGATATTGGATAATGGTGATCCCTTTATTTTTTTGGGGCCCGGCTGCGCTTATTTCAAAATATAGTGAGATACACAGTAATAAAGTTATGCTTACCTTATCTATCATGATGTCGTTATTTGTTGTTAGTCCTATTTGTACTTTATCTATAAACAGTAGCGTTTATCGAGATAAAGATCTGGTTATGGATCTGCGAGATAGATTATCAACCTTCGATAATAACAATGTAAAAGGCTTAGGATATTATCCTACCCCACTACTTGTCTTTGCAATCCCTGGACGGTCGAAGGTATCAATGAATCCTAATGAGTTTAAAGGATCATCGTATGAGTCATTGGTTAAAACAAATGAATACGATCTGATAATTGTCGACGAAAATCTTAAAATGACGCAACAATATAAATTAGAAAAACCATTTTTTGAAACATTACTTCAACACCCGGATACATTTGGATATGAGCTAATATTGAAATCAAAAGGACGGAGTGGCCCAATTTGGATATTTCTGCGAAGTAGACATAAAATTATTGGCCCGGGCATATACTTTGGAGAAAGAGGAAATGCTGCGCAATATCAGCAGGAAGGGTGGTTCGGTCCCGACAAGGTATTCACTCGGACAAAGGGAAAAAGTGCTGAGTTGCTGATAACAATTCCTAAATCAAAAACTGATATTATTATGTATGCTGAAATTGACCCTTTTGTCGTTCCCGGCAAATTGGAAAAACAAAGGGTAACCATTTACATCAACGACAGAAAGGCAGGGGAGTGGATTGTTAGCGGCCCCGGTGAATATAATGTTACGATTCCGCATGATTATCTAGAAGGATGCGAATTGAAAATCAGCCTTGAGTTACCCGATGCCGCCTCTCCTGCAGATTTAGGTGTTAGCAGCGACTCGCGTATACTGGGACTGGGAGTGAGGACCATTAAAATATCTGAAAAATAAGGATCGTGCAATTTTTACATCAAGTATGGAGCCTGTTGCAAAACTTCCAATATTATCCTTACACTAGAGCCTCTTGCAAAATGCCTGGGAACCAAGCAGACGGATCCATTCATCTGCCCCGAGAATAGGCAACCTTAGCGATAATAGTTATTTTTCAGTTGCCGTTCTCCCTTTAAGGACAAGGT
>JBEKQE010000220.1:0-6276 GCA_049520035.1 Syntrophobacteraceae bacterium | reverse complement strand
CCCCGGCTCTCCTTTCTCAGAACGGCGCACCGGATGATAAGTTCAGCCACCAGAGCAAGCCCCTGAAGTTCTACCAGGTCGCTGTTCATCGGAATTTTCGGCATATGCTCCTTTAATTCCATCCTTATCTGCACGACGTGAGTCAAGGCCAGGGCAAGCCGCTTGTCCGTCCTCACGATACCGACGTAGTTCCACATCAGGCGCCTGATGACATCCCAGTTATGGGCTATCATGACCATCTCATTGTTTGAGGAATTCTGATTGGCGATGTTTGCGGGGTAGTCAGGCACATTGGGAAGAATGCGGCTTCGCCACAACTGGATTTGTTCTGAGCACTCTAGGGCCGCAACGTGCGCGAAAACCATGGCTTCCAGCAGCGAATTGCTGGCAAGGCGGTTTGCTCCGTGTAACCCGGTACAGGCGCACTCGCCAAGAGCATAGAGGTTTCGGATTGTTGTACGTCCCGAAGGGTTGGTGACGATCCCTCCACACATGTAATGGGCGGCTGGAACGACCGGAATAGGGTCTTGGGTGATATCGATGCCCAGGGACAGACATCTCTGGTAGATGTTCGGGAAACGCTCTTTGAGGAAATCGCCGTCCCGGTGGCTGATGTCCAGGAAAACGCAGTCATCTCCTGTCGTCTTCATTTCCGTGTCTATCGCGCGTGCCACAATATCGCGAAACGCCAGATCCTTGAGCGGATGATATTTCTCCATGAAGGCCCGTCCACGGCGGTCGATCAGTCTACCTCCCTCCCCGCGAACCGCTTCGGAGATCAGGAAGTTTTTAGCCGTCGGATGATACAGGCAGGTAGGATGAAACTGAACGAATTCAAGGTTTGCCAGTTTTGCGCCTGCCCGATAGGCTATGGCGAGCCCGTCCCCGGTTGCGACGTCGGGATTGCTCGTATAAAGATAGACTTTCCCGGCCCCCCCGGTGCACAGCAACACGGCATTTGCCACGAAGGTATGAATCTGTTCTCCGGTTATATCGAGGATGTATGCACCCCGGCATGTATCCCGCTGGTACAGATCGACAGAGCCGGTCCTCATTGACTGATGCTGGATCACCAAATCCAGGACCAAATGGTTTTCGAAGATAACGATATTGGGGTTTGATTCGGCGGCAGCCATCAGGACCCTCTCAACAGCCATGCCTGTCATATCCTGGGCGTGAAGAATCCGGTTGCGGCTGTGCCCTCCTTCTCTTCCCAGATCGAATAAGTTCGGGTCGGCTCCCCGGTTGAAGGCGACCCCCAGTTCCAGAAGGTCCTTGATCCGGTCTGGGCCGGCTTTTACGACAAAATCCACCACTTCAGGATGACACAGGCCGTCCCCCGCACTGAAGGTATCCTGGAGGTGGAGGTCGAAAGAATCGTCCTGCCCGAACACGGATGCTATTCCGCCCTGGGCGTAATTTGTGTTGGTTTCAAGTCTGTCTTTTTTTGTTACAATTGCTACCGATCCGCTCCGCGCTGCTTTCAAGGCGAATGTGAGACCAGCAATTCCGCTGCCGATGACGAGATAATCGAATTGATTTTTCATTGCGGATTCTCCATATTAAGATTGGAGGCAGGATTCGAACATCGGAATTTCGTATAATTTTTTATATTTATTACTATGAACATTAATTTGCAATATGCGGCAAGTAAAGTTTGAATCGAAAAGGAACGGAAGACCCGCACGGAGCGCTAAATAGATGAATAAAAAGACCAATGACGGCGCAAGGGAAGCATTTGCCGCCAAAGTCCGCAATCTCAGGGTGATTGCGCTCGATTGTGATGGGGTTCTTTTCGATTCACGAGAGGCCAATATTCACTTCTACAGTCATATCATGAAAATAATCGGGGGGCCTCCCCTCAGAGCGGACCAGCACGAATTCATACATATGCACCCTGTTCGCGAGTCTCTGGTCTACTTGACCGGGGGGGAGGGCGAGGATTTCGACCGCGCCTTCGAGTATTTCAAAACTATAGATTTTGGCCCGTTCAACGACTATCTATGCTGTGAACCCGGACTGGTCTGTTTTCTCAAACTTGCCAAGACGCATTTTCGGACCGCCCTGGCGACAAACCGCACCATTTCCACGCTCGAACTTCTGCGGCAGTTCAACCTGAGGGAGTATTTCGATCTTGTGGTGTGCGCCTCGGACGTTAGCAACCCCAAGCCACATCCCGAAACAATGGAGAAAATATTCGCCGCATTCAGAGTATTGCCTCAGCATGTTCTCTATATCGGCGACTCCAGGGTGGACGAGACCCTGGCGCTTGCCACCGGAATTCATTTCGTCAGTTACAAGAACCCTTCCCTGAAGGCTGAGCTGCATATCAATCACTTTCAGGAGCTCAACTTAATCCTGTTCCCCGAATGTTCGACCAAATAAATTCATCCGATGGCCGCCGCTCATCACCGAGATCGCCTGCCGGGCTGATCCTGCTGGGGACAGTTCACTCCGACCCGAAAGGGTTTTCCAGGACCCGCACTTTCCTTGAACAGCACAGGCCGGACCTCATACTGGTTGAAATCAGCGCTTTTGCCCTGAAATTTCGCAAAAAGCACTCATCCGAACTCCGAAAGATATTTCTTGAACACCTCCGGACCGTTTCCAAAAAGCTGAAAATTGAGTTCAGCAAAGCTATCAAGCACGTCCAGATTACCGCAATTCTTCGCCAGATAAGGATTCCTTTCGAGTACAGGGCCTCAGCCGCATACGCAAAAAGAACCGGAATCGACCTTATTGGGATAGACTATTCCGACTTCAGCCGCAGATGGATCGAAACCTGGCAGGAGATGATTTCAGCCGAAAACATCGAGTTGCTGCTGGAGCTGGAAAGCGGCGGCCCGCCTGTTTCCTCCCTGTATGCTCATGCTGCGGGAAGAATCAGCGGAGAGCCTTCCCTGCCCGAAACTCGACCTGCGGATGCGTTGCGCTGGCAGGAGCGCGAAAGACAAATGGCCTGTGAAATCACGTGCAGCCTGGAAAGATTCAATCCCCTGCGGCCCGTTTATATCGGCGGATGGTGGCATCTATCCTGCGGAACAAGCATAAAAACAGTTCGCGAACTTCTTGGAATCGGAGCGTCTTCCTGCCGGCTGCTCGACCGCGGGCTCATCATAAAAACCACGGGGATCGAACATAACCAATAGGAGGCCATTTCAAAACGGGGGCTGAATTTTACGTGTCATTAATTGATCAGGGTAAACCTCCGGCTATGCCGGTGGACTCGCAAAAGTTTGACATTTCCGGGAGTCGTCATTCCGGCAGTGTTTTTGAGCCGGAATCCAGAGACTTGAAGCACGCCAAGACCGTCAGGCTGCTTCCCTTGGCTATTTGAACTAACTGCGTCATGCGTGATAACTTCCGAAAATCCGATGGATTCCGGCTCAGAAGCGCTGCCGGAATGACGGGGGTGCGGTAGTCATCTCCTTTGCGGATAGTGTCGGGAGCGAACAAATACCCACAGCCGCTTTGAGCGGCCCATATTTTCAAGCCTCCGGCTTTGCCGGAGGTATCTGACTCCGAGGGTTCCGGCTTACAATCCCGGAATAGCCTTTAAACTTGACGGATGACCCGTTTAAGGACTATATTCGGTCATATCTTGAAGGAGGAGGATCATGAAACTGTCGAGCCAAATCAAACCGATCAGCTATCTCAAGGCGCATGCCGCAGAGATCGTGCGCAGCCTGGGGGAACAGGGAGAACCCTTGGTCATCACCCAGAACGGCGAAGCCAAGGTGGTCATGCAGGGCATCGAAAGTTACGAGCAAACGCAGGAGACCATGGCGCTGCTGAAAATTCTGGCGCTCGGCGCCCGCCGGGTCGAAGAAGGCAAGGTTCAGCCCGCTGCCGATGTCATTAAAGGGCTTCGTGAGCGGAGGAAGGCCCGCTGATGTCATTCCAGGTATTCCTGACCGACGACGCAGCCCGCGACCTG
This sequence comes from Syntrophobacteraceae bacterium, assembly GCA_049520035.1. GTDB lineage: Bacteria > Desulfobacterota > Syntrophobacteria > Syntrophobacterales > Syntrophobacteraceae > SbD1. The sequence goes on along the minus strand of JBEKQE010000220.1, from coordinate 2,339 downwards.
GAAGATTTGTACGATTACATCGAGCTGCACGATGTGCCGGGCAACGCGGATCACGTCCTCGAACAGGTTGAAAAGGCATTCACCAGCCTGTCCGAAAATCCTCAGCGAGGGGCCTACCCGAAGGAATTGCTGGCCATAGGCCTTCGGGAGTACCGCGAGATTTTTTTCAAACCCTATCGCATCATTTACCGGGTCATGGCCGAGAATGTCTACGTTCTTGTAATTGCTGACGGGCGTCGAGATATGCAGGCGCTGCTGCAGCGACGCCTGCTGGGGGTGTAAGCCCTGGCAAACCGTTTTATCGTACCAGCCATGTATCTTTTTCAATCATCGAAAAATAACAGCTTTCCCAGTACGAAATACTGGTTTTGTAAAACAGAGTTTACTTTTCACTCTTCCTATGAGAATGATGAACCGAATATTGCGGCAGGGGTCGATTAATGAAGATCGGATATGCCAGAGTTAGCACCAAAGACCAGAACCTTGATTTACAAGTGGATGCGCTGAAGAGCGTTGGAAGTGTAAAGATCTACAAGGAGATCATCAGCGGAGCGCGACCCGAGAGGCCAATTCTCGATGAACTTCTAAGAAACATTCGGTCCGGCGATGTTCTTGTAATTTGGAAATTGGACCGCCTCGGCCGTTCTCTGAAGCACCTTGTAGATTTAGTGAATGGGCTCATAAATGAGGGAGTTGACCTTCAAAGCATAAACGATCCCATAGATACCACCACCCCCCAAGGCCGATTGTCGTTTAACCTTTTTGCCTCCCTTGCTGAATTCGAGCGAGATATCATCCATGAACGTACACAAGCGGGTCTGGCAGCCGCTCGGGCAAGAGGAAGAAATGGCGGGAGGCCAAAAGGTTTGCCCAAGAAAGCCGAACCTACAGCTTATGCCGCTGAAGCTCTATATCGTGAAGGAACACTGAGCGTGCAGCAAATTGCTGACAGACTGAGTATATCGAAGAGCACCCTGTACTCATATTTGCGGCATCGAGGTGTCCAAATAGGAGAATACCGCAATGGGAACGTTCTGTAGAAGCCTTCGGCGCAACGGAGGAGAGATGGCCCGTAAAAAGATTCCCTCGGAAGTCTTGACTGAATAAAATGCCGGCATCCGGTATTCCGCTATAAGTATCATAACAAGGAGAGGGCGGCCATGAGCGGGCTCGCAAAAAAGAAAGCAACCTATGAGGACCTTTACAACATCCCGGAAAACATGACGGGGGAAATCATCGATGGGGAACTGATCGTTACTCCAAGACCGTCAAGAAAGCACACCTTGGCTGCCTCCGTGTTGGGAGGCGAAATCATCCCCCCTTACTACCTTGGACAAGGTGGGGGACCGGGCGGATGGATTATTATTGTTGAACCGGAGATCGGGCTGGGAGAGCATACTATGGTTCCAGACCTGGCAGGCTGGAAGAGAGAAAGATTTCCAATTGAAGAAGATCACAACTGGATTTCTGCAGCTCCGGATTGGGTGTGCGAAATCCTATCACCAAATACGCTTCGTACCGATAAAATCAAAAAAATGCCCATCTATGCTCACCATGGCGTTGGACATATCTGGCTGATTGATCCCGTTGCTATGACTATGGACGCCTTCAGACTCGAATCTGGTAGATGGTCCCTGCTGGCGAGCTTTTCTGAAAACGACAAGGTGCGGGCAGAGCCATTCCAGGAGATTGAAATTAATCTCGGAGATTTATGGGTCGGAGACTTGCAGCCGCCAAGCCTTTAAAGTGAGGGCACAGAATTCGGAAAAGCCAAAACTCGCCATGATGGATTTCAAAACATTGCTTCAAAAGTATCAGGCCTCACTCGCCGAAAACAAGGCGTTAAAGGAAGAAAATGAACCCTTGAGGGCCAGGCTCGGAATGGCGGATCCCCTGGAAAGCAGGCCGTCTCCCGAAGGGATTCAGCAGCATGCCGCGAAAACGGGACCGGCTTGCCAATTTAAAGATGTGACGGATTCTACCGATAAAATCCGCCTTTTCATGTCCTTATTCGAAGGGCGAGATTACCTGTATGCGAAAAGATGGGAGAGCATGGACGGCAGGTCCGGATACGCGCCGGTCTGCCTGAATGAATGGAAACGCGGCCTGTGCGGGAAGCCTGGAGTCAAGTGCGCTTTCTGTAAGAATAGATCATATGCCGCCCTGGATGAAGAGGTTATAGAAGCGCATTTGATGGGAAACCTTGTTGCCGGCATCTTATTGGCGCCGGTCAAGAAACCAGCCAAAATGGCCGGCTTGAAACCAAGCCGCTATTGGCTTAGGGCATAGGTGTGTGTCATTGTCTCCGGAATGGAGACAAGCGAAGCCGGGGAGTCCCT
>JBEKQE010000219.1:0-6936 GCA_049520035.1 Syntrophobacteraceae bacterium | reverse complement strand
GAGAGGGGTCACACCTACACTCCTGACAATGGCGGGGCAGACAGACTGGTTGCAGAGGAGATGAAACAGAGCAAAGCTGTTGGAATGCTTGAGAGGGAGCTCGGGGCGTGAAAAGTGTAGGTTTGACCCCTCTCTCTCGCTTGTTGGCTCAACATGGCCGAAATCGAGCTGTCAGTAATCTCGAAACAATGCCTGGACCGACGCATTGCCACTCAGGAAGAGCTTAAAAACGAAGTCTATGCATTGGTCGAGGAACGGAATAGAATCAAAGCTACCGTGAACTGGAGCTTTACCAAAACCAAAGAACGATAAAAGCGCCCAACAAAAACCGCCAAGCCAGATCGACGAAACCAACCCTCATCGCCCCAGCACCTCCCTCGCTTTGACCCGAACCGCTTCAGCCATCCGATCCGCCAGCTTACGGGCGCCGATCACCGATAGGTGTTGTATGTCGACATAGTCGTCGGCATCGAATCCATCCCGGTCGATCACAGGCGACAGGCCAAACTTTACCAGTTCATCTCGCTGGCGCAACATCTTTTTCCGCATCGCCGTCTGGATGTCAGCGGGCAGGGCGCCAAAGGTCGCCGGACTAATAGCACCGTTAACGATCACGATAAAGGGCCGCATCGGCCCGGGAATGCTCACTGTCCACAGACTCCGCGATTCTCCCCATAGATTTTCGTCGTGGAGTTTTAAAAAAATGGCTCCTTCTACGGTTGCCTTTTCCACTTCAGTCTGCCAACGATCATAGTGTGGCGCCTCGACTTTTACGTCCGGAAAGCTGCCCCTCGGCTTCCAGAATTCTCTCCAAGTCACGATGCTGGGGATGGTGACAAGTCCCAGTCGGTGATAGGCGAGGGCGGTCCATAGTTCGTTGAAGGCCAGCGGCACATTGGCCAGCGCCCCCAGTGCCTTATCGCTGGAATGAAACCCCAGCAACATGAGCGCACCAGCCTCTCGGGGTTGCCATGGCAAAAGAAAACCATTGAAGCGGGCATCCCAATAGAAATAGTGATAAACTTCCCATCCCATAGAGAAAAGAACCTTATCTCGGTCCGGATTCGCCAGCCAAAGATCAGCAATAAAGATAATTGGATAGCCTTCCTTCATCAACCGCTCGGCAACGAACAGGCCTTGGCCAGTCAGTCTACCGCCAGGCATCGCCAAATTCAAAACCACATATCCGTCGCCCAACGCCTCCTGTAACCGGTCGGCCACGGTGGCTCCGGCCGGTTGACCGTTGCCATACATGACCGAACTGCCACCGATGATCACATTGACTTTGTCGCGACACACCTGACTCAGGGTCAGTTGCCAGACCTGGCGCGCAGTAGGATAGAACTGGCCCTCCGGCGAGACCTGCTGATAGAAGCGCTTCACCCCGGACAACGAGTTGATATGGGCTGTGTACTGCCCGGCGACGACAAGGGCCAGAAAGCAACATAGGAAGCCTGCTGCGAAAGCCGCAAAGCGATAGCGCGACAGGCGGCGGGCCGCTTTTTCGACGGCGTCGCCGGATGCAGTGATGACGGGTGGAACGAAACTTCGTTTGGTCTGAACATCCAAAGCATCACCTTACAAACAACAGTTTGGTCATCTCCCATGCCTTTGCGACGGGATAGAAAAACAGAAGCCAACCCACAAAAACGAAAAATAAAGTGGAGCACCAGCATAGCCCCAGACAGCACCAACGAGATATGACCACGACCGCATTCCCGGCAGGTAAGGCCAGTTTTGGCATTGGGTCGTTTTGGCATTGGGTCGGACCACGCTAAAACCTTGCCGACCAGCATTGTTGGCATTGGGTCGGACCACGCTAAAACCTTGCCGACCAAGGAGAGAGTGCTAATATTCGGCCCTTTTAAAGTCTTAAAATGCTGTTTTTGGCCCGGAAATGGCCCCTTTAACGACGACCTATCTGGTGCACCCGCTTCTTCGCGGCGCTCATGCGTCGAGGATGCTTCTCATGAGTCGAACTCGCTCTTTGGCACACCTGACTGGCGGATGATCGATTGAAGTGTACCGGCGCGGAGTTCGTCATGGTCTGGAACCGGGACGGTAATCGTCGTGTCTGAAAGCCGCTTTTGCATCACGATATGGCTGCTCCGAAACCCGCAACTCGCAACCCGAGACTTGCGACTCCGAAGGCGGACCTGCTTCCCGAAGAGGACACGGAGCTTACCCAACAGATACCTCCACTTGCGTCACGTACACTTCCTCATGCAAGCGTGTCTGAATTTCATTCGGAGAAGCACTTTCGAAAAATAGTTCAACCGCTTCCCGAAGATTATTTCGAGCCTCCTCAATCGTATCGCCTTGACTGGCAATATCCAGCTCCGGGCAGAGCGACACATACCCGTCTCCCTCACGCTCGATAATAGCTGTAAGTTGCTTCTTCACAAGTGTCTGCCCCATTCTTAGTACAAAGGATCAACTAACTTTTAACGATGAAATCATAGCTCGTCATCGCTACCGGGCCCGCTTCGAGATACTGGCCATGTTTCCCTGCGGGATGTCGGCCTTTGCGTTGCCGGCTGCCGTTATTGAATACGGTCCCTTGGCATAATACCTGACATAGGCGCGGAATCATAGTGGGTGATTGCGACTGGAGACTCTTTTTATCTTGCAACAGGTTGATTTTGATATGTTTTCAATGATGAATTAAGGAATTGAGGGATTCGAGAAATGATGAATTAAGGAAACAATGTCCGAAGGAATGTCAAGGCGGACCCCACTCACCACAGAGACGGGACATGGTCCGGACAGGAAGAGAGCACAGAGGTAAAGACCGATGCGGAGAGGCGGGGACACGGGGACAAGACCCTCGCCGCTTCTCCCCTGTTAATCCTGTTAATCCTGTTAATAGGGTCAAAATCTCTGAGACCTCTGTGCCTCTGTGGTGGATTAGAGCGGGTCTCAGTTCTTAAAGCGCCCAAGTCGCTCCGGAATACCCATCCGTTTCATCGCAGAGGCCGCAGTAAAGAGAGAGGGGGTCACACCTACACTCCTGACAATGGCGGGGCAGACAGACTGGTTGCAGAGGAGATGAAACAGAGCAAAGCTGTTGGAATGCTTGAGAGGGAGCTCGGGGCGTGAAAAGTGTGGGTTTGACCCCTCTCTCTACTGGCGAGCACCTCCCGATCCCGCCTCCCCCATCAACTCCTTCCTTGTATTTGAGCCCAACATCTTCCATAATCCAGCCGAGTGACCGCTAAGCGGCTCATAAATTTCCATATACACCCCGTCTTCCAACATCACCCGCTCCGCGGTTCAGTTCAAAATGCTTTGATGAGAAGGGGAAAAAGATGGGATATGATTTCCTTGTGGACACCTATGAAACCGAACGATTAAAAACGCTTAGTGTTTGGAGCACGTTCAGGGACGATGATCTTCCTATTCGCCCTCACCCATTGGACAAAAGAGACAGAAATGCCCTCGAACACATGGTGCATCAGTGTTTAAGTGAAAATAGGTGGTTCTGCAACATGTTTGGGATTGACGTTGGAGCACCTCCTTTGCCTGATCCTGAAACACGCCTGGAGTTTATTAAAAGATATGCCGAAGATAGTGGAAAGAGGCTTGCCACTATCAAGGAAAAGGACAAAGCCTGGTGGGAAGTCGAGGTGCCCTTTTTTGATGTTAAAAGAACAAGATCCTGGGTTATGGTCCGCAGGATAGCACACACTGCGCATCATCGGGCTGAGCAGGGAATGTTACTCAGACTGTTGGGAAGAGAGAACTATAGCGTTTATGGACCTTCGATTGATTCAGGATGTTTGGCTGAACATGGAGCAGTTACCATTTATCCATACCCTGACATAGAATCTCTTATTGAAGGTGAGTCAGCAGGCGGTCGGAAAGCGAAGTTACCTGGGCCTGGAGATAAGCCTTGCACAGAGAGGCCAGAATGCTGATGATTGGGTCACTCCCGCAAAGATTGTTCGGTGTGTGCTCACATCATTGGAACGGTACACGACGAAATTATTCTCGAAGTTCCTGAGAAGATGGCAAATGATGCCGCCGCCATTTTACAGGAGACCATGATCGAAGCAGGCAAAGCTTATCTTTCTAAAATTCCGGTTGAAGTGGAAGTTACGATTGGGGAGACATGGGCAGAGAAGTAGATAAAGCCGGCCTCAGCTTCATGGCGGCGTCGGTTGTAAAATGTGATCGCTTCAATTCGATCTTACGAGATTCACACACCCAGTTTTCGATCTCGTCCGACATGCTGCCGACTCTTGCCGCTTCAGGGAAATTCACACATTAAGATCATAAGGCGTTATGCGTGGGTTGTTTTTTGGACTCAATGGATTGGCAAGGTGTGCTGAATTTTCCCACCGTTTCAAATAGAGCATCAACCCGGAAGGGACCATCACTTAAACACCCAAGTCGGAAGAGTGCGTAAAAAACTACTCGGAAGGCAGCATCTCAACCCAGCTCCCCGTTTGATTCCAATTAGAGCGTGTTTCCGGCCTCCATCCGATCCACGATTGATCCCGGCAGAGTGCGCTTGTTGAGCGCATCAATTTAAATGTCCGAATTCTCAACCGGTTGTTGCCGAGATCGCAATGATTATCGTTTTTTTATAAGCAGCTGTCGGAATGGTCAGGCAGACAAACGCGTCTACATCCTCTCAGGAGAGTGTTCCGTGCCCACCATCACGACCAGACGGCACGCAGATCTATTACAAGGACTGGGGAAGCGGACCGCCCGTAGTCTTCAACCATGACTGGCCTTTGAGCGCAGACGCATGGGAAGACCAGATGCTGTTTCCTAGGTGTCCGCAAGGATAAACTATGAAGATTTGTGCAAGAGAAAGGAGAGCATCATGGCTGAAATACCAGATTTGAAAACGACGAATGTCGTTCTCGTCCACGGTGGCTTCGTGGACGGCTCTGGTTGGGAAGGCGTCTATAAGATCCTGACGAAGGACGGCTACACGGTCAGCGTCGTTCAGAATCCGACGATATCGCTGGCCGACGATGTCGCCGCGACCAAGCGCATAGTTGCCGTGCAGAATGGCCCAGTGGTTCTCGTCGGCCACTCCTACGGCGGAGCAGTGATCACCGAGGCCGGCAACGATCCAAAGGTAGCGGGGCTTGTCTATATCACCGCCTTTGCCCCGGACAAGGGCGAGTCGGTGTCCACACTTATCAAGGATCCGCCGCCGGGAGCGCCTGTGCCTCCGATACTGCCGCCGCAGGACGGCTATCTATTCCTCGACAAGGCGAAGTTCCCCGCCTCATTTGCGGGTGACGTGGACAATGAAAGGGCCGCGTTCATGGCAGACTCCCAAGTCCCATGGGGCGTGGACGCGCTCAGCGGCACGATCAGCGAGCCGGCTTGGAAGACCAAGCCGAGCTGGTACCTGGTTGCCACCGACGACAAGATGATCCCACCGGCGGCTCAGCGCTTCATGTCCAAGCGCGCGGGTTCGACTGTCGTCGCGGTAGCGGGCAGTCACGCGATCTACGTGTCGCAGCCAAATGCGGTGGCCGCGCTCATCGAAAAGGCAGCCAAGGAAGTGAAAGAGGCGGCGAACTAAGCCTGGCAAACGAGGGGAAGGCGACTTATCTGGTGACACGTGGCATCAAAGCCTCGGTCGGTTGAATGGTTTCCTCACAGCGATACCCAACACGTCGTTGGACCGGAGCGCGGGTCGCGTGTTCTTTAGATTGATTGGTTAGATTCGAAGTTGTTGCTAAACGCCGCCCCCAGTCAACCTGACGTTATCACATGCGCAATGGGCTTTCTTTATGCCGATTAGAGATGGTTTCGAACAAACTGCCCCCGCTGGTCAAGATTTTCCCTATCTCTCCTCCGCATTGAAAAATGAGGTGCTGTAATCTTTTCCATTTCTGAATCATTGTGCGAGAAATCGCGGAGGGACTGCTCTTTTCGGTTCTGGCAAGCTGCATGTTGACTTTGGCTGAGCCCGAGCGGAGGTCAAGTAATGTACCGTTGGCCACCACCGGTTTTTCCATCTGGCCAAAGAGGCTCTCAAGGGAATTCGTTCCGGGGTTTTCTTTCCCAGGCACAGTTGGTGGTGCGATGGGTGTGAGTATGCGGAGCCATGCGGAACTGGGATGGGAAGTAGTCCAGTCCCGTTGAGGAACTAGAGAAACCCTACTTCCTTTTTTGCGATCCAAATCCCTCAGCTCTCGATAAGCATATCATACCTTGAAAGGAAGTTTGACTTTCGCTATGCCCGAGCTGATGGTGATTTTGAAGAAATTTTTTGCGTACAACGATAAGAAATTGGAGCTGTCGGTTGGCGCCTATTCTGCCAAGGGATATTCCATGATTGAGACCACCGAAGAGGCATCAGGCTGGTGTTGGATTTTGCTTCAGGGATCAAGATTTTTCTCCGATGATACGGCTGAGGTCTTATGCCTCATCCGAGAGTCTTGAGTAGGGCCATTGGTGTCACCTTCCTTCTCGGCTCTCACCATTTTGGCGGTTAATTAGGCTTGTGCGTAAATTAGCCTCTTAGGGATCGCGCCGGGATTTGAGACTGATTTGGTTGCGAGGATTGAGCAAAACCGCAGGAGTAGTGTCCTGGTATTCAAGCAACTGGTTAGGATCGCGTTATCTGATTCGAGAAGCTCTTTTCCACGGGGTTGTTGAGATCCGGCGGGGAGGAGCCATCGCAACCTGCAAAGTCGGAGCGGAAAATCTTTTTTTGTCTTTTATCCATTGACTCGGGAGAATCAACATGATGTTCAATCGTATGGTTATCGTGCTCGGTCTTGTGTTTGCGCTCACCGTCCCCGTTCAAGTCCCGGCGCAGACGGGTCCAAATAACGACGGCACAACTCTTAAGCAGATCATCATCTTCGGCCGCCACAGTATACGCTCATCCTCAGTGGATCTGGCACTGTTGCAACCGTTTGCAGTCGATGTCTATCCCCCTTTTGAGGTCGCGACCGGCTG
>JBEKQE010000218.1:0-10787 GCA_049520035.1 Syntrophobacteraceae bacterium | reverse complement strand
CGCCGATTGCGAAAACATGGGGGTTGGCAGTGCACATCCTCTCATCAACGGTGATTCCCCGCGCGGAGTAGGTGATCTCTCCCGCTCTCAGGTTGAGTTCTTCAATGTTAGGGGATCTTCCCGCACCGTGAACCACCAGGTCGGCCGTCAAGGATTCTCCCTTCCCGGTCACAACCATAAACCCGGATGGCCTTCTGTCGATGGATGCGATTTGAACGTTGGTATGAACTTCGATGCCTTCCTCCCTCGAAGCCTCTACGAGTAACTCAACCATCTCTGCATCGAACGGGCCCAAAGGCCTGTCACTCACTTCAAAGATCCTGACTCGAACGTTTTTCGGTCCCAGTCTGGCTGCGAAATGTGCAAACTCGAAGGAGATGAATCCCCCTCCAACAAAAAGAATATTTTCGGGAAGCTCTTCAAGTTCGAGGAACTCGTCACTGGTGACGATGTTCTCGCTGCCTCTGAGGGGCAAGGACATAGGCATTGCGCCCGTGGCCAGGATGTAATACTTGGCTGCTATTGATTGACCATTGACTTCCATGGTGCTGGGCGACAAAAACCTCGCTCTCCCCGGTAAAAAACTGATGCCTGCATCCCTGAAGGCTTCGATGGTGTTCTCGGGGACCTGAGATGTGAAATGATTTTTTTGCGCAAGGATTTCGGACCATTTTGCCTCAGCCGGCTCCATGAACCCTTTGCCCCTTAAGTGCCTGGATTTGGCAACGGTTTCAACGGCTTCATAGAACCACTTCTTCGGCTGGCAGCCGCGAAGCGCACAAGTTCCTCCCGGACGATCGTTCTTCTCGCTCACCGCCACCTTTAAACCGGCATCATTCAGCGCGAACGCAGCCGTTTGCCCGCCTGTTCCAGATCCGACTACAAGAACGTCAACTTCAGCCATGACTTCTCCGTAAGATTCAACTGTAAATTGGGTCCATCGCCAGCTAAAGAGTAACTTCTCTATACATATGGGCACATCACCTCGTATGTAACTTCTGGATTCCTGCTAAAAGTGCACGGGAATGGCGACCTGAAACTTTGATGGTTGCAGGTGTGGACAGCCGGGTATTCTCTGAAGATCCCGGTTGCCCTTCTGGAATTTGAACTCAGCAACTCTGGATTTATCCAATCACACAGGGAAAACAACTCTCGGTAGCGTAGTATGCAAAATTACTTGGGCACTTCGGTTAGTCGTGTCCATGGCCGCCATGGCCTCCGCCCCGGGTCTGGGCGCCTAATAACGGCCGCGCCGCGTCCAGTAGTATCCTCCGCCACCGCCGAAGATAAGAAGCAATACGAGTATTATCAAGATAGTTTCCATATCATCACCACCTCTCCAGGTCGGAATGAGCTAAGTGATATTATACATGAGCATGTTCTATGCCAGACAGGCTGAGAAACGTCGCCACTTCATTTTTATACATATATATAAACACTTACGGCAGGACATGTCCCATCGAAGCTTGTGGACTTGGATCTGGGAACTGTTGCATGCAACAGAAGCGTTGCCTTTCTGCCATTTCACATGCAACACTTCAATGCCAGATGGGGAGCTTGCGATTGAAGTCGATAAGGCGGATTGGAAAAAGCTCTTGCCTTCGCAAACCCTTTGCATTGACAAAATCTCATAGAACTTTAACACTTAGCTTTATCGTTCAGAACTGAGGAATTGCCCCATCCGAACAAGAAGAGCATGCCGAAATGCCCGACGGCACCCTGAAAATCCGCCTCTTCAATGAGGCCATGTGTGCACTGATCGTTTAGAACAAAGCCCGAAAGGGGACTGAACCGAGGGTGCAAGTATGACTGAACATAACTCAAAGAATCATCACGGATCATGGCGGGCAGCTCAGCTTCGAGAGTACCAAGGGGGAATTTACCAGGGTCATAATTGATTTACCCGCTAATCGGAGCGTGAAGGGGCGGGGGAATGAGTGCGAGAATTCTTGTAATCGATGATGAGGAATCGAGCAGGTTTACCTTCGAAAGGTTCCTCACGACCGAGGGGCATATCGTAGCGACTGCTGAAAGCTGCAGCGAAGCTTTGGCCCGAATAAACGAAATGAGCTTCGATGTTATATTTGCAGACATCATTCCGGGGGACGGGACGGGAATCGATATCTTGCGCGAGATCAAGGCAAGAGGACTGAACTGCCCGGTGATCATGATCACGGGAGATCCGGGAATCGAAACCGCCGCCGACTCCATTCGTCTGGGTGCGTTCGATTACATCCCCAAGCCCATAAATCAGGAGTCATTGCTGCATGCCGCCCCTAAGGGACAAGCGCGAAGACATCCCTCTTCTGGTTGAACACTTTCGCAATGGGTTCAACGCTAAATTCAAGAAAGCCATTGAAGCGATATCCTCTGATGTCTTGAAAGCTTTTCTCAAGTATCCATGGCCCGGCAATGTGCGGGAGCTCGAGCACACCATGGAGCATGCCTTGGTCTTGTGCAGCCGAAACATCATCACTTTCGATCATCTGCCGCCTGACTTCATGAGCGCTCCAGAAATCGAGCGCCGCTCTCCCGATGAGACACAGGCGGTCGATTCTCACGCAATTCTTGAAGCCCTGGATAAAACCGCCTGGAACAAAGCAAAAGCAGCCCGCTTGCTGGGTATAGATCGAGTGACCCTCTACCGGAAAATCAAAAGATACAACCTTACTGAAGATATCCCACGATGTTGAAGCGTTGCACGTGACACAGAAATCATGCAACGCTTCTGTTGCATGCAACACCCCCTTTTCTTGCCAGCTCTAGACCAGGACACTCCCCCCTCACACTTAAGCTTTTGTTTTTACATCATAATATGGAATGAGATGCCATCATCTGCCTCTTCGGCACAGATTTTGATTATTCTAAAGCATATCTGACTGTCATCTCATGATGGGGAATAGACATCTTACAGGAGGTAACGCGGAAAAAACTTAAGACTCGAGTGATCATCATGACGGCATATCCGAGTACAGAAACAGCTCAAGATAGTTTTCGCCTGTACGCCGTCGATTACGTCGTTAAACCACTAAGACATGGAGAACTAATTAATTCCGTAAAGGAAACATTACAACAATAAGGAAAAAAGGTTCCCGGTGCCATGGTTTATGACGAATTGTACGGTCTTCAAAAAGGGTGCCAGGGATGGAGGTGTTTGGTCTGTGGAGAGATTGCTGAACCGGTCATTCTGGAGGGTCGGCAATTGATGAGAGTGGGTTACTAACTAAAACAAACTAATGAAGGGGTGCACTATGAGAAAACGATCATTTGGGCTCGTACTATTGTTTTTCATCATCGCTATAACTTTGGGTGGTTGCGCGTGTGGCCAGCAGAAAATGGCGGCTGAGACCACTCCTCCTTATTCGCCGCCTGCGGTAGTCCAACAGGCTCCTCAGCCACCGCCTGCGGTAGTCCAACATGCTCCTCCGCCCAAACAGGACCGCAACTAAACCACCCTAAACCACCCACCGGCGCCCTGCCTCGATGATTGATAAAACACGAGGCAGGGCTACTTAAACCGGCGGTTGTTGCCGGACGAGAGAAACATGCCGATGCGGCACGGACAATCATATGGCAAAAATAGAAAAGAGATCAGGCTGTGCCTTTTGGCGGCATTGCGGTGCACAAAGCGCCCAGGGAGCATACGCTCGATCGCAGCGATCATAACCAAAGGACTTTGTCTTAGCCTGCTCGCCGTCAGTTTTACCCCCCACCAAGTTGCCGCTGCGGACAACGTTGCGCAATTGTCCGACCCGAGCCGCTCATTGTCTTCACATGAAGTTGCAGCACCCCTCTTGACTATTGAGACACAGCCCGTGGTGGCGCCTCATCCCAAACGGGCGAACTTCGAACGGGAGCATAAGTCCCGGGACGCCCAGCGCGTGGCAGACTGGGTCGTCGATTCAGGTGACAATCGCGGCATGCCATTCGTGATTGTCGACAAGATGGACGCCAAAGTCTTTGTATTCGATGCTGATGGGCGACTTCGCGGCGCAGCCCCAGCCCTGGTGGGCCTGGCGCGGGGTGATTACGCCGTCCCCGGTATTGGTGACCGGAAATTGTCGGACATTCGCCCTGAGGAGCGCTCCACACCGGCGGGCCGCTTCGTGGCCTCGCTGGGTTTCAATTTCCACGGAAAAGACGTCCTCTGGGTGGACTACAACGGTGCCGTTTCCCTGCATCGGGTGGTTACAAATAATCCCAAGGAGCGCCGTCTGCAGCGCTTGGCCAGTCCAACGCCGCTCGACCACCGTATTTCCTATGGTTGCATCAATGTTCCAGCGAAGTTCTACAATAACGTCGTGAGCCCGGCTTTTACCGGGACGTATGGCATCGTCTATGTGCTGCCGGAAACCCGGTCGATTAGCGAAATCTTCGCGTTGTATTATGACGTCGAGTGACGTTGGGGAACAGGCACCACAACTGCGGACCTCAACGACAGAAAGGCAGGGGAGTGGATTGTTAGCGGCCCCGGTGAATATAATGTTACGATTCCGCAAGATTATCTAGAAGGATGCGAATTGAAAATCAGCCTTGAGTTACCCGATGCCGCCTCTCCTGCAGATTTAGGTGTTAGCAGCGACTCGCGTATACTGGGACCGGGAGTGAGGACCATTAAAGGCAGATGAGGGCGCTGCCGTTGACACATCCTCGATCCCTTCCAATCCTTTAATCGAAGTAATAAAGTGGCAAACATATGCAACGGTATATAGTGTTCGACCACTCACTTCGGCGCTTCACGCTTTATGACAATTCCAAATTCGTGATCCCGGCACGCTTGGAATCAACATTAGCCGGCTGACAGTATTTATTTTGCTTGAGCGCCTTTAACTGTCTGAACTCCGAGTAACCTACTAATCAATAGAAGTGGTATTGATGTCAGCACTTTTTCGATCAGTTTTTTTAATTTTCCCCGGATTCCTCCCTGGGCGCAGATAACCGGTCAAAAAGATTTAGGCGCCTTCTTTTTCGGAAAGACCTGGTACTTTCCGGTTCTTCTAATCAGGAATTGCTCTTTCTTGCTCTTGCAAGCTGTTCTACCAGTTCTCGCCCAGCAGCTCGAAGTACGCCTGTGGATGGTCACAGGCCGGGCACTTCTGGGGGGCTTCTTTGTGTGAGTGCAGATAGCCGCAGTTGCGGCAGCGCCAGACGCTATCCTCGTTACGCTTGAAGACCCTGCCACTCTCCAGATTGGCCAACAGGTCGCGATAACGTTTTTCGTGCTGCTTCTCGGCCACGGAGATAAAACCCCATACCCCGGCGATCTGAGAAAAACCCTCCTCTTTGGCAATGGCAGCAAAGGAGGGATAAAGGTCGTTTTGCTCCTCATGTTCTCCCATCGCGGCAGCAAGCAGGTTTTCGGCTGTAGTGCCGATCTTCCCCGCTGGGAAAGAGGCCATAATCTTTAAGTCGCCACCTTCAAGGAACTTGAAAAAACGCTCGGCATGTTCCTTCTCCTGATTGGAGGTCTCCTCGAAGATATCGGCAATCTGCACGTATCCCTCTTTTCTCGCCACACCTGCAAAGTAGGTGTAGCGGTTACGTGCCTGACTCTCACCGGCAAACGACTTCAACAGATTCTGTTCAGTTTCGGTTCCTTTGAGACTGGTCATAAAAATCTTCTCCTTGATGAAATAGTGATGATGGGGCCGCCTCCCTGCACAGCCCCTGACGTGAATAATACCTCAACTTGACCACCAACGAATCCCGATGTGTATTTCGGGGTTGGATTCTGCCCTAAAAAGTTTTTGGGACACACTGAAACTACGTCCAATCATCGAATATCCTAATGAAAAACGCAACAGAAAGGTCAAGGGGATAGCTTTTGGCAGTTTCAGGACACACTTTACAACACGCATGTCCAAGGGACAGCCGCAGACATCACAAAGAAAGCGCTGGGCCTGCTCCCACAAAGATTGGCTGAGACTGGAGCGAAGATTATCGGAACGGTATATGACGAGATTATTCTTGAAGTTTCTGAATCGACAACAAGGATCTTCGGCATAACTCAACCCCTTTCTTCTTTAATTAGGGTCTCTGGTACGTAGGAGGAGGGCCTGGCATAAGCGATGTTTCTTAGCGATGTCCGCCGCCACTGTGGCCACCACCGCCGGGGTATGGACGACCGTTGGAGGCGCATAGACGCGATACCCTTGGGCAGCACCTTGGCTCATTGTCTGCGCATGGTTCATTATAGCTCTCGCGCCTGCCTGAGCGTTGGCGGAACTGAGCCGAGAGCTCTGAGTGGACCTGCTTGCCCCGGCGTGGGTTGAAGAATTTCGAGTTCCCGTTGCACGGGTAACCGCATTGACCCTGCTCACCGTGCCGTTCGCATTGCTTACATGGTTGGAAAGCCTGTGGTTGTGATCGATCCTGTCGAAATCGTTCAGCATGAAGTAGCCGCCGAAGCCGAAACCTCCCCACCAGAATGGCCATGGGACCCAAGCATAGAGATAACCGTACTCCGAGGGAGGTGGATAATAGCTCACGATGGGAGGTCCGTACTCGTCATAGTATTCCTCAACATCGGCGGGCTCAACATATTCGGAAACCTCCGGAGGAGGAGAAGGAGGAGCGGCGGAGCTTGACTGGTATTCGGAACTTGAACCTGATTCCTCAGTGTAAGTGTATTTTTGCGCGGCAACTTTGACCGGAAGATTCATTGCGATGCTAACGTTGTCCACGATGTGGGCCGCGTCAGCCTCCGGGATACTCAGGCTCCCCGCTGATGCCGATCTTGCGGTGCTTTCCCTCACCTCGCCAATGATGTCGGGCGTCATAGGATAGTCGGAAATCCATCCGTTTCGAGGCGCAATGTTGATCGCGGACAGAGAGTTTTCTGCTGCCGCTTCATCTTGCGACGAGGTCAAATTGAGGGAAGTCGCCAGTTCTACGGCAAACTCGCCTTCACTGACCAGAGGTTGTTCAATGGGAGGACGCAGGGAAGTTGAGCTTTGAGCGTTCACTGAGGCGGTATAGGGCGCCAGAACCAGACCCGCGGCAACAAATATCACAAGCACTATTTTCATTTAGCACTCCTTTCCGACGGACTACCCGTCAACGCAATGCACATCAGAAAAATAAACATTCAGAACCATTTTTTCTCTCAATTCTTAGATGCGCGGGCGATTGTTTTCGCCTACAAAATGGTGAATGATTTAAAATGAACTTAGCCGGAATAATGTATCAAGTTGTGTACTATGCATGCGAACAGCATTTTGGGGTTGGATTCTGCCCGAAAAAACTTCTTAAATAACCCCAAAGCCCGCAAAACCCTACGATTTCCCTGCCAAACACGCAACAAGTCGCCAATGAGCGCGGTTTTAGCAATTTCAGGACACACCTATTTCCGCGCAGTTGATGGCCTTGCTTTCCCCATCGTGCTGAAGGAACTCAGGTGAAGATTATGCGATAGTAACGGGCGGGAGGAAAAGTATAGGCAATACTGGCGTACCACCTTATGGCATGGCAGGCCACCCTGGCTCCAACCTGTAGAAGCCGGCTTGGTTCTGCTCATCGCCGGTTACATACTCGATCGCTGGCTGCCGATAAACAAGAGCATCTGGACGAGCACTTTCAGCATATTCATGGCGGGGGTGGCTCTTGTTTGCCTGGCATTCTTTCACTGGTCGATCGATATCGCAGATTTTTCTCGATGGGCTAAACCTTTCATTATACTCGGACTGAATCATATCACCGTATATGTGCTATCGGAAGTCTTCGATACCACACTCAGGATATTGAATCTGCCCATGGCCCTGGGACAAGTGATAAATTGCCAATCATACCTGTTAAGAAACTTGTGTATTGTAAAACCGGAAACCACTGCTTTGCTCCACCCGCTCCTGCTTATCCTGTCAATGTTTCTAAGCGCATGGATTATGTGGCGAAAGCGGCTTTTTATGAGCAGAACAGCAGAATGAAGTTAGGCCGAAGCACAAAGCATGGTAACGTTAGTACCCCGACTCTTTGTAGTAGAAATCATCGTGAATGGCCTGTGTCAGGTATCTTTCTGCAAAGAGGTGAAGGACTATCTCAGGTCGTTCGTGGAATATTGCTTCAAACCTGAAGGGGGCGAACGGGGCCACGTCGATGATCTTTGTGAAGTGTTTGGTCAGATACGGATACAGGGCATCCCCGAAGGAATCATGTCTAAAGAGCAGTTTTTCGAGTTGCGAGGGTATCCGCGTTAGATCGAGCTGAAAAACGGTATCGTTTTTCTCCGGCCACACATCTTGGATAAACAGTATCCGGGTAAGGTCGCCCCCGTTGGCCCACCGTTTTACAGCTATTTCCCCGGCTAATTCGATCACACCGGTATTCGGATAGAAATTCGAAATTCTTTTCATAATCTCCCTGTATCCGACATAGGCCCCAAAACTATTCCAGTGTGAATCCGTCGCCCAGTATAGGGGCAGCTTCGATTTCTCCCTTAACATAGGCTTGCTCAGGTCAAGGACCTTTATGCTCGAGCGCTGGTCCATATAATCACAAAACTGCTCCAGGCGGGTCCCCGATCTGTTCTTTGCGAACCTTTCCGGCAGATATTCACTATAGATGGTGTTCTTGTTTGGTGCGATGGCTACAATGTATTTAATACCTTTTTCGGCAAATTTGCGGTTGTTTTCTTCGAGTCTCATTCTCAAGTTTTCGAGCTCTGCTTCAGAAAGCGGGATAGATCCCATGAAATCGTTTATGCTGTTTCCGTCATCGAGCGCTTCGGAGCAGTAGAATAGCCATGCGTCTTTTCCCACGATTACGCTCTGAAGGGGCGCTATACCGAACAGGTGAATCCTTATCATGATATTCCAGCGGATCAGGTCTGGACGAAAGCCGAAGTGGTCATCGACGTAAGCCTCACTCTCCTTTGCGAACCTTGAAATCACCCCTCTCCCCCACTCGGGAGGACTGGCCAGTCTCCGCTTGTCGGCGTCTTCGAATTCTTTGTAAAACTGATAATGCATCTGGATCGCCGGGGCGGAGATGACAGCCAGGAAAAGGACAATCGGAATGAAAAGCAGATTTTTCATAACAGTCGGGATTCCTTTAAAATCTGAAATATATGAAGGCCTTGTGAGTTCCTCCTGCCAGAGACAGTATGGAAGCAAAAAAGACAAGGCTCAAAATAAGTGCGTAGGATACGTAAAATCCGGTCCTGCGGAAATCGTAAAACGATGCGAGTCCGACCGGCGCGGGCGTGCAGAGTCTTTTGAGCCAAGATGAGACAGGCAGGCAAAAAAATACGGCTACGGCAAATAATGTGACGATTTCATTATTGAGGTGGATAGCGAATTGTCCGGTGCGCCCGCTCCCCCAATGGACGCCGAGCATGGATTTGAGGTATGTGATAGCGAATCCCATGCTATCCGCCCTGAAGAACACCCACCCGGTTACCACAACAGCCAGGAGATAAAAATGCCTTAAAGCACGAGGGGCCCGCTCAATGAGCGTTCCGAACCATGTCCTCTCCAGAAGCAAAAATAAACCATACCAGGCTCCCCAGATTATGAATGTCCAGCTTGCCCCGTGCCACAGTCCACAAAGCAGGAACACGAAAACCAGATTGAAACAGGTTCTTGCTTGAGAAAGCCGGTTTCCACCGAGAGGGATATAGAGATAGTTTCTGAACCAGAGCGAAAGTGAAATATGCCATCTGCGCCAAAACTCACGGACTGACTGTGAAATGTAGGGGAAATTAAAATTCTCGGGAAATTCAAAACCAAACATTCTACCGAGGCCTATGGCCATATCCGAGTATCCGGAGAAATCGAAATAGATCTGCAGCGTATAGCAAAGAATACCGGCCCATGCGCTATAAGGCGCCAGATTTTCAGGTTGGAGCCCAAAAGCCGCGTCCGCTACCGCCCCAAGCGGATTGGCCAGCAGGACCTTTTTGGCAAGGCCCGTTACAAAGCGTTCAATCCCATAGGCCAGATCGGGGACTGTTATAAGCCGGCGATCGAGTTGATGGGCCGCTTGCCGGTACTGGGCGATTGGTCCTGCCAAAACCTTCGGAAAAGCCGCAAGATATATGGCTAATGCTCCGGGGTTTCTTTGAACGGGACCCTCGCCGCGGTATATGTCCACCAGATAGGAAATTGCGTGGAAGGTGAAAAAGGAGATCCCCAAAGGCGCATAAATTTGAGAAATTTGGACATGTGGCAGACTCAGCCAACTCAACAAAACATTAACGTTCATGCTCAGAAAGTTTGCGTATTTGAGCATTGTCAGGAGAAGCAGGTTGAATACCAAACCGAAAATGAGGACCGCCTTTCTCGTATGTATCCTGCCGCTCAGGGTTCGCACTGCACCGTCCAACCGGCCAATCCATAGTCCGAAAAGGTAGTTGAAAAAAATAGAAACGAGCAGTGCCAGGATGTATCCGCCTTGGCTCCAGGCATAAAAAACAAAGCTGGCGAGCAGGAAAAGGAAGCTGCGCCATCTTTGGGATGGGAGCAAATAAAGTGTCAAAACAACGGGAAGAAAAAAGAAAAGAAAAATTACAGAGCTGAAAAGCATCAGAAAAAATCCCTTAATTCAGACGCTTGCCGGAATCGGCAGTTACCAACGAACTAGGCCCATGGAATAATACGATATGCCCATCAAAATACGCAAGTACAATGCCGACTGGAACCGGTCCAGGCACCTTTGATCCAAACCTTTCAGACTAGTACCATGTAACATTTAGAGTTTCGGATAAAGTCTTTTCAGCTTTATACGTGCATCGGCATTCGAGAACTGCCATTGGATTTTGGACTGCCGGTTGTTCCGGTTGTTTTCCCATGCGG
>JBEKQE010000217.1:0-6429 GCA_049520035.1 Syntrophobacteraceae bacterium | reverse complement strand
GGGCCTGATCAATAAAATCAAGACCCTCAAAAGGCAGGCTTACGGATTCCGGGATTCTGAGTACTTTAAACTACGGCTCTACCATCTTCATACACAGAGGTACTCGTTAGCCGGATGAACCTAAAATATTGGAGGGTGTCACTATCACACCGACCTTTCACGCGGTTAAACATTACCCTGCCAGCTCCAGTTTGCCCTGTTCATCGGCATCCGGACTGATTTCAGGCGAGCGGGAGAGAGTGAAGGCGCCGTAGTGAATGCCATGATAGGGATTGAGTGATTGGATTGTGAGGTCCAGGGAGGAGTTGATGGAAACGATTTTTCAGTTCCTGTGAATCGATGTCCCTAAAACCTGGAAATCAAAGATTTTGTGATTTGTTTTGGCCAGTTTGTGTCCCCTTGGGCTCAATTGCCACGATTTGGTCATGTTCATCCTGAAATCCTATCACATTTTAATCGCATTCGGATGAGTTGAATGACGCGGAGGAAATTTGCCGCTGTCCACTTGATCGTGCAACGGGGAATCTTTAACCTAACCAACAAGTGAGTGCAACAGATCGTTTCCTCCCAAATGATGTCACGACTATGGGGCAAAGGGATGGCAAAATTTAGAGTTGAGGAGAATCATCCTCTTGGATCCCTGACTACTTTCAAGGTGGGCGGTCCAGCCAGGTATTATGTATCCGTGAGATCCCAGGCTGCTTTTCTTGAGGCTCTGAACTTTGCAAAAAGCCAGGGTATCGCCATTTTCATTTTGGGTGGAGGAAGCAATATACTTGTAAGTGACAGCGGCTTTGACGGTCTCGTCATCCGCAACAGGATAAAAGGGATGACAAGCCGTACGGAAGGCGACTACTCATGTGTCCACGTCGGATCGGGACAGGATTGGCAGGAATTTGTCGACTGGTGCGTTTCTGAGAAGTTGCAGGGAGTCGAGTGCCTTG
This sequence comes from Syntrophobacteraceae bacterium, assembly GCA_049520035.1. Taxonomy (GTDB): domain Bacteria; phylum Desulfobacterota; class Syntrophobacteria; order Syntrophobacterales; family Syntrophobacteraceae; genus SbD1. Next base: position 5,485 of record JBEKQE010000217.1, on the reverse strand, counting down.
CAGGCATTCCGGGCACAGTTGGAGCCTCTCCAGTGCAGAATATCGGAGCCTATGGCCAGGAGGTTTCTGAGACGATCTTCGAGATCAGGGCGCTTGAAGTTGATACGGGCAAACCAATCCTTTTCAGCAATGAAGCCTGCAACTTCGGGTATCGTACGAGCATTTTCAATTCCACCTCAGAGGGTAAGTACTTCATCACCGGTGTCACATTCAAACTCAAGAGGAGCGGAAAACCATCCATCGCGCACCGGGATCTCGCAAATCACCTCAAAGAGGAGTGCAATTTCACAATTCGGCAGGTAAGAGACAGCATCATTGATATCAGGGGCAGCAAAGGGCTCTTGGTACGCAAAGGCCACAAACGCTTCAAATGCGCCGGTTCTTTTTTCAAAAACCCCGTCCTGGTTGCAGAAAGGTCCAAGGCGATAGAGGAAGAGTTGCAAAAGGCAGGGGCGTGCGCTTACTGGTCCTGGCCGCTGGGTACGGGTGAGGTAAAGATTTCAGCGGCCGGCCTTATCCAGAGCGCCGGATTCAGACAGGGATATAGGAAAGGGAATGTTGGGCTGTCGCCAAGGCACGCCCTTATCATTATCGCCTACCCCAGAGCTACAGCGCAGGAAATCATTGAATTTATAGAAGAGATTCAGGCGAAAGTGAAAGAGAAGTTCGATATTCTTCTCAAACCGGAGGTACGTCTGGTCGGTTTCCCACTATCATGTCCAGGGTGACGTTTTTTTAGTTCGGTCGTATTCGATCTGGTTGTGTATGTAAATGTAAAAGGAGTCCACTTTTTATCGTTGTAGTTTCAAAAAACATCCGCATATCTTCCCTCCACAATATAATTGCCGTCTTCAGTTACCCTCCCCATTCATCGCAGCCCGCGGAACGTCTGAGCACTTGAATGTCACCACTTTCCTCGGCGGCAGCATAGTCGGCTCCCCCGTCTGTGGATTCCTCCCTACACGCTGATGCTTTTCTTTCACTGAAAATTTCCCGAACCCGATGATGAGAACATCTTCGCCGTTTTGCAGGGACTGTTTTATCAACTCGAAAAGGGTGTCGATGATCTGGGCTGATTGCCCTATCCCAAGCCCCAATGTTTCTTCCAGTACTCATACTCGTAGCTCCACTCCTCCTTGCGGTATTCCATAAGTTGCTGCATGCGTTCCTTGAATGCAGCCATTTTCTGTTGGATTTCGGGGAAGACCTCTTTGTTTTTCCATGCCCCTACAAGTCGTTTTCCGATGTCGAGTGCGCGAGTATTAATATCTTCCGGAAATTCGTCTCCGAAAATCAGTCCCATTGTGGCCCACACCGAGCCGACCGCCTGGATTCCGGTAATCATCAGGAAGTGGTTCATGTAATCGGCAATAGGTTCCTCGTCTCCACCACCGGAGGTGACGACCGAAGCCCCGTATTTTCCATGGAAGCCGAGACAATGGATCATACAGGAGCAACGATCCATGAATGCCTTCATCTGAGCACTAACATTGAAAATGTAGTTGGGACTTCCCAGCACCAGACCGTCTGATTCCAATATCGTCTGGCGAATTTCTTCGAAAGAATCCTTCTGCGGACATTGGCCCTTCTTATGGCAATAGTCACATCCAATGCAAGGAAGAACGGTATCGCCCGGCAGATAAATGGTTTGAGTTGAAGCACCTTCCCGCTCCGCCCCGTCCAGAACTAGGCGCGTCAGCCTTGCCGTGCTTCCCTTTGCCCCATGAGGACTTCCAACTAAGGCAATGATCTTCAATTTTCCCTCCCCAGCAGATTTTGTCCGACCCATTTAAGGGTGTCAATGATCTGGCCTGAATCTCTTTTGTGAACCCACCTTTGTCGCAAAGCTCCTCCACGATATGAGCTTTGGTGAGAGTCATGGATTGCTCCGGAAATTTTAGAGATAGGCAGTTTAGAGAAACAGGATACCGCACTGGCTGTTCAGACGCAATAACAGAGCGGTCAGGAATGGAGTGGATGCTTCTATGCAAATCTCCCAGGGAAGCTTGCTCTGAGGTTCCAGATTGTCGAATTATGGAATGACGAATGCCGTATTTGAACAAGTTGCCAAAATGGCGAACTGACGTTAATGGCTTTGTTTTTTGCCTAAACCGAGAGCATCCGGTCAGCTATCCCCTGATCTGGTGGGGTTTTATGGCCCAAAAAGTTTTGCCATAATTTTGCCAAAAACGCCAAAAAACAACGGAAAAACGAAGTAACAATGGTGAAAACCAGCGGAAGGAAAAAGGTAATTAAATTGTTAACTTTCAACCATATAACCTACTTTTTCTTACTTGCTCCTACCGGTGCTTTTTGGTCAAATACTGTTTCGTAATCAGCAGGTCGCGGGTTCAAATCCCATCGCCGGCTCCAATAAAATCAAGAGGTTACGAGTTGAGCCTGTTTGCCCTTTTTGTTTTACGTAGGCGGATTACAGTTTTTCCTCCGTATGCCACGAAAATGAAAAGGCCCCCTTTTTTTCTATGAATCCGACTACCCGATAAATCTCACGCAGAAATTCCGTTTTGCATCGCGGTTCATTATGATGGACGTTCCTGGCAAATCGGGCATTCTCTCCGCTGAGCTATATCAGAGGGAAAAAGAGAAATTCCAGACGTTGATGGAGGAAACTCGCGAGCTGGCCACTGTAGCTCTTCGGGAAGAGTTTGCAGGAATTGTCCGGCACATGGTTGAAAGAGAATCCTTGGTGTGGCTCCTCCAATACAGTCCGTACACAAGCCGCTCCTCTACTCCATCAGGTTGTGAAAAATGATAATCCAGCAGAGCTTGTTTACTCAGCCATTCGGTCATTGAAGGGGCATAAAACGCGCGCATTAGGAACCAAAATGAGGGATACCTTTTGCGACCTGCTACAATGAAACCTTTTCCTTCATGCCTCAGGATGCCGGATAGATTCCTTTGAAGAGATAGGGTCTGCGACGGTGAAGGCTGACATCCGTAGAACTCAAATAGGAACCCGTCAAATGACCCCTGAGTAAATCCAAGTTCCATAGCATCCATGCAGACGGCCTTGAAAGGAAGATCCAAGTATGACGCCCACGCGTTTGCGACATCAGTCAGCTTGAAGTCTGTATCTATGCCAATAACGTTGTACCCTTGGCCTGCAAACCTGAAACACTCCGTGCCGGAACCACATCCCAGATAGAGAAAGCGTGCTCCGGGCCTAACTCTCTGAAAGATGAACTCATCCCGCGGCGTATACCGAAACTGCGGTGACCTTTCCTGTTCCATTAGCTCCTTCAATTCTCTTAGCTTTCTTTCATGCAGCCTATCCAAGTTGGTTTTCCACCGCTCGACACAAGCATCAGCTATCTGCTCCTGAGTTGCTATTGTGCGCGCCACGCCCAGGAGTATTTTCTGTAGCGTGTCATCAAAATCCAAAAACAGGCGATTATGTTCAACCTTCCTTCCAGATCCAATAGGGGAAAGGCCTGGCTATGTACTGTATGGTTTCCTTTTACTACCCCGACTCTTGCCCACTGTCGGCATAAGGTCGCGCCCACGGTTGCAGTTCGATCTGGCACCGCGGCTTTTTGGCAATTGCCGGTGGGTGGCTAATCCATTCTCCTCTAACGCTTCGTCCCTCTTTGTCCGAACGGTTTCCCGGTCTGTCTTCACCGGCCATTCCTATACTATTGAAGTGTTCGACCTAAGTCAATCCTGAGTGTCTGTTTCTCATCGATTCTCCTGTTAGGATGATCTGGTGGGCGTTGTGCGTGATGCAATCAAGGAGGAGTTCACGAGGAGCGGATCATCAAAGAGACCCATCCACTCATCGATATGGCGGCTGCCCGTCATGCGGTGGAGGCTTTACCTGTTTTGTTTTGGGTCGCCTTTTTGTTTGAGTTCGGGCCAAGGTAATAACCCGGTATCTATGGGTAAATGTTAAAAACACATGCCTTGTTAGCGCAATTGTTCTGAAAAATATTTGTGAATGGCAATAAGCATCTCGTGGGCATCGGCTGCGTCAGTCCTGATCCGCCATTGTACAATGCAAGACCATTCACGCTCAGATACTCAGGGGTGATTAATACTGGTCGGTCTTCCATGTGGATACTCCGCAAGCGGATTCGAAAAATATTGCATTCATATGCTAACCTACTAAAATGAATGGTGGTCTGAATATAGACGTTTTTCATTTACTTTATGCCAAAGGATTTCCAATGCCAAAAAAACTCATCGAAATCGCAGCAGAAATGGCCCAGACACAAGCTTCCCTAACACCCATGTCGGCCGCCGATATTGCCTCTTCTCTCCGGCAGGTTTTCAGCACTCTTCAGGAAATGCAAAAAGCTGAAACGGCTGGAATCGACATTGAAGTTACTCAGCCGGCTGCCGAGGAAGTAGCTGAAACGAAGCTCAGCCCAGCAGATTCCATCCAAAATGACAAAGTAATCTGTCTCGAATGCGGAAAAGAGATGCGGCAACTGACAACAAAGCATCTCGTTGCCCACGACATGAACCAGAAGGAGTACAGGAAGAAATACGGATTCTCGATGAGGACGCCATTGTCTGCAAAGTCATTGACCAAAGCGAGAAGCAAAGCAGCGAAAAAGAGAGGGTTGCCTGAGAAGCTGCAGAAATACATTGAGGCGAGAAGGCAAAAGAAGGCCACGGTAACAGCTCCTAAAGCGGCGCCTGAGACAGTGGCAGCCACCAAACCGAAGCGGACGAGACTTCGGAAGAAGAATGCGGTTTGATTTGCTGTAGCCGGAGAAAGTTCTTTTGGCAGGTACGCTGCACCTTTACCATCTGGAGTTGCCTCGCCGTCCTGGTTATATTAAATAACCGGTGAGTGCCGACTTTTTTTATTAATATTCATGAACTGAACCACTACACAAGACCCTGATTATATTTAATCGGTGTTTCCCCACTCAGGAGCCGTTATGCAGGGGGAAAAAACGAAAAGAGCCGCTAAGATGCGTCCCATTACCTTGGGAGAAAAAAAGAGAAGAACCGTTAGGATGCGTCCCATACCCTTGCTGGTTTGTTTTGTGTGCCTGATTGGGTTGTCTGTTTCTGCGACTTATTTAATCGATCATGCAAGGTATGAAAAGCAATCAGGCAATAAAGCCCAGGAGATCCTGGCCGTCCAGGAAAATAAAAAATCTTTGTCTATTGCATTGGAAAATGCGTTACAGAAGTTGGAAAATGAATACAGCAACTTGGAGTCTCAGTACAAAGACCTTGCGTCCAAGCTTGATACTGCTGAACAGAAAAATACGCTAACGGCCTCGGAACTGGCTTCTGCCTTGAAAGACCTTGAAGCAGCAAGGGTTGATGCTCTCAAGCTTAAAGGCGAACTGGACGCTAAATTGCCGGAAATAGAAGCTCTGAATGTCGATCGGCAGACCTTGGAGCAAAAATATAACGGCTCCAAGGAGATGCTGGCGCCTTATCTCATTCTTGAACCCACATTGGTGGGCTTGGGCGAAGCGGCCAAGGCATTTGACGGCAACCTCAT
>JBEKQE010000216.1:0-6662 GCA_049520035.1 Syntrophobacteraceae bacterium | reverse complement strand
CCGCCATAACAGGCCCTGTCTCCTTCGATCGAATTCGTTTTTACATCAAGATTCGCCAGAATATGTATATAACCGGACTCACCACATAACTCCATATTCCCGAAGCGATCAACAGCAGCACAATGAGCATTCCGTATCTTTCCATCCGCTCCATTGAAATTGCGATGTTCATGGGGGCCAGTCCCACAACGATCCTGCCGCCATCGAGCGGAAGAATCGGAAGAAGATTTATCACCATCAGCACCAGGTTGAACAGGACTGAGTAATTCGCCATCATGTGAATCGGCGTGATTATCCTGTCAGATATGCCCACAGGGCCCGTAACGCCGCCAAATGTCAGATGAAAAACAATTGAACTCAGAACGGCAAGCACAAAATTGCTAAAGGGACCGGAGAACGCAACCAGCGCCATGTCCCTGCGGCCGCCCCGCAAATTTGCAAAATTGACGGGCACGGGTTTGGCCCAGCCGAAAAGAAAGTGCGAACCGGTGAGCAGGAGAATTCCCGGAACGATAATCGTGCCTATGGGGTCGATATGCGAAATCGGATTAAGGGTGATTCGCCCCAGTATCCTGGCGGTAGGGTCCCCGAGTTTTTCGGCAACCCAGCCATGAGAAACTTCGTGGAGAATAATAGCAAACAGCAGCGGTACTATGGAAAGGACGATTTTCGGAACGTCATGCATGAAAGCCCGGGACCTCCTCGTTTGGTTCGCGCTCAGAGCGCGGATATATCAGTATTTGACTTTTTCCTCCAGCCCAATTCGAAATCCTTTGCAGGTCCCGATGATGAAAGCCCCGCTTTGGTTCAGCAAAAGTTCTTCCAATCAGCCGACCGAGCCTGTTCGGAGAAGAATTCCGGCCGGCTTGACACCAGGAAACGAAACTCCTCGGAACGATTGCCAACTTGCTTATTGATCCTGGCATCCAGAAGCTCATCGAGCAACTGCCGGTAGATTGGGCCGGGGGGAATTCCCATGGCCTTCAGATCTTTTCCCTTAAGTTCGGTCTGGGTGTTTCTATACCGGTGAAAATAATGGCTGACTGCCTTTCGCGCCGATTCCCTGTCGGCTTTGCCCATCACGAAAAGCAGTTCCTCGGGCCTGAACGGTAGAAGAGCGCGGTAAACTTCACTGGGTTTTCGGCTGGACACATCCGGGAAAAAGGATTTAAGGAGCTTGCCGACGTTTTCAAGTGTCCAAAGCAGCCGATCACGCTGGCTTTCCGTTAAAAGAAGCCTGTCGCACGCGACTTTCACATCCTGCATGGCAAGGTTTGAGAAAAGCCCCAGGAGATATACCCACCAACGCTCCAGGGGTTCGTCCAGAAAACTCAGCCGGTACCAGGAAATGACCTCCCGTAGCCTGCCGAAAAGCTCCTCCATTTTCCTGTCGAAGTTAATTGCGCCGGCCAAAGCAGGCATCGCGCCGAATTCAGCCATTCTGCGAAGTGCGGGAACGGGGTCCTCCTCTTCGAGAATGAGCTTGATCTCGTGAAGAAAACGATGACCCCCCAGTTTTTGAATCAGGCCCATATGCACGGCGTTTCGAATCAGTGAGGAGGTCTGCTTTCCAATCCTGAAACCGAAGCGCTGTTCAAAACGAATGGCCCGCAGAATTCGTGTGGGGTCTTCGATAAAACTCAGGTTGTGCAGGACCCTGATTATTTTCTCCTTGATATCCCGCTGCCCGCTGAAAAAATCGATCAGTTGGCCGAACTCGGACGGGTTAAGCGCAACGGCCAGAGTGTTTATCGTAAAATCCCTCCGGTAGAGATCCATCTTGAGAGAGCTGAACTCGACAATCGGCAGGGCGGCCGGGTGCTGATAATACTCGAACCTTGCCGAAGCTATATCCACGGTCTGCCCGTCGGGAAAAACAAGCATGGCGGTGTTGAATTTTTTGTGCAGCTTGGCCTTTATCGCATGCCGGTCGGCAAAAGCCCTGGCAAATTCTATGGCATCCCCCTCCAAAACGATGTCTATGTCGAAATTGGTGCGGCGCAGGAGCAGGTCGCGCACGAAGCCGCCCACCGCATATGCCCGGAAGCCCAGGCTTTCGGCCAGCACGCCGAATTCCCTGAGCATTTGAATGATATTTTTCGGAAGCTGTTCCGAGAGGGAGGACTGGATGTTTTTTCGCTTCGGCCAGTGCTCGAGAGAAGTCTCATCATAGGGCCTGCCGTCGTCGTTATGTTCGTCGAGCATGAAATCGAGCAGGTCGCGGCGAGTGATCACCCCCAGCACTTTGCCTTTTTCGACGACAGGCAGAATGCGCTGATGCCGTTCAACCAGGTGGGTCTGAATTTCAAGGAGGCCGGCGTTGGGCTCCACAGATGCGATGTCCGTATTCATGAACTCGGCCACAGTCTGTTGCGTGAGGCCGTGGAAAAGCGCTTTTTCAAGCACCTGGCGCGTGATCAGCCCGGTGAGCACCCCGTCCTCCAGTACAGGCATAGCGTTTATGTTGTAGCGCACCATAGTGAGTTCTGCTTCCCCGATTTCCACGTCGGGTCCAGTATGGACCGCCGGGCTGGTCATGAGCGTTTCGGCCGTGGGATAGGGATGAATGTGGTCCCGAAGGACCTCGAGCAGCTTTGCTTCAGTCTGAACCAGGGTGAGGTCCTTAATACTGGCGGAAGCAGCGGTTGCGTGCCCCCCGCCCGCAAACAGGGAAGCGATCGCGCCAACGTTTACCTCCGGGATACGGCTTCTGGCAACGAGGTAGACACGGTCATCCATGCGGGCCAGGGCGAATACCACGTCCAGGTTCTCGATATCGCGCAGCTTATGAACCAGCACGGCAAAATCGCCAACATATCTGTCGACGGAAACAGTGGTGATACACACCTCCACCCCATGGAAATTATATTTTCTTGCGGAAAGAATCAGTTCATTGAGCAGGTTGATCTGTTCGGCCGTAAGTTCCTGCGTAATGATGTCCGATACCACGTTCAAATCGGCCCCGCACCTGAGCAGAAAAGCAGCGGCCTCAAAATCTTCCGGAGTCGTGTTGTTGAAGGTGAACGATCCGGTGTCCTCGAACAGACCCAGGCTCATGATGGTGGCCTCCTCGGCTGTAACCTCCATGCCTCGCTCCATAAACAACCGGGAGAAAAGAGTCACCGTGGAACCAAAGTTCTTCACAATGGACAGATTTGCCCTGACATCATCCTCAGCGTCGGGATGATGATCATAGACATGCACCTCAAGGCCCGGTTTATTCAGGATATCGACAAACTTGCCAATTCGGGAAGACTGCCTCGTGTCGACAAGGATGAGCCGTGTAACCTTTTCCACGTCGATGTCGCGAAGCCGCTTGAAACCGTAAATGTAAACGGTCGACCTTATGAAGTACTCGCGCAGCGTGCGTTCCTGCGAACCGGGAAATACCAGCAGGGCGCCGGGATAGAGCTTCCTGGCCGCAATCATCGATCCCATTGCGTCGAAGTCTGCGTTTGTATGGGTGGTTATGACTTCCATCACTAATCCTCGCGTAGCGATAGAACCAAGAGGAGTAATTTTTAACTGCTCACTCTTCACGGCCGTGGGTGGTATTTCCTGTGTATTTCTTTTAGCCGCTCTCTGGCGACGTGAGTGTATATCTGAGTCGTAGCTATATCCGCATGCCCGAGCATTACCTGGAGCGAGCGCAGATCGGCCCCGTTTTCCAGAAGGTGCGTCGCAAACGAATGCCTGAGCATGTGCGGGGTGATGTTTATGGTAATGCCCGCTTTTCGAGCCCTGGTTTTAATTATCTTCCAGATGCCCTGCCTCGATATGCTCTCGCCCCTGGCGTTGATAAAAACCTGGGGGATAAAACCCTTCTTCAATAATTTAAGGCGTCCGTTTTCCAGATAGGTCTTGAGGCACTCGGCGGCAAGCTCACCCATCGGAACAAGGCGCTCTTTTTCGCCCTTTCCCCGCACCGTCAGATAACCCGGCTGGAGGACGACCTGCCCCAACTGCAGCTCGGCCAGCTCGCTCACCCTGAGGCCGCAGGCGTACAGCAGCTCGAACATGGCCCTGTCCCTCTGCCCAAGTAGTTTGGCCGAATCGGGTTGCGCCAGCAAAGACTCGATTTGGGCGGAAGTAAGCGCCTTGGGCAACTGCGGACCCAGTTTCGGGAAATGGATCAATAAAGCAGGATTGCCCTCAATCAGGCCCCCTTTCTCCAAGAACCTGAAAAATGTCCGTAAAGCGGCCAGCCTCCGGGCGCGTGAACGCGGCGAAAATAATGGTCCCAACTGTTGAATATAGCCGCTTATGCTGCCGATGGAAACTTCTCGCCAAAGGGAAATGCCCGATTCTCTTAAATAATCTTGGAAATGCCTCAGATCGCTCGAATACGCGGCAATGGTGTTCACGCTCAGTCCGCGTTCGACCGCCAGGTTGTTCATAAAAAGATCGATTTGGCTATCCATTTGCGCCCTCGGGTATAAATCTCTTTGGCTCAGTCAAATTCAGGAGTTGAGGTTGATCGACTCATGAGGGCCCTCCCCGGAAAGCAATCCCCTTAACGCCGTCTTCGCGGGCAAGTTCTGGAAATACTTTCAACTCCTGTGCAAGTAAAGAGAAAACTTGAACTGAAGAAGCCGGGTGCAACTCCATTCGAGTGGATACGATCCTGCCGGGCAGGGGGATTGATAATGAAAAAGGATGGAAATCTTGACAGGAAAACGGACTACTTCGCCCTGTTTTTTGAAAGCTGCGTCGTATAAGTCTGAAAGTGGTAGTCCACCAGAAAAGAGGTCTGGACGCTGTCTGCGGTTCGCCGTGTCGATATGAGGTCAATATTGTGCGTCTTGCCGGTTTCATCGGCAAACGAGATTCGGGCGCCGTCGGGAAACCCGCCCTCGCGGAACCATACATCCGGTGGAAGGAGCCAGGTTTGCCCGAAGCGCTCTTCGAACTTGATGAAATCGAGGGCGTCCCTCGGAAATTGCACGTACATACAAAGCTCCTCGTCTGTGGCGGGCCGCTGAAGGTGCGATTCGAGTTGAACACGCCTGGCCTTGAGGTCCTCGTCCGCAAGTTCCTGCAGTCCGGCCTCGTCGGCGAGGATTTGCTGCCATCTCTTTCCATCCGTTCTTCCGCTCTCGAGCACCTTCTGGAAAATCCACTCGTGCGGATCATAGAAAGGAAACGGGCCGTAGCGTCTGAGGAGCAGCCTTTTGAGGTCGTCTGAGGGCTTTTCGTAGCGGCCGTTCAGCACGTTGCTCAGAGCGGTTGACCACAGGATCTGGCTGCCGGGAGTTACTACCCAGATGTTTCCGAGTTCCTTGCGCACTTCGATGAGTTCGCTGAAAACCTCGTGGGAGCGTTCGATCAGCCCAGCCTTCTCGGCCTGCTCCAGGGCAAGGCTGAGGGCGCCGCCCGGGAGCTTGTGCCTTTTGACTGTCGGGTCGAATCCTTGAAACGGGCTTGTGAATTTCTCATAGAGTCGCCGCTCTCGCCGCAAAATATCGGAGGCATCCAGAACAGGCGCGATGCTAAGGCCAGGGGTTTTGAACCCGTACTCGTGGAGGTTCTGAATGAGGCTGAGCGCCGGGGCCTGGCTGTAAATGCCGCCGTAGCCGTGATCGGCAACCTCGACCACCTTCACGCCTTCCTGGACCGCCGCCATAAGGCGGGCGAGGTCGTTGCCGTCCGTATTGTGGCCGTGGTAGGCGATGAGAAGGTCCGGAAACCTTTCTCGAATGGCGCGCACAAGCTGCGCGATACGCGCGGGCGAACCAAGGGCGGAATGGTTCTTGATGCACAGGATAATATTTTCGCCAAGAAGAGACAGGACCTCTTCGGCCTTCTGAACATAGAAATCATCCGTATGCCCGACCCCTGTGCTGAAACAAAGACAGGGCATAAGGACCTTGCCGGCCTCCTTGACTGCGTTTGCCGCGACGACAAGGTTCGGGATGTGGTTCAAAAAATCGTACATCCTCCAGATGTCGATATATTTGGAGAAAAGCCTCACTGTCATTTCGATCACGTTATCCGGGTATGGCCTGTAGCCGAATAAATTTCTTCCCCGGCAGAGGCCCTGGATAAGCGTGTTGGGCATGGCCTTGCGGACCAGCCGCAGCTTCTCGAACGGGTTTATCTGCCTTTTCATCAGGTCGAGATGAACGGTGGCCCCGCCCAATATCTCAAAACCGAAATACCCCGTCGCGTCTCGATAGGGAGCGGCCTTGAGGGTGGTCTGCGGCATGATCCGGCACTTGAAATCCGACTGCGAAACATCTCGCTCGTTATTGGTCAGAAAAACCCCCGGAGTGTGGCGCAGGAAATCAAGGATTTCGTCGGCCGGCATATGTGGTGAGACTCTTTCTCGCTCGGGCATCTGCTCTCCTCAAAGTCGTGAATCGTGAATCGTGAATATGAATCTCACCGCTGGCTTTTCACTGTTTCCTTGCTCCTCAGATGCTTAATCAAGCCCATTGTCATTCTTCCTAATCTGTCTACGCCTTCCTCGACTTTCGCGGAACCCACTGTGAGTTGAAGTTCTTTAGATAGAATATACTGAGTCTCGATCTCGGCTATAGACCCCAGGGTAATGTAGAGAAAGTGCATGAATTCTTTATCGGTACCCCTGGCGGCGCCTTCGGCTATGTTACTTGCGACTGAAACGGATGAGCGCCTCAACTGAGAAACCAATCCATAGATTT
>JBEKQE010000215.1:0-6761 GCA_049520035.1 Syntrophobacteraceae bacterium | reverse complement strand
GCAGTTATTCAAGATGGGCATCGTGGTTTTTTTTTCGGTAGCGCTCTGGATTCTTTGGAGGACCTGGACAAGGCTTGCCTTTTCCACCTGGAATTTCATGGTATCCCTCGATTCGATGTTTTTATTGTTTTTGTTTTTTTACATAATAAAGATTCACAATATTAATAAGGGGTCCGGCTATTGTCAAAAAGTTTGTTAACCGGTTGAATTTTAAGTAGATACCAGTTAACAATCCATTGACGATTTCTGTGAAAAGTGGGATGATGCTGTTCTGGTGGAATGGTTTTATACATTTTCTCAACAATTCATTAACAGTATATTTACGGAAACTGGCGGAGTTTTGAAGAATCGGTGCGGTGCTCTCATTATTTTTGAAAACTCCGTGTTCTCAGGCGTTGCGATTACCCTTGCCCGGATGTAAGCTGATGGTACAAAATGGCTTTTGCCGGAAAGACTTATAACATGACAATCCCGGAAGAAAAAACGAATATACTTTTAGACGACCTTTTGCGCGCCCGGTCGGAAGGGGCCTTCGTGTCTCCATGTGGAACCGAAGGCGCCCTATGGGAAGGTTTTCCCGAGGGGCCTGAAGAATATCCTTTTGATTTGATTCTGGAATCTTTGCCGAAAGCAGACTGATATGGAGAAGATCGAGCAAATTCTTCTGGCGTTCAAAGATGGCGGCAAGAGTATGCATGAAGTGCTCGAATACCTTGAGAAGCTGCCGTTCGAGGATCTTTGTTTCGCCAAGGTGGACCACCATCGCTGCCTGCGCCGCGGGTTTGCCGAGGTCATCTACGGGGAAGGCAAAACGGCGGATCAGATCGCTGAAATTGCCCAAGCCATGATAAAATTCGGCAGCAACATACTTATTACGAGGGTGGATAAGCAAAAGGCTCAGGCGATTATCGCCCTGATCGGCCCAATGGAATACCACCCGCAGGCTCGATCTCTCACCCTCAAACAGGAGGAGTCCGCCGAACCTCTTCCGCAAGGAACGATTCATGTAATCTGTGCCGGGTCCTCCGATATGGATGTTGCCGAAGAGGCGGCGCTTACTGCCGAGTTTATGGGGAATAAGGTGAAGCGTAACTACGATGTGGGAATCGCGGGGATCCACCGGTTGCTCAGCGCGTGGGAGGAGTTGCGCAAAGGCAGCGTTTACATCGTGGTCGCCGGGATGGAAGGCGCCCTGCCCGGCGTTGTGGCAGGTCTGGTCAAGGGGCCGGTGATTGCCGTTCCGACCAGTGTGGGATATGGGGCGAGTTTTGGCGGTGTCGCGGCCCTGCTGGGGATGCTTAATTCTTGTTCTCCGGGCGTTAGCGTTGTAAACATAGACAATGGTTTCGGGGCCGGATATCTGGCTGCGATAATCAACCGGCAGTCATACGGGCGTGCAGAGCCATAAGTCCGGTTCAAACAAAATGAAAGGAAATGGCGTGGGAAGAGAATACAGGCCGAACGTAAGAGAATCCGCGGTGATATCGAAACTGGATCATCAGAAAGAGTCCCAGCGGTATCACGCCATGAATCAGCTTCGGCACAATATTGACGAGCTGGCCGATAGGATTTCGATGAAGCTGATCGAAGAACGTCTGATCGAGACCATCAGTAAGGGGGACCTGCAGGACCAGATTCAATTGGCCCTCCAAAAGATCCTTGATTTGGAGGAATTCGAAATCCAGTACCAGACGGCTAACCTTCGGACCCTTGTTCCCCGCCCCAATTTCGTGAGCCTGTTCGTTACGGCTTACATTGTGGAAAAGCTTATCGACCATAAGTGCATCGTGGATATTTTCGGGACGGACGAGGAAATTTACGCCAGCGTCAACAGGCAGGTAAGCCGGTTCATCCAGATGGACTAAACCTGGCATCGGCATCGAGAATCTAGAATCTTTCGGAGAAAATTAAGATGAACGGCCTAGAAACAAAGGTCCCGCCCAATTTTATTCGCAACATAATCACCGATGATGTAAAGAGCGGAAAAAACGGGGGAAAGGTCCTGACCCGCTTTCCGCCCGAACCAAACGGTTATCTGCACATCGGGCACGCTAAATCCATATGCCTCAATTTCGGACTTGCAGCCGAGTTCGGGGGGCTTTGCAATTTCCGGTTCGATGATACCAATCCCGGGAAAGAGGAAGTCGAATACGTCGATTCGATTATGAATGACGTTCGTTGGCTAGGGTTCGACTGGGACGACCGCTTCTACCATGCATCCGATTACTTCGAGCAGTTATACGAGTGGGCAATCGACCTTATAGAGGCCGGCAAGGCATACGTGGACAGCCTGGGGGCAGATGAGGTGCGCGAATACCGGGGGACGCTCACCGAGGCGGGAAAGCAAAGCCCGTTCAGGAACCGGCCGGTCGCTGAAAACCTGGACCTTTTCAAGCGAATGCGCGCGGGTGAGTTTGCTGACGGGGAGTACGTGCTTCGGGCAAAAATCGATATGGCTTCCCCGAACCTGAACCTGCGAGACCCGGTGATGTACCGCATCCGTCATATGGCGCACTGGCGCACCGGCGATAAATGGTGCATCTACCCGATGTATGACTACGCGCACGGCCAATCGGACTCGCTCGAGGGGATCACCCATTCCATCTGCACGATGGAGTATGAGGACCACAGGGCCCTCTACGACTGGTATCTGAACAACCTGGACGCTCCCTGCCATCCTCAGCAGATCGAATTTGCGCGCCTGAACCTGAGCTACACAGTCATGAGCAAGCGCAAGCTCCTCCAGCTCGTTCAGGAACACTATGTGAGCGGATGGGACGACCCGAGGATGCCGACCCTTGCGGGCATGAGGCGGCGCGGATACACACCCGAGGCGATCCGAAACTTCTGCGAACGGATCGGAGTAGGCAAACGCGAGAGCCTGGTTGACTACGGCCTGCTGGAATACTGCGTCCGGGAAGATTTGAACCTGAGATCCCGGCGTGTCATGGGAGTTCTGCGGCCGCTGAAGGTAGTTATCGAAAACTACCCTGAACACCAGGTCGAGCAACTCGAGGCGATAAACAACCCGGAAGATGCTTCCGCCGGTACCCGGAAGGTTCCCTTCTCCAGGGTTATTTATATCGAGCGCGATGATTTTATGGAAAACCCGCCCAAGCAGTTCTTCCGGCTCTCCCCAGGACGTGAGGTGAGGCTTCGCTATGCCTATTTCATAAAGTGCGCCGATGTTATCAAGGACGAAAAGGGCGAGGTGGTCGAGCTGCGCTGCACTTATGACCCTGCCACCCGGGGAGGAGATTCGCCCCCGGACGGCCGCAAAGTCAAAGCGACTCTCCACTGGGTTTCCGCCGCTCATGCGATGGACGCCGAAGTCCGGCTCTACGACAAGCTGCTAAATCGGGCCGACCCCTCAGAAGAAAAGGGATTGACGTTTAAGGACTTCATAAATCCCGATTCTCTGGAAGTGATCGAATCGGCCAAACTGGAGCCAAGCCTTGCCGGAGCGCTCGCAGGAAGCCGGTATCAGTTTGAGCGGCTGGGATACTTTTGCGTCGATCCGGATTCCACACCGGGCAAAATGGTATTTGACCGCACGGTCACGCTTCGCGATACTTGGGCAAAAGTTGCCAAAGCGGAAGGAATAAAGCAGGCATAAAGGACTGCCCGGGCGTTCACAGCCAAACGGACTTTCTATACACTTGAGGTGTATAAATTATTTATTTTAATGTAGACGCCTGATCCGGCCGATAGCTCTATCAGAACCTTAACATAGGAGCAGGCCATGAGGATCGTAATAGGCGAGACAGTTCAAATTGGCCCGGCGGCCCCATACAGGCCGGAGGGCGAACTACTTTCGGTGGAGGCAAGGCTTTTGGAAATCAGGGACAGAAGGGAAACCTCTGATTCGGGCAGCACGACTTCCGGGCGCGTCATAACGCTTCTGGTCCCGGAAGGCCAAAAGATCCCCCGTGGGGTCGAATCCGGGGACTATCGCATCTACCTCAGATTCGTGCATCGCCGCCAGGGAAGATTGTAATCCGAGGTTGACGATTACTGATGATCCAGGAACCGCCGTGCCCGAAACCAAATGTTATCATCTTGCCGAATGCGGCTCTCGGCGCAGATTGCCGGTAGACCCTTTCGGAGCTGTCGTGTCAGCGCGTTGCGGGACTGTGCCCGGTCCCTGCCCGTCCAACCTGGCGCCGGCGCTGGCTTCATCCCTCCGCACTATTTCCTGATAAATGAATTTCTTGAATTTTCTGGATTAGAATGTATTGTGTGGGCCTGTGATGAGGTTTAACACTAACCGGAAACTGTGTGAAATAATGCACGTTATAATGTGCCAGTCTCTTATCCGGAGTTTCCGGATGGAGACTAACCGGAGAGGCAGGGTCTATTATGGCCGTCCAACGAACCGGCGCTGTGGCAAGAAGCACCAAAGAAACTCAAATTTCCGCAGAAATTGCACTTGACGGGACCGGCAGCGCCGAGCTGAATACGGGGGTCCCCTTTCTTGATCACATGCTGACCCTTTTCGCCGTCCACGGGCTCTTCGACCTCAAGATTGAGGCAACCGGCGACCTGAAAGTCGACGCCCACCACACGGTCGAAGACATCGGCATCTGTCTGGGCCTGGCGCTCTCGAAAGCGCTGGGCGAACGGAAAGCCATCGTCCGCTACGGGCATTTTACGGTCCCAATGGATGAAGCGCTTGCTTCAGTCAGCCTGGATCTGTCAAACCGTCCGTTCCTGGTCTATGATACCCCGCCGATGGCCGACCGGGCCGGGGAATTTGAAACCCAACTTGCCCCCGAGTTCTTCAGGGCCTTTTGCCAGAACGGGGGAGTCACCCTGCATATCCAGGTTTTTTACGGCGTCAACACTCATCACATGCTCGAGGCGGCATTCAAGGCATTTGCCCGAGCGCTGAGCATGGCCGTATCATTCGATCCCCGCCGCAGCGGAATACCTTCATCAAAAGGGGCGCTTTAGCAATCAGGCGGTAAATTGAATGACCAGCTTCCGGCCCATGGCCGTCAACTTAAGAGGTGGCAGGCAAAACATTCGTCTGCAGCACCCTTTCTTCGTGTCCTTCACTCCTCTTCGTGATAACGATGGCCTTGATCAATCACGAAGAGGGAGCGCAGCGGAGTGAAGGATTCACGAAGAGCAAACGTAGCGGGGTGAAGAGATTGCGCCGGCCTATGCGCTTTCAATTTTTTTGATCCTCCAAATCCATTTCATTTTCTTCGTGCTTCGTGGTCTTCGTGATAAGGACAGCCCCAGCCAACCACGAAGAACACAAAAGTGGCACGAAGAGAGAGCGCAGCAGGGTGAAGAGACTGCCCCGACACATCCGCTAAAGTTGACGGCCATGGGCTAAAGCCGGTAAGCGGATCTTCCGCCAAAAGGCGGTAATAGGAATGACCAGATTAAGACCAGATTATTATCGCACAGGGTTGTTTATGAGTCTACCATGCGAGGAGGGGGAGCCTCCCCAATGAGATTGAAGTTTGGACAAAATGCTAATTTAATGTGAAAATTTGCATATAGTTGCTTGCTTACGTTCCATTCTCCTGATATTATCCGCGCGGTTGAAGTCCGGGGTGACTTTCTTTGTAAAAACCAAATAGAAGAGGCCAGTCTTTCATGTTTCACAACATAGTGCTCCTTGTAGCCCTGGCAGTCTTTGGGGCCGGGATGATCATCAAGGTTTCGGCATGGTTCAGGTATTCCGTCGGGCCGGAAAAGGCGGATTTGCGAGTCTCCCGCAGGATCGCCGCAGCCATGAAGGGAATCGTTCTTACTTTCTTCAGCGGAAAAGTACTGACGCTCATCAGGACTTTCTTCGTGGATGTGATTTTCCAGTTGCATGTCTTGAAGGAAGATTTGCTGCGATGGTTCGCGCACATGTGCATCTACGGCGGCTTTGCAATGCTTTTCTTTCTCCATGTGCTCGATAACAAGGTGGTTGCTCATCTTTATCCCGAATACGCCTCAACTCTGAACCCATTCCTATTTATCAGAGATGCCGGTGGCGGGCTGATTGTTATCGGGGTCGCGCTTGCGATTTACCGGCGCTTTATCAAGCAGACCCACCGCCCGATGACAAGCCGCATGGACATTACCGCGATGGTGATGGTCGGCGCTATCGTGCTTTCGGGTTTTTTGCTGGAGGCAACCAAGATTACCTCCCAATCCACTTTTCAGAGAATGGCTGAAGAATACGCGGGCCAGGCGGACGAACAAGAACTGCAAGCCCTGGAATCCTACTGGGTGGAAAATTTCGGACTTGTTTTTTCCGGACTCAGAGGTCCTTTCGATAAGGCTACTCTTGCAAAGGGCAAAAGCGCCCACCAAATAAACTGTGCTCAATGTCATTCCAGCGCACAGTGGGGTTTTGTGGGGTACGCAGTCTCCATTCCAATGAGACCGGTCGCATCGGCCCTGGACGGAGCGGGGACCCCGTTTTTTCTCACGTGGGTACACTATCTTGCAGCACTCTTTTTTCTGGCTTACCTTCCCTTCAGCAAGATGTTCCATATTTTTACCACTCCTTTGAGCCTGATGGTGAATGCTGTAATGGACGGTCAGGGGGCGCCCGCCAACGTGGCAACCCGCCAGATGCTGGAACTGGACGCCTGCATGCACTGCGGAGCATGCACTCTCAGGTGCTCGGTTGCTGTGACCTTTCTTGAGTTTCCGAATGCAAACATTCTTCCCTCGGAAAAAATCGCTTCCCTCAAGAAACTGGCCGCCGGCAAGGTCCTGGACCCCAAAGAACTTCGCGCCATACAGCA
>JBEKQE010000214.1:0-6892 GCA_049520035.1 Syntrophobacteraceae bacterium | reverse complement strand
CTCTGCGTCGTGCGAGCGCGTAGCGGGCAGGCCGACCGCCGCCATTCTCGACGCTCTCCATTCCTGACCTGTCTATGATCACTGTCCATGACCAGAGACGGGGCGTTCGCGGGAGGCCTGGTACGTCACGCGGTTAAGGACGACCATTTTGGGCTGGGAGCATCGTCCCGCATATCGCACTCGCAATGGGAGCGCGCCGCCTTGCTTTCAACGAGTGATCGAAGAATCGGCCTTCGACCTCACCGTATTCAAGGTTCACTTCGGACATCTCACCCTGAAGATGTATGACAAGGGGGAGCGAGTACTGCGCATTGAAGCCATCGTGCACAATGTCAAAGACCTGCGCTGTGGAAAGCTGCTCGAGAAACTCTCGATCATGCTGGATAGGCTCCGGAAGATGGTGATCGACTTTCTCAACGTGGTCTTCGCCGCTGACTTGGGTTATGTGGATGAAAATGTTTTTGATAGTCTCCATCAACCCACGCAACGTGGTTCCAGACGTTTGGCCGGAGTAGATTTGCAGAACCCCGGACTTCGTATACTCACTGAAGGCCTTTTGGCCTTGTCGCCCAAACCCGGTGGGTTTACCTGCCGCGAACCGGCCGAAAAAATCAATGAATTAATGGGAACTCACGCGCAGACCTATACCCATAGACAGGCATCCTACGATCTCAATAAATTCCGCGGCAAGGGCCTTGTAGAACGGGTACACCAAACCCGCCGCTATCTTCCCGCTGCTCACGGTATCCGAACCCTGGCAGGTTTATTCATTCTGCGCGAGAAAGTGATCAAGCTTGTATTGGCAGGCACAGCCAAAAGAAGAGTGGGTCGTCCACCCAAAAATATTCACCCTGTCGAGAGGCATTACGATAACCTGCGATCCGAGATGTTTCGCACATTTGAAACACTTGGTCCCGCGGCTTGAACTTGGCGCTTTCTGCCAACATGTTGTTTTTAAAGTGGCGCTTAAGCGCCTAAATTGCCAAAATCGTTATAATTTGTTTAAGAAGCTATTTTCTGCAGGTTCAGGATTAGTTCGACTTCTCCCACCGGCCTTTTAAGGCTTTTAGCTATTTCAGAGGCATCCAGTCCCTTTCTGGCAAGGAAGAGCACCTTCTGCTGGTCGCCCCCCTGGGAGCGCTGACCAGCACTTGAGGAATGCTGAACCGCAAGTTTGTCGGTGTTTATCTGGGAAAGCTGCTCGAGCCGGGTACACAGGCTCTCTGCTTCATGGATGCGCTGGTCAAGCTTGGCTGTTATTTGCTGGAGCAAGTCCTGCCTTTTTTCAAGATTGCTTTCAAACCTCTGAGATATTAACGCCGTTTCCTCCACTATCTTTTCAAAGGATTTCATTACCGCTTCATCTTTTTTCGAGATTCGGAGCTTTTTCACAGTCAGGATCACCCCAAGCAGCCCCAGGATTATCACATCGACGCCAATCTGGAACATGGTGTTTAAGGAGACCTGACTTTCAAAGAGCTTTGAGATGAATTCCATAGGGACCCTTTCAGAGGTTTTCGACCTGGGTTAAAAGGATTTTGTCCGGATAACTCTGCGGCAGTTTCACCCTCAGACAATCGACAAGATCTTTCTCCAAAACCCAATGCCAGGATTTTACCGAGTTTCCGGACAGGTTCTGCTTTAGCAGGAAGGAATAAACAGTATCACGGAAAGCCACGTTCTGTTCTTTGAAGTTTTGATAGCGCATCGGACTCTGGTATCCGATTTCCATTCTGATGGCGGTAATCATCTTTTGACCTTCAACTTCGTAAACGAGCAGAAAATCGAGCATCTCCCGGTAGTCGGGCATGGGGATGGGACGCAATATACTGGTTACGGGCTCGAGTCTTTGCAAACTGTTGGCAAAAAGTACGATATCTGCTTTGAACTTGATTAAAAGAAAACCGGCGGACGCCAAAAACAGGCACAATGCGGCAGAGCCCAACAGGAGAACCTTTCTGAACCGGCTTAGCTTCCGGCCCAAATTTGCGTCGTCATGACGGGTATCATCAGCCCTGGCTTCAGTTGCTTTATTCCCCGAGATCGTCTCGTCCTCGGTAAGCACCGGTTTTTTCGGCTCTTCCCGAACCTGAAGCTCAGAAACACCCTCTTTGGCCCGACTGCTCTCGTGTTTTGCTTGAGCCTCAGCCTTTGCGTCCTCGCCAAGTATTTTCCGTTTGAGTTCCATCTGCCGGCCTTTCCTACGGGCCCCCGTTGCCTATTTGCTCAGGCAGACCTGCTGGAGATGAGCGCGGTTGGGCTGAAGCGGTCGAAGTTCACCCTGGACAAATCCTGGCAGATCGTCAGCTTTGAGTTTTCTGGCCAGCCTTGTCTTAAGCTTCAACACCGCCTTGGTATGAATCTGCGAGATTCTCGACTCTGTATACCCCAGGGCCGCGCCTATTTCCTTCATGGTCAGCTCTTCATAATAATAGAGCGACAACACAAGCTGCTCTTTTTCGGCAAGACCGGCAATGGCTTCGGCCAGATGAATGCGGATTTCTTCCCTGTAGGTTGCATCGAAGAGCTCCTCTGAGCCAGAGCAGAACATGTGGGATTCCCTGTTTTCACGGACGAAGTCATGGATATTTTCGGGCAAAAAAGAGATGCCCTTTATTTCATCCAGGAACCTATGAAATCCATCCATGTCCAGGTTCAGCTCCGATGCGGTCTCCTCTTCGGTGGGATCACGCCCTAACCTTTGTTCCAGGGTTATGCAGGCTTTCTCCAGAAGACTGCTCTTCTGCCTCAGCGACCTGGGCACCCAGTCCATAGAGCGGATCTCATCGAGCATAGCCCCTTTTATGCGGATCTTTGCGTAATACTCGAATGGAATGCCCTGGCTGGAGTCGTATTTCTCGATGGCGTCTATCAACCCCAGAGCCCCTGCGCTCATGAGGTCTTCTACGGCAATGTGGTCCGGCAACCGCGAAATGAGCCTGAAAGCGATATACCTGACGAGATCGCTGTGGTCCATTACAGCCTTGTCCCTTTCACTCTGGGCTACAAATGATTCTGCCCTCTGCTGGTTGCCATAAGGATTTTTTCGAGCCGTATGGGCGGTCTGTTCCATATGGATCATCCCTTTTTCCTAAACGTTGAGAAGCCGTTTCCAGAAAAACTGGATCGTACCTTGATTAACGTTGGGACGGGTCCTGCAGATAGTCTTGGCGATCTGCAGGAACGCCTTCGACGCTGGAGCTTCGGGAAAAGCCTCGAGTAAAGCTCTTTGCTGCAGCACCGATCTGGTTACCGACGTATCGTGGGGAATCGTTCCAAGGTAGTCGAGCGAGAGTCCATCCAGAAAGTGATCTGCGACCTTGCTCAGTTTTGCGAAAACGAATTTCCCCATGGATTCGTCTGCGGCCAAGTTGACAAGGATTCGAAAATGACGTTCGCCGTGCCTGGAATAGAGCACTTTTATCAGAGCGTATGCATCGGTGAGTGAAGTCGGTTCCGGCGTTACTACGATGATTCTTTCGTGGGCCGCCAGGTTGAAATAGAGGACGGTATCCGAGATGCCCGCACCGGTGTCTATGAGCAGCACATCGATGTCGGTCTCCAGACCGTCGAGCAATTCGAGAAACATCAGCTTTTGATCATCCGTGAGCCTGGTGAGTTCCTGCACGCCAGAGCTGGCAGGCATGATCTTCACACTGCCCGGACCATCTACAAGAACCTCCTCGAGCCGTTTTTGTCCGCTCAACACATGACTCATGTTGTACTTTGGAGTAAGCCCGAGAAGGACATCGATATTGGCCAGTCCCAGGTCGGCGTCCATTATCAGCGTACAGAGCCCCAGGCGATCCAAGGCCACCGAAAGATTGATCACTATGTTGCTCTTCCCGACCCCGCCCTTTCCACTGCTGACCGCCATCACCCTGACCGGCTTTTGGAACGCCGATATGGCCGTGGAAACGGGGCTGTCCATTTGAATTTCGTTGTTTCCCTTTTTTCTGAGCCCTACCGCCTGATCCATCTTTTCCCCCTTTTATGCAGCCTGATTCCCAGCCGGGAGCAAGAACGAAAGCAGCCGCTTCTGGGTGGCAGGTTCGATATCTTCCGGTACCCTTTGTCCCGTACCCATGTAGGAGATCGGGTAATTGAACCGCAGCAACTGGTTGAGAATGCACCCGTGGTGAAACGTCTCGTCGAGTTTTGTGAAGATGAGACTGCTGATATTCATTTCTCGAAAATGAACAATTGTCTGCTTGAGGTCTTCGTCCTTGGCTGTAGCGCTTAGGACGAGAAAATGGCTCAATCTCTGAGCGCTATCGAACACCGAGTGCAGGTGCCGCACATGCTCGCGGTTTAGATAGTTCCTGCCTGTGGTATCGATTAGGACGGCGTCGCAATGCCTGAAATCATCGAGCACACTCGTTAGTTCTGTCTTGCTCTGGGCCACGCTGAAGGGAACTTCCAGGATGCTGGCGTAAGTCTGAAGTTGATCTACCGCGCCAATGCGGTACGTATCGAGCGAAATGATTCCCAGCCCGATCTGGCGCTTTATCTTGAGATAAGCCGCCAGTTTGGCGAGAGTCGTCGTTTTTCCGACCCCCGTAGGTCCCAGAAAAGTGAAAACGGCCGGACCGCTCGAACTGGAGATTGTTCTGAATGGCCTGGCGCAACTGATTTTCGCAACGAACCGCTTGCAGAAGGCGTTATATATCTGGCGCCGGTCGACCGGATCACCATCAAAGTCCGATACCGCCTTGCTCAGAAGAATAAAAACCTGCTTTTCGTCTAGACCACGAACAAGAAGCGAGTGATAAAGCTCAGCCACAGGCTGGTTTGCCTGGAGCTGCGCCAACTGGTCCTTCGAAGAGATAAGGAGCGAGAGGAAGCTCTTTATCTCCTGAATACCGTTTAGCATTTCGGCTGACACATCCGCGTTCTCTGGCTTCCCGGAGGCAGGGGCGGGCTGTTGCTCTAGAGCGGCGCTCACTTCGAACCCCGATTCCCCCTTCCTGCTGCTCAGGATAATAGCGTCCGGTCCGAGATCCTTTTTGACCAGGAACAGCGCCTTTTCCATGGTAGAGGCATTGAAGGTCTTAACCTGCATAGTCCATCCTGATTATGCCGATCGAACGGATTTCAAGGGAATTGCTCAATTCATTGTGACTAATCACCGCCACATCCGGTAAAAAGCGCTCAAGGAGCTTTCTCAGGTGGCGCCTTATTGCAGGCGAGCAGAGCAGGACAGGGTGATACCCAAGGCTGACCGAGCGCTTAACCTCGTCGCTGGTCGCCTGGAGAAACTGCTGGAGGAATCCTGGGTCGAGGCTAAGAAAGCTGCCGTGCTCCGACTTCTGGATTCCGCGTGTGAGTTTTTCCTCCAGGGACTGCTGGAGCGACAAGACCGGGAATTTTTGATCTTCGGTCACATAGGGACGTGTGATGGTACGTGCCAGGACCTGACGGACATATTCCGTTAGAATATCCGGGTCCTTGGTGGTCGCCCCGTAATCGGCCAGAGTCTCACAAATCGATTGCAGATCTCGAATAGTGACTCCCTCCCGGATAAGATTCTGAAGCACCTTTTGAATGACTCCCGGCGAGAGCAGGTTGGGAACAAGTTCATCAACCAACTTTGGCTGCTGGAGCGCAAGGTTGTCGAGCAACTGCTGCACCGTCTGGCGGGTCAGCATCTGGTCTGCGTATTTTTTGAACAGCTCGGTCAGATGAGTGGCCACAACGGTCGAGGGATCTATCACTGTGTAGCCGGCCCTCGAGGCCTCCTCCCGCCTGTTTTCCGGGATCCACACGGCCGGCAGGTCGAATGCCGGGTCCCTGGTCGGGACACCCTTTATCTCTACGCTGCTTTCGCCGGCGCTAAGGGCCAGGTAATGCCCGACCATTATTTCACCCTTTCCGACCGGGTTGCCTTTGAGAAGCAACCTGTAATCGGCGGGTTTCAACTGAAGGTTGTCCCTCACGTGCAATGCCGGGACGAGAATCCCGTATTCGAGAGCGAGTTGCTGCCGTATAGCTTTGATCCGCGGCAGCAGGTCTCCGCTCTGGGATTCATCGACCAGAGGAATAAGCCCATAGCCTAGTTCCAGTTCAAGAATATCAAGTGGAGGCGGAAGGGCTGAACCTTCCTGGGATTTTGCGCCATCTGGCGCCGCGATCTCCTCTTTACCATGCTCCCCTTTGCCTTTCCGCGCCACACGTGCGGCAAGAACGAACATGACCGTACCGACCAGAATCAGCGGAATCGCCGGGAAGCTTGGAACAATACTCAGAAAATAGAGCATCGCGCCGGTGATCGACAATGGCCTGGGATGTACGCTGAACTGCTTGCCAAAAGCTGCGCCCATGCCCATTTCCGAGGCGGCGCGGCTCACCAGGATGCCTGCGGAGGAAGAAATTATCAGGGCGGGGACCTGCGCAACCAGTCCATCGCCAATCGTAAGCAGGGTATAGACCTGGAATGCCTCTGATATGGGCATTCCGTTTTGAAGAACTCCTATGGCGAGGCCGCCGAAAATGTTTACGAGCGTAATAAGGATGCCTGCTATGGCGTCCCCGCGGACAAACTTGCTCGCCCCGTCCATGGTGCCGTAGAAATCGGCCTCCTGGCGGATCTGCTCGCGCCGCCTGCGCGCTTCGCGGTCGTCGATCAGCCCCGTGTTGAGATCGGCGTCGATGCTCATCTGTTTCCCGGGCATGGCATCCAAAGTAAATCGGGCCGCTACCTCGGAGATGCGCTCCGTGCCCTTGGTGATCACCATGAAATTTACGATCACCAGGATTATGAATATGACCAGGCCGACTACATAATTGCCGCCCACAACGAAACTGCCGAATGCATGGATGACCAGTCCGGCAGCCTTTGTCCCTTCGTGTCCATGCAGGAGCACGAGCCGGGTGCTGGCCACTGTCAGGGCGA
>JBEKQE010000213.1:0-6959 GCA_049520035.1 Syntrophobacteraceae bacterium | reverse complement strand
CTCCGCTTGATTGCCAATAGAACGAATGATGCCGGGAAAGCCAGTGCGGATGCAAGTGCCCGTAGGGCCTCTTCCCCTCTCGGCATCTTTCCATGTGACTTTAACCGTCTCAAGATAGTCTTCATCATAGCCGTACTGAGCAACAGGCGTTACACTCTGGTCCCGGTCCTCTTCGGCATACCCCACCCACGCCATCTTGTAGCCGCCCACATCCACCACAATGCGACAGATCGCGCGCAGCAACTCCACCTCATCTTTGATGCGGATCACTGCATGATTACACTCGCTCAGCGCCTGGATCACCCTTTTGGCCTTAATCAGCTCCACTCTCTTCGCTTGCCGTTTCATCGCATGCTGGATGGCGCTCTCTAGAAGGGTGGCGCTCAGCTCGTCATTAGTAAGGTAGTCGGCAGCCCCATTACTCATGGCCTCAGGATCCAGATCGTGGCCTCCCTGGCCGGTGAGAAAAACAATCGGAGTCATGGCGCCACGGCTTAGGGCCTCTTGCATGAGTTCCAGCCCAATTCGCCCCTTAAGCCGGTAGTCCAGCAGCCAGACATCGAACTCACCGGAAAGGATTGCATCCAGCGCAGCCCTGTAGTCTGAAACCCACTTGAGGATGAATTCCATGGAGGAGATATCTGAGAGCAGGTCCCGGACGACCATGTAGTCATCCTCATCATCACCGAAGAGAAGAACCCTTGTGGGATGGCTCTGCATATTCATCTAGGCTCCGTAAGAATCAGGGGTGTGCATTTGAGTGCATTGCAGCAAAATCAAAATGCTTGATTAAATGGACCGCCGCGTTTTCCGTTGCCGGCTCAACAGCCTCTCCGCAGCTTTGCTCATCCTCCAGCCGGGTAGAGGACATTAAAGCGCTCAGCAGGGTTCAATTGAGAGATCGGCAAAAGACAACCAGCGGTTTAATTTATTGTCGCTGACTTTGGATCTTTCATTCTTAAGAGCAGAAGAGATTGAAAAAATAGAAATACCAGCTCACGTTACATTGGCAAGAATCCGGCCTGCGATCCTTTGTAGACGATAGGCTTTTTCGATTGCCAGATACTCCCCTCCGGCTAAACGGGCAAATGCCTGGATGATATGCCAGAGGGAATGGCCGGGTTCTTCTTCCCATGAACGCTGAACGGACCGGATAGCATGATTTGAGAGGTGGAACCGCTTACCAAAAGAAACGATGCCGGCCTTTGGATTTCTCACTTTTCTTTGGAGGGAGATATTTATTTTGTCCGAATGATTATGGAGTGCGAGCCTGAGCGCCTTTTCCAGGGTTGTCCTGAAGCCGTCCAGCGCATTATTTTTGATGTGGCGAGTTCTTACGGCGACAGCGTCAGTGGCGATAAGCCCGTTAGGGCGGGCGAGACGCTGATAAAATATTCCGCAAGAGTAAGCCGCCACACCTACTTCCGAGTTGGAGAAATTAATGCCGGGCGCAATATTGTCGCCCTTGATGTCGAAGGCTTGTTGATAGTCCGGGATATTGAGCATCATCATTTCATTGCTCAACCTGAGTTCCACGCTGGTTTCAGGAGGATAGGCCGCCGTTATGCGGGCCATGATCTCGGTGTTATTGATTGGCTTATACACAGGTGAAAAAAAGGCTCGAATCTTTTCATCTCTAAAACGACAGAAGATAGGAGTATCACCCAGGTGGGCGAGCCAGTCGTTAAGGTTCCTCGCCTGTAAATCACCGGGGCACCGTTCAAGATACCCGGACGGGACCCGAAAGCGTTTTGAAATGAGTCGTTTGGCGGACGGCAGCATCCTGTAGGCGGCATCTTCCACCACTAAACTGTCAAAGTCCAGAAATTCGAGCTGAGACGCAGGGACGGTCTTGTCCCAACCACCCAAAGCCAGATGACTTACCCTTTTTGACGCTACTTCTAAGGCTACGTTCATAACCGTCCTCCTGAGCAAGCGTCGAACTTATTTGGATTGTTTTGGGCAATTTTAAAACTTCAAAGGTTAGAGAAAAGTTGTTTATAGCTCGTCTTCACATACAAGCGGCAATAATAATCAAATGACCGTTGATGCCTGTGGGGAGCGGAATAGAGCTATGCCAGGCAACCCCGGGCAGCGTTTATTGTAAACGAAAAATTCAAAATTTATTAATGAACCCACAAAAGCTGGATGAAGAAATAAGGCGGACCTCTTTGACTTCAAACATGAAATTTCGCCGGAACCGGTTTGAGTCCCGGCGGATTCTCATAATGCCTGAAAATTGGCTCAACCCTTAACGAGCGGGAAACCGTCCTTTTTTTGCACAACCAGCCGGTTTGCCGAGACGAAAACAGACTTCGTGTTCCCTCTTTGCAGGTATCGCAAGCTCCTGAAATACATATATTTTTCTACTCGCCAGGTATTTGTGAAAGAAAAAGGCAAGAAAAAAGTTGACTCTTTCTCATTTGCGGCATATTTGGAAGAAAATGCACATTTTGCACATGTGCAATTTGGTGGACGGAGGACCGAAGACGGATGTCGGATATCGCAGGGCGATTACGGCGTTCCACGAGGCGCTCTGATCTTCGAACTCCGGTCTCCATTCGGAACTCGCAGATTACAGGCGGCGAATCAGGGACCGGAAATCACACTGGGACAATTCAGGACCTTTTTACCCAACCTGTTCTCATATTCGGCTGCGGAAATATTCTTATCGGGGATGACGGCTTTGGCCCCGCGGTAATCGACCATCTGGTGGCGAATTTCGATCTGCCGCCCGGCGTGGCGGCCTTCGATGTTGGCGCCGGTATCCGTGAGATTCTCTTTGACCTCATGCTCATGACCCACAGGCCCAAAGTTATCTTCATTGTGGACGCGGCTTTCGAATCGGGAAAGCGGCCCGGCGAGATATTCGAAATAGAGATCGGTCAAATAGCGCCGAAGAAGGTCAACGATTTCTCGCTGCATATGTTTCCTTCGATCAACCTGCTGAACGATCTTCAGAACGGGGCAGGGGTCAAAATACGGGTGCTGGCCGTTCAGGCGGAGAAAATGCCGGACAAAATCCTGCAGGGTCTCTCGGATTCGGTGAAAGCGGTTGTTCCGGGAGCCTGCGAATGGTTGCTTCGCCAGATCGAAGAAACCTCAATGGTCTTGGAGGAGTTGAAGTGATAGTTATCCGGATTGGCCAACTGGCGGATCAGCTCGGAGTGCACAGGAACACGATCCGTAACTGGATAAGCAGCGGAAGGCTTCCGGCGCGCTGCATGTCCGGAAAGCGATACTTGCTCTCCGAGACCGATTTTGGAAGGATTTGCCAGGAATTCGGGATCGATCGCTCGGGCCTCAAGCTCAAATATGTTCGCGGTGCGCCGCTAATGAGCCGGGAAATGGGGTCGCACGAACTGAACGTGCGCCGGCTTGGAAATCCGTTGGGAAAGCTGTTCGAGGAGCCTCCCCCGGGAAGCGCCTGCGTGACCTGCGGCAGTTGCGCCAGCGCATGTCCCATATCGGGTGTTGATGGCATGGACCCCCGCAAGATGGTGCGCATGGCCGTGCTCGGTCTTGAGCAGGACATCCTTGATTCGCAGTGGCCCTGGAAGTGCACAATGTGCGGCAAATGCGAAAGGGCCTGCCCGGAGAATGTTGACATAGTCGCCCTGGTTCATCGGATCAGGGGTCTTCGCGACAGGTCAAGGGTCCCGGGCCCACTGCACAAGGGCGTTCTTATGTGCCTCGCCAGGGGAAACAACCTGGGCATTCCGAGAGGGGATTTCGTCGCCATTGTTGAAGAGTTGTCGACGGAAATGGCCGAGGAGGGTTATCCGGGTTTTACATCCCCCATAGACAGAAAGGGGGCGAACCTGCTCGTGACGGTTAATTCCAAAGAACCCTTCGCCGAGCCGGATGATATGAAATATTGGTGGAAGATTTTTTACGCCGCAGGCGAATCCTGGACAATTCCATCGGAAAACTGGGAGGGGGTAAACTGGGCATATTTTACGGGCGATGATGATTCTCTCAGGGAAATTGTCGGCCACATAGTCCGGAACATGTATGCGCTGGAGTGCAAAACGCTTCTGCTGCCCGACTGAGGACACGCTTACTATGCCACCCGGTACGGGTTGGAGCGCTGGTTCAAGGAAGACATGAAGAATTTCAGGGTGACGACTGTTTTCGACCTTCTGATGAGCTATCTCAACGAAGGACGCATTCAGGTCGATCCCTCGCGCCACCGAAAGGTTACCACTTATACCGATCCGTGCCACTACGGACGCAAGTCTCTCAAGATGTTCGGTCACGGCTATTTCGAAGAGGCCCGCTCGATTATAAGAAAATGCGCGCCGCGTTTTGTAGATATCTACCCGACAGGCGCGGAAAACTACTGCTGCGGGGCGGGGGGTGGTGGCTGGGCGATGCCCTTCAAAGAGGAACGGGTCTTTCACGGCCGTTTCAAGTCGCGCCAGATCGAAGCTTCCAGGGCGGGGCTGGTAATTACTGCCTGTCACAATTGCCGTGACCAGATAATGAAATGCCTTCGCAGGGAGTACGATCTCAAGGTTGATGTGAAATACATCTGGGAACTGGTGGCTGATTCTCTTGTGTTGCCCGGCAACCGGGGAAGGGCCCCGTCCGCCGGGAGGGGGCGTGAGATCTGATGGCTGATTTCGAAGAGACAATAGGAAGTGTAATGGTCGTCGGAGGCGGCATCGCCGGGATTCAGGCCGCTCTGGACCTTGCAAACAGCGGCTATTACGTCTATCTGATCGAGCGGACCGGCGCAATAGGCGGCGCTATGGCCCAGGTGGACAAGACCTTTCCGACAACCGACTGCGCAATGTGAATTCTGTCGCCCAAGCTGGTCGAGTGCGGTCGGCACTTGAATATACAACTGATGACGTTGACCGAGCTGGACGGCGTCGAAGGCGAGCCGGGGAATTTCACCGTGCACTTGCGCCAGCATCCCCGGTACGTGGACGTGGACAAATGCATCGCATGCGGCAAGTGCGCAGAGAGATGTCCCCGTGAGACAAAGGACGAATTCAACCAGAAGATAAATACCCGAAAGGCGATTTTCGTAAAGTATCCTCAGGCGGTTCCCCTTAAATACCAGATCGATCCGGTGGCCTGTAACAAAATGAGGGGCGGCAGGTGCAGGGAGTGCGAAAAGGTATGTCCGTGCGGCGCTGTTCTGTATAGCGACTTCGAAAAGGAAATCTCGGTAAGAGTCGGCTCCATAATCCTATCCCCCGGATACCGCCCGTTCGATCCCTCCGGACTCTCAGCGTGGGGGTACGGGAGATTTCCCAATGTCATAACGGCAATGGAACTGGAACGCTATCTGGCGGTGGCCGGACCGACGGCCGGGCATCTGCTGCGTCCCTCAGACGGCAAGCCGGTGATGAAAATGGCTTTCCTCCAGTGCATCGGCAGCAGGGATCAAAATGAGCTTTGCAGGGACTACTGTTCAGCCGTCTGTTGCATGTACGCCATCAAACAGGCGATACTTGCAATGGATCACAACCGATCTATGGGCGTCACAATCTTCCACATGGATGTCCGGACACATGGGAAAGATTTCGAGCGCTTCTTTGACCGGGCGAAAGCGAGGGGGGTCAGTTTTCAGAGATGCCGCGTCCATGCGGTCGAACCTGGAGGCTCCGGAGACGACATCAATCTGCGCTTTGTTGCCGATAACGGCAAGCAGATAAATGAGGATTTCGACCTGGTTGTGCTGTCCGTGGGAATTGAACCGCCCTTTGAGGCAGCCGCGCTTGCAAAGAGGACCGGAATCGAGCTGACCCCCGAAGGCTTTGCTGCTACCTCCTGTTTTTCGCCTGTTTCGACATCCCGGCCTGGAATCTTCGCATGTGGTGCGTTTGTGGGGCCGATGGATATTCCTCTTTCGGTCATAGAAGCCTCAGCCGCAGCCACAGCAGCAGCCATCCCGCTCTCGGACGTACGATACAGCATGTCCAGGCAGAGGTGGTTTCCACCGGAGCGAAATGTATCCGGCGAGGCGCCTCGGATCGGTGTCTTTGTGTGCAACTGCGGGTCAAACATTGCTGAGGTCGTAAACGTACACGAAGTGGCGCGGTATGCTCAATCGCTTCGAAACGTCGTCTTCGTTGAAAAGCCCCTTTTTGCCTGTTCCCAGGATTCGCAGGAACTGATTCGCAAGCGCATACTGGAGGAAAATCTCAACAGAGTTGTAGTCGCCGCGTGCACGCCCCGAACCCATGAACCGCTTTTTCGGGAAACGCTCAGGGCATCAGGGCTCAACGAATGCCTGTTTGAGATGACCAATATCCGCAACCAGCTTGCCTGGGTCCATGCGGCTCAACCCCAGCAAGCTACCCGCAAGGCTAAAGACCTCGTGCGGATGGCTGTGGCGAAGGCGGAGCTGTTGCAGTCCGTACCGCCGGTCTCGGTGCGCATTACTCCCCAGGCCCTTGTAATCGGCGGCGGCCTGGCGGGCGTGACGGCAGCCCTGGCGCTTGCCGATCAAGGTTTTCCCGTGGATCTGGTGGAAAAGGCTGCCCATCTGGGTGGAGTCGCGCGTCATCTCTTCAAGACATGGAAAGGCGAAAACATACCTTCCTACATGGAAATGCTCGCCTCCAGGGTGAGGGAACACAACCTCATAACCGTACACCTCAAATCGACCGTCATACACGCGGAAGGATATGTCGGCCGCTTCCGGTCCACGATCCAAAGGCCAACGGGCAGCATAACCGTCGATCACGGCGTGACCATATTGGCCTTGGGCGGTCAGCCCTTTAAGCCCGCCGAATATGGTTATGGCCTTTCGCAGAATATTTTCACAACCCTCGAATTTGACAAGCTGCACGCGGTAGGCGACGAACGGATAAAAAAAAGCCGCAATTTCGTGTTCATCCAGTGCGTCGGTTCAAGAGAGCCTGACCGCAACTATTGCTCCCGTGTCTGTTGTACGCATTCGATCCAGTCCGCTATTTCCCTCAGGGAAGAGAACCCGGAAA
>JBEKQE010000212.1:0-6966 GCA_049520035.1 Syntrophobacteraceae bacterium | reverse complement strand
TTCACAATATTCTCAACATGGTGCCCTGTCATTATAACAGTCTCTGATTGGACGCCACTTTTATCACACAGCTTCTCTATCTCTCCAGCATACTGTTTGGCAGCTTCGCGCAGATAATCTTCGATAGGCTCTATTACATGCGTTGGAGTATCCACGGCAGACACTGTCTGGGCTATAAACGAGCGATTATCAATAACGCTCATGACAACTATCGAGGCATTTAACTGTCTTGCAAGGTCAACCGCATACCTGACTGCCTTTAGAGCTGTCTTTGAACCATCTGTCGGCACAAGGATCTTTGAAACCATAAATCCTCCTTTTGTAATTGATTTTGGAGTTAATGCGGATTTTAGGTCCCGTAACCGTGTCAAATCAGTTTATGTTCGCCCCCGGCGAACAGGAAAACGTGCTCGGTTCCGGGCTGCTGCTCCTTTCTGATTCCGGCGAACGGTTCCTCCAGGGCATCATTTACGGTTGAATCTCGATGAACTGGAGAATCTCGACAACGAGCCGGCCTCCGACCGGTTGGGCAAAATGCGCGGGATTTGCTGAGGCCAGACTAGTGACCCATACACCTGGACACGCCTGATGGCAATCATTATATACGCGTTAAGCTGCTGGAGATGATGGAATGCCCGGAAACTCAAACCGTTGAAGGAGGCCAACATGACTAAAGAACAAAGGAAAACACTCGATACGTTCTGTACTGCCATGGAAATGAAAGAAAGTAAGCGGGCATTGTATGAAAATGCCATGAAAACCTGTCCCGATCAGGTGGGAATAGAAACCTTCAGGATGCTCAAGGATTCGGAAGCAGATCACCTGAAGCAGATCCAAGAGGTTTATGAAGAGTTACAGAAGGGAAAAGTATCCGCAGACGCCTGCCGTTTTCATAATTTTGATACGGAGGCTAAAAAGGTGCTTCTCAGGAAGGTTGCTGCGGTGCGCGGAAAGGTCCCCAACGCCTGTCTTGATGACGTCGCTGCCATTGAGACAGGCATCAAGCTCGAGAACGCGACCATTGAGTATTTTGAAAAGCAACTCAAACAGGCCACCGACCCCATTGAGCGCGAATTCCTGCAGCGCATGATTGCGGAAGAAAGAGAGCATCACATTCTGCTGGCCGACCTGAAATTCTACTATGTAGACACCGGAAACTGGTTCCTGGAGAAGGGACGACAGATGCTTGACGGAGCAGGCGCAGGGGCGTGATGATATTTTGTCCTTTTAATATCTGTAGTTTCTTCAGCGAAAATGAATCAGCCTGGCTGGGAGAGAAGACCCCCGGCTACTTCAGGCAAGCCCCAACCGCTTCCAGGCAAGCCTCGTAGTCGGGTTCCTTCGTGATTTCGCTTACTATCTCGATATGCCTGATAGTATTGTTTCTGTCGATCACGAAAACGGCCCTCGCCAGCAGACGGAGATCCCTGATCAGTACTCCGTAGGCCAAACCGAAATTTGCGTCCATGTAGTCGGACAAGGTCGTCACATGAGAGACCCCCGCGGCGCCGCACCACCTTTTCTGGGCAAAGGGAAGATCCATGCTGATGGTGAGTACTGCCACATCATCCCCCATTTTCCCCGCTTCCACGTTGAAGCGGCGCGTTTCGACGTCACAGACGGGAGTGTCCAGAGAGGGCACTGCCGAAATGACCACTACCTTGCCCTTATAGGAAGCAAGTCCGGTCTTGGCGAGACTGTTATCCACCACGTTGAAATCCGGGGCTTTATCACCCACCTTCAATGCGGTTCCAACCAGCGTGAGCGGGTTTCCGTGCATAGTCACGGTTCTTTCCATGATCGGTCTCCCTGTAGTTGAGTAAATTGCAGATTTGCTGCGTGAACTGCTCAAGAAGTGCATGTAAGGAGCAGGGAGCCATGAGTCAAGACCGGACTCGTAGAACTTCTCGTCTGCCCGCTCGTATTCATTCCATCGAAGGCCCTGACTCTACGAAGAAAGTTTCAGCAGGCCGCTTCTGAATTCCAGGCAAAGTGCATCGGATGTCCGGTGGCGAAACAGATGCCCTTCCGGGCTTACACCGTAGATTACTCCATCCCGCAAAAAAATACCCAACAGCGTTTTGCCGATCGCACGCCTTCTGGCGGCATGAGTCTGGACGCTGCAGGGCGCCTTCGGCGCCGGTATTTTGGCCGGAACCGTTTGCGCCGCATGCTCTTTGGCAAGATTCAGAACATCCTGCCTGTCCGCTGAGTCAAGCGATTTAAAAAAATTGAGGCTTCTAGCCAGTCTCAGCAGTGTTATCGAATCTTTCCTGGTAGTTGCCTCGCAAATTGGCAGGGCCGTTGAGCGCAATTGAGAGAGCGCTGGAGGGAGCAGATTTTGTGCTCCGCATTTTTCGAAATCGGCGCTACCAGGGGCCGGATAGAAAACGGATACTCCTGCAATCGCAGTCTTACCGGCCAGGTAGACCAGGTCAGCCACAGAGTCTCGAGGGTCTTGTCCCGGCGCGCCCACAATGATGTATGCAACCACCTCGATCCCATATTTTTCAGCGTACAGCAGAGATCTTTCAAACTCCTGGCGCACATCGGGGCGTCTGAATTTTTTTAGCTGTTCGCGGCAGATCGTACAAAGCGAAAGATTAAGAGCGGTAAAACCGGCGGCCTTCATCGCGCAAACCACTTCCTCATCCAGGGTGGGAGGAAAAAGGCCGTTCATGGCCCTCAATTCCAGACCGCAGCCCCGAAACTGCAACTCTATTTCATGAAGGAGATCGAGAAACCATTCCCGCACGTACGAAATGTTTTCATCTTCGAAATCTATGAAACACGCCCCGATGCCGAAGACCGCACGTTTCATTTCTTCGATGACCCTGGGCACGCTCTTCATGCGGAAACCGCGCCACGAGGAACATCCGATTGAGCAGTAGCTGCAAGCGAGCGGGCAGCCTCTGCCCGCTACAATCACCGCGCTTGGCCTTTTTCTGCGCCGGTAGAAGTTATTGTCGATCAGATCAATTGCCGGAAGGGGAACATCGTCAAGGTCCGCCAAAACGGCGGGCGGTCTTATGAAAAGCTTTCCACCAGTGGTTCGAAACCCTATCCCCGGGACAGATTCGACCGAGGTCGCACCGTGAATTGCCCCGGCCAGAAGAGCCATGGAAGCCTCACCATCGCCTCGGATAATGAAATCTACACAATCATGCCACCTCAACACCTCTTCGGGCATCTCGGTCGGATGATGGCCGCCAAGCACAGTCACAGCCTCCGGACACCGGTGTTTTACCACTTCTGCGGTCCGCACCGCCTCAGCGCTGTATGCCGTAAAAAGAGACGATATTCCCACCAGGAATGCGCCTGAGCCTTGGACCCTCTCACCGATGACCTCCCAACCAAGTCCGAAGCGCCTGAAATCATGAAACATGGAAAAAGGGGAAATATCCGGCCCTGAATAAAAATCTTGAAGGTACGACATTTCGGCCGGAAGCCCCACCCTTTTTGACCTGGTTGAAGCAAGCGCGTCGAGGATTTCGACCGAGTAGCCTTCTCGTAAGAGCGGCGAGGCGATACAGGCAAGCCCGTAAGGGATGGTCCTTTTTGCCGTTAAATAGAAATCCCCGATTGGGGGCTGTATGAGGATTATGTCCGGCATAAATCCGTCTCACATCTCGGTAGCCGGATCGCGATCCACAGTGATCTGCACGGACCGGAAGGAAGGATCGCCTTTGATGGATTCGAGCACGCACTCAGTGAAGCTCTGCATATCCGAGCTTGTCCAGGTCTTTATGAACAGATGCCACCTGAACCTGTTCCTGAGCTTCACGTAGGCTGCGGGCGATGGGCCCAGAACGGCAACGCTTTTTCCCGTATTCTTGAAGCAGTCTGCCTTTTCACGGCAAACCACGGCAAGCAGGCGAGCCCCGTCGCGGGCCGATTGCTCACTTGCCGAAGTGACCAGCATCTTAAGCAGGCGGGTAAACGGTGGATATTGAAGGATTTCCCGCGACCTTAGCTCTTCCCGGCAGAAACCCTCATAGTCAAGCTTTAGTGCCGATTCAATGGTAAAATGCGATGCATTGTAGGTTTGCAGGATGACCCGCCCAGGTTCTTCTCCGCGTCCAGCGCGGCCAGCAACCTGTATGAGAAGCTGAACCAGGACTTCTCCGGCCCGGAAATCCGGCGCCTGAAGACCGGCGTCGGCGTTGATTATGCCTACAAGCGTTATATTAGGAAAATCATGGCCTTTTGCCACCATCTGCGTACCGAGCAAAAGATCGGCTTTCCCCGAGCGCACGGCATCCAGCGCGCTTAGCAGCCGGTCGTGGCTGTTCATTGTATCCCGGTCCATTCTCACCACACGGGCATCGGGGAAAAGTCTTCTTACCTCCTTTTCCACCTTCTCGGTGCCGAATCCATGCGGAAATAACGCAGCGTGGGCGCAAACCGGACACCTCCCGGGCAGAGACGTCTCCCAGCCGCAGTAATGGCAGCGGAGCCGGTCATCTTTCTTATGGTAGGTAAGAGTTACGCTGCACGACGCGCACTGGAGCGCCTGACCGCACGCGTTGCAAAGAAAGTACTTTGCATAGCCTCTTCTGTTCAAAAAAAGGAGCGCCTGCCGCCCGCTGCGAATCGTCTCGCCGATCGCCTCCCTAAGCTTGAACGAAAAAATTCCATGCCGTACGCCCTCCCGTTTCATATCCACAACCTCGAACTCCGGCAGAGGCTTGTTCATCACCCGGCTTGGAAGCAGAATCGAGCGATACCGTTTTTCAGCGCATCCGTGTACCGTTTGAATCGACGGGGTGGCTGACCCCATGACCACGGGCGCGCCCACGATCTTTCCCCTCATCAGGGCCACATCTCTTGCATTGTAGCGCAGGTGGTCTTCCTGCTTGTAGGATGTGTCGTGCTCCTCGTCCACTATGATCAGCTTCAGGTCCTGAACGGGCGTGAAAACGGCAGACCTTGCCCCCAGCACTATTTTCTTCCTGCCCGACCGAATGTCCGCCCATGCGCGCTTGCGCTCCCTCTCCGGCAGAGCGCTGTGCCACACGGCAAGCCCGGCGCCGAATCGTTCCCGGAAGATCGACTCCATTTGCGCGCTGATCCCGATCTCAGGCACCAGTACGAGGGACCCATTCCCGCATTGAACAGCCTTTTCCACCAAACGAAGGTAGATTTCCGTTTTCCCGCTACCGGTGACTCCATATAAGACGAAGGGCTGGAAACGGGGATTGTCCATGAAAGAAGCTGTTTGATCGAGGGCGGCGCCCTGATCCTCGGTCAATTCCAGAGCGCAAAGGTTCGAAAATCCCTCCTGCCCCCCTTTGCACAAAAGGGAGCTCACAGTCCCAGCTTTAGAAGAGGCGGGATAGTCAGTACACTGCCTTGTCTGCGACTCTTCGACTGCGATTATGCCGTCCCTGATGAGCTTTTTTAGCGAATAATCCGGGTTCTCACACAATTTGCGCAAGTCCCGCAAGCAGGCCGTACCGCCTGCCAAACGAAGCAGTCGAACGATTTCCTTTGATTTTTCGGATTTAAGGCTTTCGCAGGCTTGACAATCGATCAGGCGAACGAACTTTCTAACGGGGCCGTTCCGTGCCGACCCGATAGGCTCGAACCCACCAAACGGAATTACCAGATCCAATACTTGGCCAAGCGGATAAAAATAATAGTCAGATACCCAGAGGCATAACTTGAGAAGGTCAGGCGGCGTAGCCGGCAGTTCATCGATCGTGTCCCGGATTGGACGGATCTTTATTGTGTCTGGCAGCTCCGGAA
This sequence comes from Syntrophobacteraceae bacterium, assembly GCA_049520035.1. Taxonomy (GTDB): domain Bacteria; phylum Desulfobacterota; class Syntrophobacteria; order Syntrophobacterales; family Syntrophobacteraceae; genus SbD1. The sequence goes on along the minus strand of JBEKQE010000212.1, from coordinate 1,218 downwards.
GGGAATTCACAACGCACAGGACGATCCCGGCCGCTTTCCTCTTACCCAGTTCGACCGAAACCCTGCTCCCGGGCTGCACCTTTGCGGCAAGGCGGCTGGGAATCGAGTAATGAAGACCCTTATTGAGGGCTGTTCCCATTATAGCGACTTCCGCAAACAAATCCGCCATGGTCAGTCTCTGCCCGACAGTATTGCGTGGTTTTGTCCATCGGGGATTGCTCCGTGCAGGGCGGTGGCACAAAAATCCCGCGGCTTTTCAAATATCACATGAGTGGATGGAGGTCAAAATCAATCAATCCCGCTGGAAATCCGTTGCAAGCCGCAGTAAAATAGCCTGCCGAGTCTTTTGGAAATCACCTTTGACAAGCCGACCTCTCATATGCCTGCTGAAGAACACTCATGCGTGATAGAACCGAGGAGGGGCAGACATGAAGAAAGCCTGCCCAACCTTGCAATCCTGGTTTTCAGTCCGGAAGACCTGGCTTCATTTTCGGCCTGCTTCTCACAACCACTCAGGCACTCGCATAAGCTTTATCTTTCCGAGGTTTTCACCGGGGCCTACGAAGGGGCGCGCGTCGCTCTTGCCGGTCCGATGCTGGGCGCTCCTCAGACGGTTCTCGTTCTCGAACGGATGATCGCCCTTGGGGCAAGGAAATTTATCGCGGCGGGCTGGTGCGGCTCTCTGCGCAATGACGTGCGAATCGGCGACATCGTCCTTCCTTCAGGGGCAATTTCCGAGGAAGGGACTTCCGGTCACTATCCCGGGGTTGTGTGTGCTCCATCTTCAGAGTTGTTCAATTCACTGAAATCAGCTCTGGGCTCAACGGGGCAGGCAATCCACGAGGGGACCGTCTGGACAACCGATGCGCCGTTTCGCGAGACCTGTTCCAAAGTAAAAACCTTCCAGTCGCAGGGCGTTTTGTCGGTCGATATGGAAACCTCCGCTCTTTTTTCAGTATCGAGGTTTCGAGGGGTCCATCTTGCCGTAGTTCTGGTGGTTTCGGACGACCTTTCGGATCTCAAATGGGTGCATGGATTTAGAGACCCCGCATTCCATAAATCACGAAAAAAAGTTATAGAATCAATATTGTTGACTATTTGCCGGGTGTAGCGGGTGACGAAAAACGGATGGGCCAGATGATCGATAAAGGAGATATTCTCGCAAGAATTGAAGATCTTCGCAAACTTATCGACTACCACAATTATCGCTACTACGCC
>JBEKQE010000211.1:0-7013 GCA_049520035.1 Syntrophobacteraceae bacterium | reverse complement strand
ATTCAGAGACGTGCATTAAAACGCCCGGCTCCAGGATTTCGTGGTATTTCCACTTGCCGAAATTCTCCTTGATAACGGGCGGGAAGTGCTTGTCATATTTCGGGGGACCAATATCGGTAATACGGTCTTTCATCAGATTATTTGGATCAAAAACCATCTTTTAGACCTCCTAAGCTTGATGCCGTTGACGGTACGCAGCGCCATCATGCTCCCAGCCACCGGGAACTGCCGCCGGATCGTAGAAAATGTAAGGGTTGAACCTCGGGGTATTCACCATGCGCGGATCGGGTTCGAGCTCGCACACCTTGAGAAATTCTCGCAGACTGAGGCGCTGAATGGTCTCGCCAAGGCGTTCACGGTTCTTGCCTTCCTCCATCCACCAATCCCACATTTTTTCAACGAATCCCTTGAACTCCGTGTAGGGTGACTCCATCTTCATAAACGGAATAACAACGCTCGAAAGCTGTGCGCCGTCGAGAATGGGTGCTTTTGCGCCCACGAGAATCGTTGCGCCCCGATCAAGACCCGGCCGAAGGGCCCGCGGCATTACACGAATACAGTGCATGCAGCGAATGCAGTCCTCGCTGTAGATCTTGAGCGATTTGCCGTCATATTCCATGCACCGGGTGGGGCAAAGGTCGATTACTTCGGCCTTGATGTCGAAATCCGTGCGCATGCCGCCGGCTCCGGCATGGGGGACAAGCTCGCCGCCTGCATAGGCCTTGACCGCTGCCTGGTCGATACGGATATCGTCGCGCCAGGTCCCGATAATCGAGCAGTCGGAACGCGCGATAGCCGAAACGCAGTCATTCGGGCAGCCTGACGACTTGAACTTGAACTTATAGGGGAACATCGGCCGATGCAAAGCGTCCTGGAATTCCTGCGTAATGTCGTAGATGATGTCCTGGGTGTTGATGCAGGACCATTCGCAACGGGACATTCCAAGACAGCCCTCGGGGGTCCTCATGTTCGAGCCCGATCCGCCGAGGTCCATGTCGAGTTCATGGGTCAGCTCATAGAAAACAGGCTCGAGCTGATCGGTAGTCGTACCCAGCAAAATGATGTCTCCCGTTGAACCGTGCATATTGGTCAGCCCGCTGCCTCGTTTGTCCCACATATCGCAAATCTTGCGCAGGACTTTCGTGTCGTAGTACTTGCTCGCAGGCTGGTTGACGCGCATCGTGTGGAAATGCGCAACGCTGGGGAAAAGGTCCGGCCGGTCGCAATAGCGGCCGATAACCCCCCCGCCGTATCCGAGGACCCCAACGATACCTCCGTGTTTCCAGTGGCCTTCCTTGTCCTTGTAGGACATCTCCATCAGGCCCAGCCAATCCTCGCACATGCGGTTGCCTTTGGCCGCCATTCTCTTCACATCACTTACGAAGCTCGGCCATGGGCCTTTATCGAGTTCGTCAAGCATAGGGGTTGCATGTTTCAGTGCCATTCGTTTACCTCCGTTAGTGTTTCTCTTTAACTTTCACTCGTACATGATTTGCCACGGAATCGGTCCGTTACCTCTTTTCACCTCCCTTTCACAGTGCGTATTTGTGCTTCGCTGAAATATCGCAAGTTCCGGTCTTCGTGCAAATACCCAATGGGAATAACTCATCGGCAGGTTGGGGGAAAGCAGGGTTAGTTCATTCCCTTTTCTTCTTTTGCCACATCGCCTTCACTGGGAAGCATGTACATAGTCGTGCTGCCGCTCGACCAGTACTTCAGTTTCCCTTCGCTGACCAGTTCGTTTACGAACTTTTTTGCCTGCATCATCTTGATTTCGGGAACGGCCTTGCAAAGGTCGTTGAAATAAAGTTTGCTCTTCTTCTGATGTTTTACATAGTCCAGAATCCTCTCTTTCACATCTTCGCTCATGCGTTTTTCTCCTGTGGCTTCAGCTTTGAATATAAAGGGGGGATAACCTTCTCAACCCCCACTTAAGGTCGAAATTTGCCCGAGCCTGAAGGCTCGCAAGAATTAACACTTCTCGCCAGTTAACTCCGTGGTAACCCTTTGTCAACAAGAAAATCCCGATATTTCAACACTATCACAGCATTGGGCGAAAAGGCACAGGCGCGGTCACAGGTATTTGAGCGGCTAAGAGCTTTCCAACGAGGAGCGTATGAGTTAAAATATCACGTTTTCCACCTTGCACGAGGTAGGAAAAAGGCATCCGGACTGCATCCATCAGCGGGAAACCGCCGGAAATTAAAGGTTCTCCGCCTCTTTTTACTCAAACCTTGCTTATATACTCCATAGAAAGAGAAAACACAATGGCAAATACCCACAATGACACAGACGCCAAACTTAACCTCTATATCAAGTTTTTGAAGGAACGACTTGCCTTCGAACCCCACTCTGCAACTATGCACTACAATCTGGGACTGGCCTACACCCAAAAGGGTCTCATTGCTGAAGCCATTTCCGAATTCAAGCAGGCCCTCGAGTGCGATCCGAATCTGGCCCAGGCTTACGTGAACCTGGGCGGCCTGTACGCGGAGGTCGAGCCGGCAAAAAGCATCGAGGCCAACATGAAAGCGCTTGAAATAAATCCGGACCTGGGCCCCGCTCACAGCAATCTCGCTTTTGGCTACCTTCGAGGCGGCGAGCCGGATAAAGCCATCGCGCACGGAAAAAGAGCACTCGAACTCATGCCCGGTTCCCCAAAGGCCTACCAACTGCTTGCCGCAGCATATCTTCAGGCAGGGCAGGCGGAAGCCTCTGCCGAACTTTCGATGAAAATGATCGAGGCCGACAGCTCGTTTGCTTCGGCCCACTTCAACCTGGCGATCGCCCTTCGCGCATTGGGCAAAGACCTGGAGGCCGACGAACACGTTCGAAAAGCCCAACAACTGGGTTATGAACCCACATAAGTCTTATAAGGCTTATACACTCTAGATTGTTCCCATCACAGTCGAATTTTCGAGGTAACGATGCAAATAGCCAAAGACAGCTTTGTTGTCATAGAATACAGTCTGCGTCTCGATGACGGATCGTTGGTAAAAGGGGAAAGCACGCCGGCGTCGATGAATTTCATTGTCGGTTACGGCCAGATTCTCGCGGCCCTGGAAAAGGGACTCATCGGTCTTGAGCAGGGGGCGCAAAAGGAACTGATGATCGCTGCCCGTGACGGCTTTGGCGAACATGACGAAAGCCTCGTCCGGACCATGGCTTTTTCCGAATTTCCCCAGGGCCGCGATCTGGAGCCCGGCAGGTGGGCGATAGCCAAAAACAAAGCGACCGGGGCACAGTACAGCTATCTTATCAAGGAAAAAACCGATTCAACCATTACGCTCGACTACAATCATCCCCTGGCGGGAAAAGACCTCTATTACCGCGTAAATGTGGTGCTGGTGAGGCCGGCCCTTGCCGAAGAACTGGAATTTTTGCGCCCGTGCGAATACGGGCAGGCGTCCTCTCGGGAAGATTAGCCCTTTTTCCGCAATATTTATTGGCCCAACCAGTTTAAAAATCGCAGCTCAGCTCTTAGAATATTGCCTTCAGGCGGGCGGCGATTGTCTCGTCTCCGCCGGTCCTGTCTCCTGGCGTCATCCTCGGTCCTATCCCTTAACACGAAGGATAAAAATAATGGGGAAAAGAGTTCTGATTGCCATTGTCGCTGGTTTGCTGTCGATTGGGGCATCTGGGGCATGGGCGGATGTAACCCTTCATGAAGAATGGGTGACGGTCCCGGAACAACAGCGAGTGACCGGTGGGCCCGAAGGGTGGAAGGCAACCCCCCAGCATCGGGTCCTCAAAGGCGGGATCGCCCCAGAGGATGTTCGACCGGAATTCATAACCGGCGGGGGTTACACGCCTTCCCAGATCAGCGAAGCCTATGGATTCAGCGGTCTTAAGGCGGATGGAACCGGACAGACGGTCGCTATTGTCGTTGCCTGCGGGAGCCCGACTATTGACACCGATCTGGCGGCGTTTATCTCAGCATTTAAGTTACCGTCCGCAAATTTGAATATAACCTATATGCCCGGAAAAACCTGTAGCGATCCCGATTGGGGCTTTGAAACGAGCCTGGATGTCGAATCCGTGCATGCCCTTGCGCCCGGCGCAACAATCGATCTAGTGATCGCGCCGACCGACAAGTTTCCGGACATACTCACCGCTGTCCAGTATGCGGGGCAGACGCTGAACGCCCAAGTCGTCAGCATGAGCTGGAGCGGCGATGAGTTTTCTGGTGAAGCCTATTACGACCGAGTATTCCAAAACATCGGAACAGTATTCATTGCCGCGACCGGGGACTCGGGGTCCGGGGCGCAGTATCCCGCCGCTTCCCCGAATGTAGTAGCTGCGGGCGGCACGGCCCTTTACCTTCAACCTGGGACCGGAACGCTCAAGTTCCCTGAGGTTGCCTGGGAACAGTCCGGAGGCGGTGTCAGTCAATTTGAGGCCAAGCCCGGTTACCAGACCGCGTTTGGTATTTTCAGCAGCGCCAGACGCTGCATCCCGGATGTGGCTTTTGCAGGCGACCCATATACAGGTGTCCTGATATATGACAGCAATTATACTCCCCCTGGCTGGTGGATAGCCGGCGGGACCAGTCTATCGGCGCAATCATGGGCGCCGACCATAGCCCTTGCCGATCAGCTCCGCACCGCCGCCAAGCTTGCACCCCTGACGGACGGCCACAAAGCCCTCTACACTCTGGCCGGGTCCAGCGCCAGGTATAATGGCAAAGGCTATTATCGGGACATTACCTGGGGATACAACGGAAATTATGCAGCAATGATAGGTTACGACCTTATTACCGGTCTTGGTTCTCCAATGGCCGGCACTCTTGTCCCGGCCCTGGCAGTCAGTAAATAAAACCGGTCTGACGCCTGAGCGTCATGAGCGGTGCAAAGCATTGGAATCAAGGAGCGAAACGATGAGGATGACAGTCATTGCTATTTTCACCGCTCTCTTCCTGGTGAGCGCATCCAGCTTATGGGCGGGACATCTGCCCGGCGCCCCCGAGGGGTGGGTGGCGACCCCGAAGCTGCACATCAAAGGCCAGGGTACCGTTAAGAATAACCGGCCGGATTATATAACCGGCTACGGTTACTACCCTTCCCGGATTAAAGCCGCTTACGGGATAAGCGGTAATGGCGCCGGACAGACGATCGCCATTGTCGATGCTTATGGAAGTCCCACTATAACCTATGACCTGCTGCACTTTTGCTATGCACTCAAGTTGCCGCAGGCAGATTTGCGGATCTACTACCCAGGTGGGCTACCTGCCAGTTCCGATTCCGGCTGGGCCGTGGAGACCACTCTCGATGTTGAATGGGTGCATGCGCTTGCCCCCAGCGCAAAAATCGCGCTCGTGATCGCGCCAACCAACAGCGGCGACGATTTGTTTGACGCTGTCCAGTATGCGGCGCAAACTCTGCATGCCCAGGTCGTCAGCATGGGCTGGGGCGGCGATGAGTTTTCCGATGAAGCCGGTTACGACAGCTATTTTCAGAACACCGGAACAGTATTCATCACAGCGAGCGGGGACTCGGGGTCCGGGGGCCAGTACCCGGCAGCGTCCCCGAATGTAGTAGCTGCGGGCGGCACGGCCCTTTACCTTCAACCAGGGACCGGAACGCTCAAGTTCCCTGAAGTGGCATGGGAGGGATCCGGCGGCGGCGTCAGCCAGTACGAACCCATGCCCGCTTACCAGGCGTCGTTCGGCCTCACAGGAGGAATGCGCTGTGTTCCGGATGTGGCTTTTCTAGGCGACCCCAATACCGGCGTGTTGGTTTATGATTCTGTCAATGGCTGGTATGTTGTGGGCGGCACCAGTGTGTCGGCGCAATGCTGGGCGGCTATCGTGGCCCTTGCCGATCAGCTCCGCGCCGCAGCCAAGCTTGCACCTTTAACGGACGGCCACCAGGCGCTCTACACTCTGGCCGGGTCCAGCGCCAGATATAATGTAAAGGGCCATTATCGTGACATCACAGCGGGATATAATGGAGACTTTGCGGCGCTGGCAGGCTATGACTTTATTACAGGCCTTGGCAGTCCAATGGCCGGCAGTCTTGTCCCGGCTTTGAAGCTCGCAAAATAGACGGATGACCGAGGTCCGATTTCCCGCCTTCCGAGCGGTGGGGTGAGGAGCCAAGATCGATAAGATGTAACTTCGATGCTACTTTGCCGCAGCCGCAGCATCCTCAGTCGCAGAAGTCGCTGACTTCTCGTTGGCGGGATTGGTTTCCCAGCCGCCTCCCAAAGCTTTGTAGAGGGCGATCAGATCGGTGGTGATGTTGGAGTTGCTCTGCACCAGCGCGTTTTCGGCGGCGAAGAGCGAGCGCTGGGCGACGAGCACGTTAATGAATTCGAGCAGCCCCTCCTTGTAGAGTTTCAACGACAGGTCAACGGCGATAGTGTTGGCGGCAACGGAGTCTTTGAGAGACTTGTAGTGCTCCTGCTCCTTGGTAAATGCAATCAGCGCATTTTCCACATCCTGGAATGCGCATAACACGGTTTTGCGATAGGTGATGAAGGCTTGATCGGTCAACGCTTCCTGCACTCGGATATTGGATACGATCTCGCCGCCCTGGAAAATCGGCCAGGTCACTGACGGGCCGAAGGAATACGTTCGACTTGCAGCAGCCCACCAGGCATTCAGCAGGTTGGTCTGCCAGCTCAACGTGCCGGTCAGCGAAAACTTGGGGAACAGGTCCGCTGTGGCGACCCCGATCTGTGCCGCGGCGGCGTGCAGTTGCGCCTCGGCCTGGCGGATGTCGGGACGGCGGCGCAACAGGTCAGAGGGCAGGCCGGCGGGAATCTGCGGCGGTACGCCGGGGATGTTGTCCGTCGGCGTCAACTGTTCGAGCAGGTCGGCCGGAGGCCTGGCGAGCAGCACGCTCAACGCGTAGATCGACTGCTGCGCGGAGGTCTCGAACACGGGAATCGTCGCTTCGGTCGTTGCGACATTTGCATCGGCGTTGGCGATGTCAAGGTCGCATTCAAACCCTGCTTTCGCTTTCTGGCGTGTGATTAGCGCCGTGTCTTGCATAGATTTCAGATTTTTTTGA
>JBEKQE010000210.1:0-7032 GCA_049520035.1 Syntrophobacteraceae bacterium | reverse complement strand
TTCGGAGGGCAGCATCGAAGTGCCCAGGGAGCAAATCTATGAAACCAGGCTTTCCCTTGCTTCTGACGGAATTCCCAAAGGAGCGGGCATGGGGTTCGAGATTTTCGACCAGCAGAAGTTGGGCAGCACGGAATTTGTCCAGAAAATCAACTATCAAAGAGCGCTCCAGGGAGAGCTGGCCAGGACCATAAATGGTATGAGCCCGGTGCTGGAGAGCAGGGTCCACCTGGTCCTGCCCCAGGACAGCCTCTTCAAGGAGGACCAAAAGCCGCCCAGCGCCGCCGTGGTGCTCAAGCTGCGTTCCGGGGCCGCAATAGATGAAAGGGAGCTGCAGGGCATAGTTCACCTGGTCGCTGCTACCGTAAGGGGTCTGGAAGAAGATCGAATTACCGTCATGAGCAACGACGGAAAGGTCATGTACAAGAAAAACCGGGACGAACAGTCCGGCCAGTTGAGCAACTCCCAAATCGAACGCAAGGAGCGCATGGAAGAAGACATGCGCCAGAAGATCCAGGGCATGCTCGAACGGGTGCTGGGCCCTAACCGGGTGCTCGCCAGGGTTGCGCTCGACGTGGATTTGAACCAGATTCAGATCGCCGAGGAGACATACAACCCGGACAGCTCGGTTATCAGGAGCCAGCAGAGGACCACGGAAAGCTCGGAAGGAAAGGACGCGGGAGGCGCAAGAGGCAACCCGGATACCCCCATCAACATCGAAGGAAAACTTCTGCAGAATTCTCCCCAGGCTGATGGCGCAAAACCTGCCAAGCAGTTTAACAGCCAGCGTGAAGTCGTAAACTACGAAATAAACAAAACCAGCAGACAAATCGTCCAGATGCCCGGCAATATCAAGAAACTTTCCGTAGCGGTAATCGTGGACGGGAAATATGAAACCAAACCGGGGACCGACGGGAAACCCAAACAGATATACTCGGCAAGGCCGGCCGATGAGATGAAATCACTGGAAGAGTTGGTCAAAAAAGCGGTTGGGTACAATGAGACGCGGGGGGACCAGATAACGGTTTCCAATATTCCGTTCGCCTCCGATATGGGCGGCTCCGAAATGGTCAAGGCCGAGAACAAGTATCTGCAGCTTTTCAAAAGCTGGCAAAGGTTGCTTTTCAATATCGGTCTGGTTGCACTGGTGCTTTTCTTCGTGGTAAGGCCGTTCATGCGAAAATTCCGCCAGGTGGCCGACGAAATCAAAAAGCTCCCGGCCCCGGCCGCCGGCCCCTCTATTGAAGAGCAAATATCGGCCCTGCTTCTGGATAAACCACTGAACCAAATCTCACCCCGAAAGAAGTCGACCGCCCTGGTAAAGCACGATCCCGATAAGGCAACGGAAATAATAAGACAATGGCTGAGGGACGAGGTTTAGGAACATGGCCAGGCCAAATAGCCCAAACAAAATGAACGGACCTCAAAAAGCTGCAATGGCGCTGCTCGCCATGGGCGAAGAGGCGTCGGCTGTCATCCTCAAAAAGCTTTCGACCGATGAGATCAAAGAACTAAGTCTTTACATGTCATGCATACAGGGGGTTAAAAAGGAAACCTCCGATGAACTGCTTCAGGAATTTAGCTCCCTTTTCAGAGTGGAAGGCGGGATCAATGTGGCCGGGGACCAGTTCATTCGCAATCTGCTGCCCTCCGTAATGAGGAGCGAGCAGGCAAATGAGGTCATTTCTAAAATAGATGAAGAAAAGCACAGAATTCCTTTCAAACACCTCAAAGACATCGATTCCAAACTGCTTGCCGGCTTCATCAAAGGAGAGCACCCGCAGACCATTGCCATCATCATTTCCCACCTGGGACATCAGAAGGCCAGCCAGGTGCTGGGATGTCTTCCCGAGCAGCTTCAGTTTGAAATCGTCACAAGAATCGCCAACCTGGAGACGGTACCCCCCGAGTTGATCCAGGAAGTGGACGAAGTGCTCGAAAAAGAGCTGACCTCAATCGGAACTCGGGGTCAGCAGATCGGGGGCGTCGCGGTGGTCGCTGAAATCCTCAACCACTGCGACCGTAGAACTGGAGACGGCATATTGCAGTTCCTCGAGGAAGCGGACACGGACCTGGCCGAGAAAGTCAGAAAGATGATGTTCGTTTTCGAAGACCTCCTGCATGTCAACGACGTTGGCATCCGCGAACTGCTCAAGGAAATCCGCAACGAAGAACTCACCCTGGCCCTCAAAACGGCTTCCGAAGACCTCAAGGCAAAGATATTCAAGAACCTGTCCCAGCGCGCTGCCCAGATGCTCGAGGAAGATATCTCGATGATGGGACCTGCTCGCCTGAGCGAAGTGGAGGGCGCACAACAGGCTATTCTCGCTGTGGCCCGCAAGCTCGAAAAAGATGGCAAACTCCTTCTGGCAGGCAAGGATGGCGGAGAATCATTTGTCTAATCTGCTGAAAAAAAACCTGGAACCCGTGATAGCCGCCTTTGGTTTTCCCCTTATCCAAAAGGATTACAGCGGGGGCGCAGCAATCTTGTCGCCCGATCGAGAGCAAGCACAAACCCCTGAACCACAGATGCATTCCGAAGACCTCTACCGCAGAAAGTTCCTCGAACTCGAACGCCACACCCAGCAGATTGAAAGAGACGCTTACAGCCTGGGATTCGCACAGGGAGAAAAGGACGGATTTGACTATGGGCAAAAATCCGTCCAGGTGGTCAAATCTCAGCTTGAGCGCATTGCGCAAAATCTGGAAGCCCTGCCGGCAAAGATACTTATGGATTATCGGGATTGGATGATCCAGGCCAGCATCAGGATAGCCAGGCAGATCGTGAACAGGGAAATCCGAACCTGCCCTGAAATAGTGGCCGATACCGTGAGGGCCCTTATCGAAGAAGCCGAAGAGCACGGCACTCTTAGCATATATCTGAACCCAAATGACCTGGAGATAGTGGAGAAAAGGGCCGAGCTGGCTCTGGGGGCTAACGGAAAACACTTCGTACTGAAAGCCGACAGGGACCTGGAACGCGGAGGCTGCCGGGTCGAAAGCGCGGTCCAGGTCCTCGACGCTTCTATTGCCACCCTGTTCGAAAACCTGGAAAAGAAACTTCTCGACGGCGCCACTTCGCAAAACGCAACGGCCGAAACAGGTGGAGAGCAGCTTGAGGCGCTCAATGAAATCGGATAGTTATGAAAGCGCACATAACACCGGCGACTATCTGAACCTGGGGGACGCCGGATTTGCCGATCTGAACAGTTGCGAGCTCTGGGAAAAATACGGCAAGATCGTTCAGCTTACCGGAAACCTGCTCGAAGCCGAAGGCATCAGCGCGGCTACAGGGGATATCTGCAGAATTGTCCATTCGGAATCCCCTCATCCCATCCTGGCCGAAGTGATCGGTTTTGAAACCAGCAGGATCAAACTGTGTCCCCTGACTCATATGAACGGCGTCCGTCCGGGGAGTCTGGTGCAGGTTCACAAAGCCTCCAGTAGTGCAATGGTCTCTGAGGCCATGCTGGGACGAGTGCTCGATGGTCTCGGACAGCCATTGGACAATGGCATGCCTATTTCATCCGGCATACCTTATCCGCTCGCCGGAAAGGTCTCCAATCCCCTGAAACGCCCTCTGATCGAACAACAACTCGACTTGGGGGTACGGTGCGTCAACGCGCTTCTTCCCATAGGCAAGGGACAGAGGATCGGCATTTTTGCAGGATCGGGGGTCGGTAAGAGCACCCTGCTGGGCATGATGGCCAGATACACGGCCGCCGATGTCAACGTGATCGCCCTGATTGGCGAGCGCGGCAGGGAAGTTAACGAATTTCTCCAAAACGACCTCGGCCCCGAAGGGATTAAGCGCTCGGTAGTCATAGTGGCCACTTCGGACCAACCTGCGACCGTTCGCATACGGGGTGCCCATCTTGCCTGCGCCGTATCCGAATTTTTCAGGGACCGGGGCAAAGACGTTCTGTTCATGATGGATTCGGCCACACGTCTCGCCATGGCTGTGCGCGAGATAGGGCTGGCGGCAGGTGAGCCCCCGACTACCAAGGGATACACTCCGAGCGTATTCAGCCTGCTTCCGAGGCTTTTCGAGAGGTCGGGCAGGTTCGACACAGCATCCATAACCGGCATTTATACTGTACTGGTCGAAGGCGACGATATGGAAGACCCTGTGGCCGACACCCTGCGCGCCATCCTCGACGGACACATTGTCCTGGACAGGGGTTTGGCCCAGCAAAGGCATTTCCCGGCAATCGAGGTGCTGAGAAGCGTCAGCCGTTTGACGGAGCGGCTCCTTTCCGACAGGCACAAGGAATTGGTTTCCAGGTTTATTCGAATACTTGCCGACTATAAGAGCAGCGAAGACATGATCCGTATAGGCGCCTACGTCAGCGGTTCTCACCAGGAAACCGATTACGCAATCAAAATGATTGAAAAGGCAAACGAATTTCTCATACAGCCGGTTATCGAAAGCTGTTCCATAGAAGGATCCCTCGCGGCCCTGGAGGAGCTTTTCGGTGAACAATGACCTGTAAACATATAAAATAACTCCTTTTGGTTCTATCGCCTCGCGACCGCTACGCGACCGCCTCGCGATCGCCTCGCGACTGCTTCGCGAAGGACGGGAAAGCATGCCGTTTAAATTTCGCCTCAAATCCTTGCTGAGACACCGGGACTTCATGCTTCGAGAAGCGCGGGCGGCGTTTGGGGCATCGGTCTCCATCAGAATGCGAATACAGTCCGGCATCGATCGGCTTAGTGAAATGATTCGCCTGGAATCCGACCGGCTCGAAAAAGAGCAGAAAAATGGAATCAGGGCGGCCAGGTATCTTCATTTCAAAGAACACCTGAGTATTCTGGAACGTGAATTGCTTTCGTCATACATTGAGCTGGAAAAGGCTTCAATAGAGGTCGAAAGACGCAAGCAGGCCATGATCGAATGCGATAAATCCGTCAAAACACTCGAAAGTATAGAAACAAGGGACAAGGAATTGTACAGACTGATTCAGTCTCGCAAGGAACAGAAGAAACTGGACGATGTGGCCGTCTTCAGCGTTTGCCGGGACCGGACCGGCAGAAAAGGAGAATCATGAAAGCGGGTAAAACGGGTTCCAGGGTTCTTTCAGTTACGCTTTGCGCCCTCGTGACGCTCCTGGTGATAAAGCTGGCCGTCACTGTTACAGGCGCGCTGGACTCCGGGCCGGAAAGGACCAGCGCGGTTACTGAAGCAATCGCAAAGGACGAAAAGCCCAAAGCTGAAGCCGAAAATGCGGCGCCGGTCGAGACAAAGGCCAAAAGCAGGCCCGGGATCTCGACAACCGAGTCCCTGAGCGCTTTTCAGCAAAAAGAGATCGAAATCCGCAAAAAGGAGGAACAGCTTAAAGAGAAAGAAGAGCGCCTGGATAAATTAGAGAAGGAAATCGAGCAGAAAGTCAAAGACCTGCTGGCGCTTCAAAGGGAAGTCCAATCCGTTCGAACTGAGAAGCAGGAAACCCAGAATACCAGAGTCCGGGGCCTTGCCAAAATTTACGGGACCATGAAGCCAAAAGAAGCCGCAAAGCTGATGGAAAACCTTGATGATAAACTCGTTATGGGTATAATCGCCACAATGACCTCCGATGAGGCTGCAGCGATTCTTGCTCTCATGGAGGTCAAGAAGGCGGCTAAAATATCCGAAGCCCTCTCAGGCCGGTAACCGGGCAGGCGTTCACCACGACCCGCTCAAATCCACCACAGAGGCGGGGCATAGTCCGGTCAAGGAGAGAATACCAAAATCCAACAAGATCAACAGAAACGTAGAAATATTTCACCTTATTCTCAGGACTTAGAAATAGCCATTCCTGTTAATCCTGTAGATCCTGCAAATCCCGTCTCACAAAGCTTTTCTCTCCTTGACAGGACTATGCCCCGTTCTCTTCCTGTCCGGACTATGCCCCGCCTCTGTGGTGAAGGGGTAACCCGAACGCGCTTGCAAACGGGGAGAACATGGCAATATACTTACCCGGCCTTTTGAAGAGGGGAAAAGGACATGAGGGGGAGAGCGCGTGAAGGAGTGAGGGGGAGATGTCACCACGTCACCGCGTCTTTCCCTGGCCTGTCTATGACCAGTCCCCGTGTCACCGCGTCTTTCCCTGGCCTGTCTATGACCAGTCTCCGAGTCACCGTGTCCCCGCGTCTCCGTGTCCCTGTGTCTCCGCATCCCAGCCTCTCCGCATCTCCGCGTCTCCGTGTCCCTGCGTCCTTCCCTGGCCTGTCTATAACCAGTCTCCGCGTCCCCGTGTCCCCGCGTCTCCGCGTCCCCGCGTCCCTCCCCGGCCTGTCTATGACCAGTCTCCCCGTCCCCGTGTCTCCGCATCTCCGCGTCCCCGCATCCCCGCATCTCCGCGTCACCCCGTCCCCATCTCTGCCAAAAGTTCTCTGCCGCCTGCTTTTTCTGCTTTTGCTTCCTGCAACTATTATATCAGGCTGCGAACGGGCGGTTGTGGCCCCGCCCTACCCGGCAACTCCCCCTCCTGCGGCATACTCTCCATCCGTGACCGAGCCTCCCAGACCCGACCAGGTGGTCGAAAAGAGCGTCGCCTATCTTGGCGGCCCCAGGACCATTCATCATGAGATAGGGCCGATGGAAACGGTCTGGCGGATCTCCCGGTTGTATGACGTCACGCCGGAATCCATCTATGCGGCAAACGGGCTCAGACCCAACGACCCTTTGTACATAGGGCGGCAGCTCATCATCCCCAATGCCGCAATGATACGCCATGTCATAAACCTGTACCGGAACCCGCAATGGAAGTATATCGTCATTCACCATACAGCCACTTGGAAAGGCAGCGCCAGAACGATAAACTGCTCACACGGCTATCGTGGTTTCTGGAACGGGCTCGGGTATCATTTCTTGATCGATAACGGAACTCTGGGGAAGGGCGACGGGCAAATCGAAATGTCCCCACGGTGGATCAGGCAGCAAAACGGCGCCCACTGCAAAGCCGGTGATATGAATAAAAAAGCGGTTGGAATCGCCCTGGTCGGAAACTTCAATTACGAGAAACCAACCCCTAACCAGTTGCAATCCCTTTC
>JBEKQE010000209.1:0-7033 GCA_049520035.1 Syntrophobacteraceae bacterium | reverse complement strand
CATAAAAATCCGAAAGTTAGCGCTATCAGAATGTCAGAAAACGAGTCAAAATGCAATGATAAAATTGGCAATTTGTTAAATTAATTCAGTACAATAGGGGTTTCCGGATGGACACTAGATAGCTTTTTCATTGCAAACATTTTAAGATCTACAGAATTACTAGAATCAATACTATCTATAGGAGATAATGGGGCAAAATCGAAATCAAGTGCGTAAATATAATAATCTTTGCCACTTAAATGAACTGTACTCTTTTCATAATATTTAATATGAATATCTGATTTAATATACATACCAGGACTAGGAATTGTGATATTATATTCTTCAGAATCTACTTCCTCACATTTACTAGAAAGACGTTCCACATCTTGAAACTGTTTTCCAAACTCTTTCAGTTGAGAATTAATAATAAAGTTCATTTTAAAGGAATCACCTTTCATTAATAAAGCACCATAATTAATATTATGATCGTCTCTTCCAAATAGTATCAAATATAAAAAAGTATCCATAGTAGGAATAAATAGAAGATGGGAGTTACTTATAATTTGTTTAAATAGGAATCCTTTATAGTTATGAAATACACAGTAATGAATGTTCATATCTATTAACTCTCATCTTTTAGAATAATTTTTGACTCCCATAATCCATATTCTACTATATCCCTGATTTTCTCTAATAACTGATTCTGGAGGATTTTCATTATTATTAATTGATTTTCTTAAAGCGAATCCGTAGATTCCGTTTCCAGTGGCAGCCTCATGGGTTCTTAATTTTCGCTAACTTCTCACCAACTTGTACCGCTTCCTCTTCAGACCCTGTGGACAAATAGAAGGAACGGGCCGCTTCATATGCTGATTGAGCACGTGTCGGCATCCCGAGATCAGAAACATGCGCCGCAAGCAGTTCCCAAGCACGAGCAAGCAAAATGGCTTTTTCCTTTTCCTGACCGGATGGTTCTATGTATGATTTTGTGTCACTTAGATCGGTGAAGTGCTTCTGGATATTCAGTTGGTTTTCTTCGGAAAGTTTATTTGAGAAATAATTCGTAAATTTCCTCTCTGCCTGCACATTCAGAATGGTTGCGGCAGTTTTAAGAAAAAAGGCGTCCAATAATTGCGGAGGGGGAGGCGAAGTATTCGCGGCCTCAACTGTTTTCAGCGTGCCCAGACACTTGTCCGGCTCAAGGTTAAAAAATTGGGCGGTGGCCAATCTGAGCTTAATCTCCTGAGTATCGTTCAGTGCAAAGCACTTCCCATAAGCATCGAGCGCTTTTTTATAATCCTTTTCGACGAGGTAAAGGTCTCCAGCCCTGAGGAATAGCGACGCTGCCCTATCTTTCTTCCCAGATTTTTCCGCCCTCTCTGCCACCTTTAAAAACGAGCCGGCGCTCTGCGTAAGTTTTCCCATATTGACCTTTACTTCCAAGTAGGCATCTTCAGCCTCAGCGCGTTCAGCGTCGTTGGTGGCGAGTTGCTTTGCCCTATCGAAATAATACCTCGCAAGATAAAGGTTCTTTTTATCTTTGGTGGACGAACTAAGGGTCAGGAAGGCTTCCCCAAGGACAAAATGGGCTTTGTAGTTATCAGGGTCCTCTTGAACCAGCGGGCGCAAGAGCCCGATGGCTTCATTTGGATCTCCAGATTTCACAAGCTTAGTGGCCTTATCCACTCCGTTCAGATCCTTTCCCTGAGTGCAGGCTGAAAGGAAGGGTAGGACACAGAGCATGACAAAGACAGAAGTGAACATTTTGGGATCATTTGGTTTCTTTGCAATTTGCTCCACCAACTGACCTTTTTTGATATTTTCAAGTCCTTCCGGTTTATTTAACCGGTTCAACCGGCCACGAGTACGGGAACCAAGCGAAGAAACGACCTTCCCAGCACTACCAGCGAGAACTCCAGCCATGGCGCTCATATCCATGTAAATCAAAGCCTGGTGCATAATAAATCCAATGAAAACCAGTGTCAGAATCGGAATGAATATGCATATCAGCATTTCCCCATAAAGCCATGACATGAAACCCTTCCAGACAGCTGCAATTCCACCAACAGTTATCTCTTTTATGAGTTGTAGATTCTCTTTGAAGTTGGGCGAGAAAATCTCCACATCAGAAATCTCTTCTTTCAGCACTCCCATGTTTTCAGAAAATTCTGTGGCGGCCTGAATCTTATGCTCGTGATATCCATTAATACCGAAATGAAGGGTCATGGGGTACAAAAAATATGTGATAATGCCGAAGACGATAAAGAGCTGACCAACATTACCAAAAAGTGTGCCTCGCCTGTACTGAATTGCGCAGGCAGCCGCTCCGAATCCCACAAGAACTTTCAAGGAATAAAGCTGTATGATTTTCAGAATCGCAAGCTGTATCACAAGCAGAATCGAAATTATGGCAAGGTAGTGATGCAGGTCTTTTATCACATCGGCAGCCGGCTGAAGGAATTTCCCAACTCCGACCGTCCCTTTCACAATTACAAGATTCACATCGGTACTAATACTCTCAGCGCTCCTTATTACCCCTTCGATTGCGGTCAAACTCCCAAGCCAAAGTCCGGAGTGGATAAGTGATGTCTGGAGTGAATCGTGGCTGGACTCCCATGCTGGCTTAGTAAGTTTTTGGCCCACTGAATCAGTGAGTCCTGCAAACGTAACGATAGCGAGAAGCAAAAACAAAATTCTTACAGATAGCCCTTTTAAAAAGCCTTCAAACCAACCCTGGTCTCTACCCAAAAACTTAGTTGTCAAACTTGTTTCGCTTTCATCACTCACCTCGACATCTCTTGTTTCCCCATGTGTCAGATTCCCTTGATCACTCATCTGGCCCCTCCCTCAATGCCAAGTAACCGAAAGCCAAATCTTATTGTCAGATTGAAACGACTCCGGTCAATAGCCGCTCAAGCTATGGAATCTTCTCCCACAATCGCCACCTCAAACATTTTGTCGCAGCAGTTGTTTTCCGGTTCACATAGGCCATGCAGACGTAATTGCCAGCTTCGGCTTGGATATAAAACGGCTTGTTACTCCGGAAATCAATCCGGCGATTTCCACACCAATAGGAACATGTGGCGCATTTCTTTTCCGCTATTCTGTAGGTTCCATAGGTAGACATGGGACGCTCCCTCGCCAGAATCCTGAATCCGCCCAAAGAGGTCCACAGCATATGAGTGCGATAATAGGCTATATAGTACCGCTTATCAACAAAAGGTGTGTACCTGAATAATGCATCAACTTGGCTCTCTCCGAATGCCGAACCTCATTTTGAGGCGGACTCCGCCCGGAAAAACTCCTTAGACAACTCGATGCATCACAAAATCATACGATTCCCCAATCAAACATGCAAGTGAAACGTCAATAGGACCGGTATTTGCGATTTCAGGACACACCTCCTCTCGCCAGATGGTGAACTTGTTCCGCCGCACCACTGGGTGGCAGGCTCAGGCGAACAGGATGCGATAGTAACGGGAGAGGGAAAAAGCCGACACAACGTGGACGTACCCGGCATTGGGTCTGACCGGCATTGGGTCTGACCCAATGCCCTTAATTTAACAGACAAGTGTTACCCCTGCTATCTTTGCGGGTTTCCGGCTGTAGCTGCAAGGGCGATGCGGTTTTGAATTTAGGCTCTCGTCCCCGGCGTCGCTTGTCCAGCCCCCTACTCTTTCTCCGATATTCCTGCCGGTCTCTTGGAAATTGGCGGCCCGGTTTATAATGCACCGGATGTCGTGCACAGCATTGCACATACTTTCCCAAAAAGGGAGCCCGGATATTTACATCACCAGTGGCTCCTCCGCCTTCGCGCCTCTCCCTGACCTGTCGATGATCAGTCTTCGCGTGAAATAGGCCTTGCGCCTTTCCGTCCACCGCCTTCCATCCTCCCTGCTTCGAGCTTACCCCGACCCTGGAGGGGATCCCTGCTCCCTGCTCCCTGCTTCCTCTTTTTTTTGCTTGCCATACCGATTTATTGTTACTACAATAACTTCTATGAACATCACCTACGATCCGGCAAAGCGCGCCAAGACCATTGAGGAGCGTGGCCTCGACTTTGAGGATGTGCCGAAGGTGTTCTCTGGGCCCACTGTGACAGATCCGGACGTGCGGCGTGACTATGGTGAGGAGCGCTTCATCACGTTTGGGGTTCTGGACGGCCGGGAGGTCGCACTTGTATGGACGCCACGCGGTGACGGTCGCCGCATCATTTCTATGAGGTATGCTAATGAACGAGAAATTGCAATCTTCCAATCCAGAGTGGATTGATCCAGACGATGCCCCGGAGCTTACTGAAGAGTTCTTTGAACATGGGGAATGGAAAATCGGTGATAGAGTAGTCTCACCTGCCGAGGGAACGGCTGCGTTCCGGGAGGCCCTCAAGCGTGGCCGCCCCAAGGCTGCCACGAAGAAGGTTTCAACCACAATCCGCTTGGATACTGACGTGTTGGAGGCTTTTAGATCCACGGGACACGGCTGGCAGACACGCATCAATAGTGTACTCCGTGCATGGCTGAAGGAGAGCAAATCAAGGCTGAAGAGTGAGGCAACCAAACGGGGCCGGACCTAATACCGTTAACTTAACAGATAAGTGTGGCCCCTGCTGTCTTTGCGGGTTTCCGGCTGTAGCGGCAGCGGCGACGCTGTTTTGAATTTGGGCTTCCGTCCCCGGCGTCGCTTGTCCAGCCCTTCGTTCCTCATGAACTGCCGGGCCGGAAAGCTGGCACCATAAAGCACATCGTAACCTGGGTTAAGGCGCTTACACTAGATCATTAAAGGAGAATTTGGGACGAAGGCGAAGGGACGAAGGATTTCCGGAACGCATGAGGAATCAGCTCTGCGCGAATCCCAGGCTTCTTACAGCAATGGCGTCGAGGCCAAAAATGGCCTTCTAAGCACAACAAAGGCCTGTTTTTGAAAACTAATCTTTCAATAGCGAGATGTTAGCTTGACCCCGTTGCGCCCGCGCATTGCGCGGACTGTGGCGCGCCGTTGCGCCGTTGAAAGGAGCGTTATGAGAAATTGGAGGATTCTTTTCCTGATGTCTATCCTCTCTGTGTCATTAACGAGCGGAGCGAGCATAGCGGCCAATTCCCCCCAGTACATTATTCTCTATGGTCTCCTGCCCGGATCGTCCTTCCAGGAAGGTTGTATCCCTCCTTGCATGTGTCCGGTCATGATGTCTGAGGATGTACGGGGCACTTTTGGGCTAACGGCGGCGGGACCTGGACCGATACCTTTGGACAGCTCCCAGTTCAACACTTACAGTCTAACCGGAATATCCTGGACAGTTCATGACCCTGCCGGCAAGCCGGTACATACCATAACAGGCAATGGAACTTACCGGTTCGAGACCGTTGGAAACGGTGTGGTGAGGCATCAGCTCACTCTGAATATCAGCATCGACGGGCAAGCTCCTGTTTTCCTTGACAGCGGCCTGGTACTGGGCTGTTCACAGTTTAGGGACATCGCCGTTTCCGTCCGTCTCGGCTCGACCTGTTTCGAGACCTCAATGGATATTATCGCTGCACCGGCCCATTGAAAATGGGGTCGGACTCAATGCCGTTAACTTAACAGATAAGTGTTGCCCCTGCTGTCTTTGCGGGTTTCCGGCTGTAGAGGCAGCGGCGATGCGATTTTGAATTTAGGCTTTCGTCCCCGGCGTCGATTATCAAGCCCTCGACTCTTTCTTCGATATTCCTGCCGGTCTCTTGGAAATTGGCGGCCTGGTTTATAATGCACCCCGTGTCGTGGTCAGCATCGCACATACTTTGGCAAAATAGAAGCCCGGATATTTACTTCACCAGTGGCTCCTCCGCCTTCGCGCCTCTCCCTGACCTGTCAATGATCGGCCTTCGCGTGAAATAGGCTTTTTGCCTTTACGCCCTCAGTCTTATGTCTTCCGCATTCCCTGCTCCCTGCTTCCTGCTCCCTCTTCTTCTTGCTACTTCTGGTTGCCGGCCTTTGGCGTTACTGGTCTCGGATTCCGGGTTCCGGTTCAAAATCCAACTCGCAACCCGCAACGCGCAACCCGCAACTCGCCCTGTTTTGTCTATTCACGATTCGCCGCTTTTATCCTTTTTTCCGCTTCTGGTTGCCGTTTCTATTGCCGCTTCTGGTTGCCGCTTCTGGTTGCCGTTTGGCGAACGTAAATATTTTCACGGTACAATAATCGCCGAAAGTGAAATTGCACGTGTCGAACGGGATTTGAGAATTTGATTCTTCACTGATCGCTGTTCAAATGCGAAGCGTACCCGCAAAGTCAGGATCAAGGAATTTGTTTCTCATCATTCATCATTCATCACTCATCATTCACGATCCACGGAGGTTATAACCATGTCGCATGAGTCGAACCTGTTTTTGCAGAAAAAGAAAACTTGATCTTCAATGAAATTAAGTAGTTGCGGGGTTGGCCCCTGTATTTCGCCTGTTTTTACAGGTCGCAAACGCAGGAACTGACGAATTTTCGAATTTAGAGATTTTTGTCTTCGCTGTTCATTTGCTCACTGCGGAGTCTTGGCTCCTTGAAAACTGAATAGATCCCTTTGTTGCTCCTGCTCGTATTCTTTGCCGGCGGCTTTGGGTCGGCCCCGGTGAAGTACCTGCGTTAAGGGCCAAAAGATGAAAAGAAGGGGCGATTCTTGGTCTTAGAAGGTCTATTTGATGCCGTTGACCGGCTAATCTAATTGACCAGCGATAAGTTGGCGGAATATTTAAGATTAGCCGGTCGAACGACTCCTTGATTGTGCTAATGTTGGCACGCGCATTAACCAATTGATATTACAGAGGATATGTTAGCGCGTGCCAATCATTAGCCAGTCAAGGATGGTGAAATGGGCGCTCTAAGCCACGAGTCGCCCGTCGGCAATAGTGAGTGGCGTGGCCGGGGTGCATAGCCTCAAAGTCGGGACTCTGTTTTATCCAGCGAGTATCGTTGCTATCCTTTTGCTTTTATGTCAATAATACCAAGTTGTGAGTTTTGAGTTTTTAGTTTTTAGTTAACTCAAAACCAACCACCATCAACTCTTGAGTTTTTGTTCTCAGTTAA
>JBEKQE010000208.1:0-7073 GCA_049520035.1 Syntrophobacteraceae bacterium | reverse complement strand
AAAGGATTTCGCGCATGCGAAGTGAAGAAGATCTGAAAGAAAATTGGCCTGACTTTAAACCGGAAACGCTGGCCTGCCTTCTGGCCGATCAAAATGGCTCGCTTTCTCACCGGCCCCGATAGCATCTACCCGCCGCGCCGAAGATGCCGGCGTGCGCGCGAAAATAGGCTGTCACAGCTTCCGCGCGACCGGGATCACGGAATACTTGAGAAACGGCGGCAAGCTAGAAGTGGCGCGACAAATGGCAAACCACGAATCCGCCCGAACGACCGGCCTCTACGACCGCCGAAACGATCAGGTCTCGCTCGATGAGGTCGAGCGGATTCTGATTTGAGGCCGGATTCCGGACTTAGGGTCAGTGGCTCAAGACGATGTGACTCAGGCTGGTTAAGATCCCCACGCGTTTGCCGTCGATGAATCGAAGAACGAAACAGTCAAAGCTGGAGATTTTTTCCGTGCCTGAACCATGCGTTCGGCACGACGAATTATTTTACAATTTGCAGAGGAATCAGGGTCACCGAATATTCCAACGAACAAGTGTTTTACCCTGCCCTTCTCAATCAACCTGAGAAAGTGCTCGTCGTTTGAGGCAAGAGAGTGGCCAAGAATGAAGAGCGCACCACCAATACTCTGGAAGCTTCTGTAAGCCTTGGCTAGATAGTCGCTATGACGTATGCGTTCTATCTTTTCGTCACTTGTTCCTTCTGCGACGAACAAAGGAAAGTAGTCTCGGCTTAGTGCATCTCGCGTTTGATCGATCAGTCTGATGCCTGTATTGACCCAAGTGTATTTTTGAATTTCTGTCCCAGTATCAAATACGTGGAGGGCTCCGTGCAGGTACCAAACATTCTGATCATGACTTTGACCAGACTCCCACGTTACATAGTCTGCTTCATAATCGTAGTCCGGTTTTCGAAACCCGTCGTCGGAAGAAGGATGTTCACCTTCGTCTGTATGCATCAGCGCCCAATACAGAAGCAAGTCATAATTAAGCGTGTAAATAAGATCGAAGTTTTTCAGAAAGCGCCGGCAGGCGGCATATTCGTCGTCAGTAATGACGCCGGGGTGTTCAGGGTGGCTTGAGGCAATTGTCTTGACAAGAACTTCTCGCAATCCTTTTGCATCCTTCAACATGGCCTCCCTAATCTTCTCTGGAGCGCCTTCATAAACAGATAAGACCCTCTCGGCATCTCGTAAGGTCTTAATCACTTTTTCGAAGTCTGAGGTTCCAAGCGCGTCGAATGCCTTGCGAGCCGATGGAGACAATTTAGAAAAGTCTGCTCTTTCAAAGAGTTTCCCGTAAACGAAAATGTCCGGTCGGCAGGCAATACTAAAGCCATTACCAAGCAGCGCATGACGCTTGGGATATGTTGCCGACTTCGAAATCGCTTGATCGAAAGAGATTAACTTCATCGCTTCAACCGCGCCTCCTTCTGTGTAGTAACTAAGCTGCGGCCTGCCTGCACGGCGCTTTTAAACACGGGATAATTTAAATCCAATTGTCCCATGTTTAAAGGGACGGTTTTCAGAATAGGGACAGTTTTCAGTTATTCGCCGGAATCAGGGATATTTATATGTTTGTGGTGACCCGCCCAGTGAGCCTCAAGGATATCTCTTTTGCCAGCGCTGTACTCAAACGAGCATTCAGGACACCTGATGTAAATACTTCCGTCTCTCCGGTAGCTTTCAATTTTTTTAAAGTAGCGCTCACCATCACGAGTTTTAACTGGCTCGCCAGAGCATCGAGAGTAAATACTAATATAATCCCACTTACTCTGCTCGCTCTTCGCGAAGGCTTGCGCTTCTTCTAAAGAAGCGAAATCTCGCACAGCGTCTGGAACAAGAGCACGAGGTACATAGTCTGAACCAAGCGGAACAAGTGGCAAATTACATGGAAAAACCAAAAATGATTTCGGCATGACCACTTCATCGGTTTTGAATTGATTCATTTTAAAAAGTTCCTTCCTGGTCGTGATTGATGGATCGGGCGGTCCCTTAGAAACCTATGTGCCTTTTCACCACCTCTCCGTTTTCGTTTAGCCTCGAAACCAATTCGCCCCACTGGAAAAGGTCGAAACGATCTTTATTTGAGAGCTCCTGCAATTCCGCATGATCTGCATAGAGGACAAACGGCTTGGGCTTGTCCGTTGAGGTCTTTCTTTGATAAGCAAACTTAGCAACTTTCTCTTTTTCTGCGGGGAAGCTTTCAACTCTTACCTTTATCGAGATGACAAACTCCCCGCAGTTATCGCATTCATAATGGCTAAGAAGGGCGGGATCGCGGGGGTTTTGACGAACTATCCACTCATACTTACAAGCTGTTCCGCAAAGGCAGCACTTTTCACTTATCATCGGCCCTTAAACTCCTCTCATAGAAATTAGTTTTGCCTTTAGGATCATCCTTGTGTTCATCCGAGGTCTCGATCCTCAAAAAAGCTCTTCCCGCCTGCCTTACCAAGCACAGCGGTGGTGTCGTGGAATACATCGCCCTTATCAGAAAGGGATGATTGTGTGCCAACGTGAAGAAGCGTATAACCATGAGTACTGGATAGATAATGATTCATAGCGTCTGCAAAGTCGTTAGGTAAGTAATTACATGGTTCACATCGTGTAATATTTTCTGATGTAAGTTGCATTACTTCTTTAATGCCTTCATAGTTCTTGGCCATTTGCTTTCTCCTTTTCAAGCGCCGGCGGCGCTTGAATTGACTGGTTCTGAGCAACAGTTTTCCCTGTTAGAAATGCAACTATTGCAGGTGGTGTTTTTCGCTTAACAAGACATTTTACAACAAACCGTGTCGTGTTTCACTTGTTTTTCCGCCGTTCTTCCGTCGCTGGCAATTGTGCTACGCAAGCGGCACGAGGCCCGAAGCGCCGTTGCGGTTGCGCCGCTGCATGGCGCAACCAAAGCCGCGCCCTCGCGGAGTGGCAGCGTGCTTTTGCTCAATTCTTAACGAAATAATGCCGTCTCTCGTCGAGCTGGTGGAAGTTTGCTCCTGTGATTGCCCACGAGCGTGGCCTGGCCCGGCGTCAATTCTTTAATCGGGAGTCGGCAAATACGCTGCTCCCTTTGAGACCCGGAAGATTTTATCCGTGCTGAGCGTTTGCAAACATATTGAGTTGCCGAAGCGGAGGATATTTGAATGGCTTCCTACGGGCGCCCTCTTCGATTTCATGAATGCCGGCGCAATCAAACCAAAGGTCGTATTCGTAACATGTGGACATTGGATGCTCCCCGCGATAGTCACGCACAACGATCCGCAGCACATCTTTTTTGACCGTCAACCAGGCGTTGAGAGACTTCTCGCCAGCTTCCTTTTGCTCGGCAAGGTGTCTTGAATAAACGGCCTGGGCCTCTTCCAGAGACTCCAAAATCATAACCCCATTGGTTGCATGGGGTTAAGGCCAAGTCAACAATCTGCCCACACACGCCGGGCCTTTACGGGCGGCGCGACGGTCAGCTTTCCCTCGATGTGGCCGCGCGCTTTCGGATTAGAGGCCGGAACGCCAGTCTAATCGTTAACCATAGATTCAGGTTCACAAAACCGTTGCCCTAATCTACGCTATCAACCGGTGTCATTTTTCGACGGTGAGGAACTATGACTGAAGCAATTTTGAATCCAGTTGCCCAAGCGGAAAAGGCGCTCGCCGACAAAAATAATATCGACTACCCTGCTCTTGCAAAGGCGGCAAAGCAGATCGACAATATGCTTTCAAAACACATGTATCTTGCTGATAGTCTTCTGCAGATGGCAACCTACCTCGCACAAGACGCCACATGTATTCCTCATGCGTTTTTTGCCGCCTTGACGGTCGCGGCTAAAGCACCGCTCGGCTCCGACCTTGAACAGAAGGCTGTAGGCATTTGGAAAAAAATCTTGGAAAAGACGAGAGAATTGCAGGAAGAAAATCGCCCGCCCGTGCCTTCAAAAAAGGATGCAGCGAATTCTGTTAAGACGCACACTTTGTAGGCTAAGTCCATGGCACAACAGGACGTATACCGCATGATCCGCCGGCGTGCCGTAACGACCAGGTCTTTCTTGATGAGATCGGGCGGATTCTGATTTAAGGCCGGCCGTATCGTTTTGTCTCATGTTTCGGGGCCAGGAAGGCCCGCAAACCGTTGTCCTGCCCACACTGCCTCTCCCAACACGGGACAAAATAGTACCAATTGTCCCATGTTTGGGAAATCGGCCAGCCCGCAACGCCAGACGCGGGGCAGGGGCGGTTTACAACAACCCGTTCTAGAGAGCGGCCACGTATGCGCGCAATCCCAACAGCTCCTGAGGGATTGTGGCACCTTCGCGCGCCCATGCCGCAAACGTCGCCTGAACCAATGCGGGCATACCCGCGAAGCCTACGCTTCTTGCAACGTCGTTCAGGACCTGCTTCCCCTCACAAGTCTTCCAAAGAACATCCTCGGTCCGCTTGCGCGCATAAGATTTTACTCCCACCTCCAGAATGTTTTGCAGCTTATGCTTATCGTCGTCACTATACCCGGATGCGTCGAGGATGTTGTTGAGCGCACCAGTTCGGTCGGCCTCGAACTCAGTCCACGTGAGCCTTTTCACTCTTTCCTTGGCGGGCACTGCGATGTCGGGCAGTTCCTTCGCGTTGGGCGTCGCCATCGCATACTGAAAAATCCAGCTGCCCGCACGAACGTCGGACGCAGCGCGAACGAGATCTTGCGACGCAAGATTGGTCCGACCATTTTGTTGCAGCAGAAGGCGAAGCGTCACCGGGTCAAGGAAAAGATTTTCTACCTCATGCACTGGCAGGACGAACACGCCATAGCAGAGGTTCAGCTTGGCCGTCTCGTCGTCGCTGCGAAAATCCCGGTCGATAATGCCGCCGATGCGAATGCCGACTTCAGCCTCGTTTCCGAGCGCCCTGATCGTCTCCACACGGCGCACGACTTCATTGCACGAACCGCATTCCATGAACCGTACGTTTTCCTGCAGGCCAGCGAGTTTGTGGAACCGGTCACGTTCTCCAAGGCCTTCCTCACCTTCGACGAACAGAAAGCGGAGTTGAGAGATCGAAAACGCCGGCGTCCCGACCGCGCGGGACAGCGCAGAAAGCACAGGGCGCGTGTCGAGCCGAGCGAGACTGTCCACCTTGCGGGTCTGCTCATTCCTCTCCAGGACAAACGTGGCCTGCAGTCCTGCGGCTTCGACTGCCTCAAGGGAATGCGTCGCAAGCCAGATTTGTCCTGTCTTAACTGTACTTGTCAAATACGCAACCCACGATCTGATCAAGTCGGCGTTTAGGTGCAATTCCGGTTCGTCGAGCAGGAACAAGCCCTGCCGTAGTCCGAACCGGTCGATCTGCCCGATAAGGAACGCGATCTCTCTTTCACCACCACTGAGCTGGTTAAAAGACAATGCAAGCCCGCTCGTGTCAAAGAGCAGAGTGCGTGTCTTTGAATCAACGCCTGTGAAAAAAAGATGCGGCAAGACCTTCTGGAGAGACGCGGCATATCCTGCAAAATGATCATCGAATTCGGGCGGCTGCCCGCCGAGCTTCTTAGCCCGCCGCATGTCCTGCATCAGGCGCGCACCCGCCTGGTTTTCCAAGGCGAGGAAATATTTTATCCACTCATCGTAGAGCGTGGTGCTCGTCTTGAACGACCTGCCGCGCGTATATTCAAGCCCGGCCCAGTCAATTTCGTAGGCTTGAGCGACTTCATTAATGTTGAATTGTTTCTTCGGATAAGCACGGTCGGAGTCGAGCGAGAGGAATTGCACGTCCTTAGACTTCTGTAACAGGCCGACAATGAGCGCGGCGAAGCGCGTTTTTTGAGTTACATCCGCGATGCCTCCCGCTTCAATCCTGAGGGTTCTATTGCCCGCAAGATTCCGGCTCTGGATGGTGACTGTCCGGTCCCATTCCGGAAATGCTGCTTCACCGGCAAGCCCCTGGTCAACAGCGTCACTGGCACCTGACGTCAGATAAAATTGCAAGGAAAAATCATGCTCATCGGAGAACGGATCCCCGCGCGGGATCTCAATCCCTTGCGACAAACCCAGCTTGTTGGCGCACGTCGCAATTAACTCCAGCAAATGGCTCTTGCCGGTCCCGTTCGCACCGACTATACAGACGAGCCCTGTTTCGTCATCGAGCTTCAGCTCAATGTTTTCGAAATTCCGCCACTGATTAATCGTGATATTTCTTATCCGCACCTATCCTCCAGCACATCAAAGTTAGTAGGGGGTCCTACCCCTCATAAAATAATCTCTACCCTATGGACAGAATAATTCCAATTGTCTCGTGTAGATATATGGGTTCTAAAAAAGCGTGGCGTTTTGGTATAATTTTACGCCTACTCCAAGGAATAATTAATTACTGTAGTAATAAGGCTTTTAATAGCTTTGTTGCAGCCTTTAAATTCAAATCGATCTAAGGAACTTTCACCAGTAGTCTGAAAGAAGTGGCTAATCAGTGCGTGAATAAAGGACTGAGTTGACGAATCAACACCGGCGAAATCTAAGATAATCTTTTCGTCAGAGTCATCATACTTAGGTCTAATGTCTTTCTCTCTGATGTCTCTAGCTAGGTCTTTGTTTTCAGCAAAAGTCCCACAGCATTCAGATATTTTGATTATCATGTGAACTTTATCCTCCGATAGTAGTCTTTTTGCATTTTATTCAAGCTGTGGCGGTAGGCATCACCGATTCGATCAATGAGTTTGTTGAACGCTGCGGTATCTGCAATGTGAACATCAATACCAATTACGGTGCCAGGGAAATAGGGAAGCCCCTCTTTTATGCTGGCATAGTCGTTTGTTGGATCAGCATTCAAAATGATGTCTTCATTTATCGGTGTTGCTCTGAGCTTAAAATAACAATCTCCAGAATAGATTAGGAAATGGTTACGCGTTGATTGCGCTATGCACTTGGTGAAGAAGAGACCGGCACCAGCGTTTTCTGGTGTGCCCCCTAATTTTTTCGTGGTCCCTGATATCCCTGGTGTCAACGCACTTAAAATGGCATCTTTGTGTGAAATAAAACGGCGGTATCCTTGCATACCTTTCAAAATACCTATACCGTTGTCAGATATTCCAACTGATATTT
>JBEKQE010000207.1:0-7092 GCA_049520035.1 Syntrophobacteraceae bacterium | reverse complement strand
TAAATAACTTTTTCGTTCACCTCGGGCACTTTTCCGATAAGGCTTATAATAAAGCCGCCAACAGATTCGAAGTCACCTTCGGGCAGGTCGACCTGGAGAAAATCCTCAAGTTTTTCGACGTCAAGGCGCGCATTCACACTAATGGAGCCATCTTCATGCTCGATAATAAGTTTCTGTTCGGCGTCGTATTCATCCATGACCTCGCCGATAATTTCCTCTATTATGTCCTCCAGCGTGAGGATGCCGGCAGTCCCGCCATATTCGTCAATAACAATGGCCATGTGAGACTTATTGTCCCTCAAATCTTTGAGAACTTCGCTGATTTTCTTGGTCTCGGGAATGAAATATGGAGGACGCATTATGTCGTGGATCGCCATATCGCCTGTGCCCCAGAATGGAAGCAGATCCTTGGCGTGCAGCGTCCCGACGATGTTGTCGATATTATCCTGGTATATCGGAATCCTGGAGTGTCCGCTCTCTATTATGATCTGAATTATTTCCGGGAGTTTGGTCGCAGCCTCAGCGTAAACCGTATCGGTACGCGGGACCATGATCTCTCTGGCTATCGTATCGCGAAAGGAAAAGATCCCCTGGATCATTTCCCCTTCGTCCTCGGAGATCAGTCCCCGCTGTTCCCCTTCGTCAATTATCTGCTGTATCTCTTTTTCGACGTCGTCGGCGTTTTCGACACCAGCAAGCCGCCGGAAGCACATTCGGAGCCAATTCTGGATTCCCTTGGCTGACGGTTCTCCCAATTTTAAATCACTCTCTTTCAGGTAATACGCTTCAAAGGCAAATCGATACTTGTTTACCGCCTAAATTCGACCTTCAGCATTGCACTTTAACAAGCAGGCCATTTCTTGTCCACGAAAATTTAGGAGATGAAGCAGCGCTGTCTTGATAATGACCGGCGATTATGGTTTCATTATATTTTTATATGCTCTCTGTCGTGTGCACTCGCATTCTCCCTCGTAATAAGGTACCCATAGTGCACTCGACAACCTGACTGGCAGAGGTGCTTGGGTGATCGAAACGGTACGCAGGCTTCCCGCAGAGTGGGAAGAGCAGGACGGCGTGCTCATGGCATGGCCCCACGAAGGGACCGATTGGGTCAACCTCCATGCCGTGCAGCGTGTGACAACCGATATCGCAAGGGAGATCACCCGTTTTGAGCGGCTGCTGATGGTGGCGCCTGATATCGAGGAAGCCAGGCAATCCATGGCCGATGCCGGGTTGGCTCTGGACCGGGTCCGGTTCTATCGGGTCAATACCAATGATACCTGGGCAAGGGATTTTGGTCCTGTCACTGTCTTTGAGGCCGATAGGCCGGTATGTCTGGATTTTGGCTTCAACGGCTGGGGACTCAAGTTCCCATCCGACCTGGACAATCAGATAACCAGGAAGCTCGCCAAGTGCAGCATCTTCGGCAAAGCGCCGGTGGAGACCATGGGATTCATTCTTGAGGGCGGGAGCATCGAGAGCGACGGACGGGGAACTATTCTCACAACCACCGATTGTCTGCTCAGCCCCAACCGTAACCCGCACCTCTCCCGCAGCGGCGTCGAGGCATTCTTGCGCAGAGTGCTGGGCGCCCAACGGGTCCTGTGGATCGAGAACGGGCATCTGGCCGGGGATGACACAGATTCGCATGTAGACACCCTGGCGCGGTTCTGCCCGGATGACACCATCGTCTACACGGCATGTGACGATCCTGCCGACG
This sequence comes from Syntrophobacteraceae bacterium, assembly GCA_049520035.1. Taxonomy (GTDB): domain Bacteria; phylum Desulfobacterota; class Syntrophobacteria; order Syntrophobacterales; family Syntrophobacteraceae; genus SbD1. Next base: position 5,372 of record JBEKQE010000207.1, on the reverse strand, counting down.
AACATTACGGGCCGATGGAAACAATGGCAGAGGAACTGAGGTCTTTCAGGACTTTGGACGGACGGCCCTATCGGCTGTTTGCCCTCCCGTGGCCCGACGCTGTCCATGATGAAGAAGGCCAGAGGATTCCGGCAACTTATGCGAACTTCCTAATCATCAATGGTGCGGTACTTGTGCCGATGTATGGGACCCCAAAGGATCGTCCGGCCATCGAGATCATCGGGCGAGCTTTTCCAGGGCGCCAGACAGCAGGCGTTTATTGCCTTCCCCTTCTGAGCGGGCGCGGTTCGCTGCATTGCATTACCATGCAGATACCCAAAGGAGTCCTGGGATGAAAAAACTCCTTCCGGCTAAAGCCGGTAAAAGGAATGACCACATTATTGTGGGACTCGTCCAGCAGAGTTGCACGGCAGACCGAAACGCCAATATGGAAAAGAGTGCAGCCGGCATTCGGAAAGCCGTCTCGAAAGGGGCCGAACTGATTGTACTCCAGGAGTTGCACCTTGGGCCTTATTTTTGCCAGACCGAGAACCCCGCTTACTTTGACCTGGCTGAGCCGATTCCGGGCCCTGCCACTGAGGCATTCGGCGCCCTGGCCATGGAGTTTAGTGTGGTGATCGTAGCGTGCGTCTTCGAGCGGCGTGCCGCCGGCCTGTATCACAATACGGCTGTGGTCCTCGAAAAGGATGGCTCAATAGCGGGCAAGTACCGTAAGATGCACATCCCCGACGATCCGGGCTATTATGAGAAGTACTATTTCACTCCGGGTGACCTGGGGTTCCGCCCCATTGTTTCATCAGTGGGCAGGCTGGGAGTATTGGTCTGCTGGGACCAGTGGTATCCCGAAGCTGCGCGGCTGATGGCTCTTTCAGGGGCCGAACTGCTCCTGTATCCTACGGCTATCGGCTGGGTGCCGGGCGAGTCCGAGGCTGAGCGAAGGCTGATGCTGGATGCATGGATGACTATTCAGAGGTCCCACGCAATCGCCAACGGACTTCCGGTAATTTGCGCCAACCGGGTAGGGTTCGAACCTGCTCCTGAAAGCGCCGGCAGCGGCCAAATCTTCTGGGGAAACAGTTTCATAATTGGACCCCAGGGCGAATTTATGGCAAGAGCAGGCCATGACACCGATGAAGTGCTTACGGCGCAAATCGACATGGCGAGGACTGAAGTGGTCCGGCACAACTGGCCCTTCCTTAGAGACCGCCGAATCGATGCCTATGCAGACCTGCTGCTCCTATACCGAGATTAGAGTATCACAATTACGACGATAAAAATTCAGCCCCGAAAATGAAAATAGGGTCCCAGGCCGCAGCCTGTACCCCATCTGTTTTTATGGTTCGTGTAATATTTCTTATCTCGAACGCTGTTTCAGCATCCGATCCATCCGGACCACCTGGGCGGATTCACGTATGGTGTTCGGGAATTCCTGCCCCCTGTCCAGAACTTTGATCTCATGTTTCTGAATTTTAAAATAACTCTTTATAGTCTCGATCGCCAAGTCTGTATCAAAAGGCTTGCAAGAAAACATGTCGATGCTCATATACTGTTTGTCCGGAAATGTATGAATGCTGATGTGGCTTTCGGCAATCAGCACAAAACCGGATACTCCCCAGTCTTCCGGAACCGCTCCCGAATACCGGAAAACATAAGGCGGCATGATTTTGGTCATATCCATTTGAGAAGGGTAATTATCGAGAAAATTATAGATCAGATTGATGTCTTGCAGAGCCGCACGGTCACAGCCGTAGCCATCCAGGATCAAATGGACCCCAAAACCGAATTCAGGTTTGCCCATGGCAGTCACCTCCCGTCGTGAGAACCTAGAGTTCCCTGTGCAAATATTAGAATTCTATTTGCCGCCCGCTACCGGAGATGCTACCTCGAGCACTTCCAGAAACGCTATTGGGTATTAGCGTTTCCAGCCATCGGATGATGGACTCGACTCTGCCAGAGTTCAGGGCGGACTTAATGCCACATCATAAAGTGGTCTCACAAAAGAGTTAATCCAAAAAAATGCCACCGTCTCAATCTGCACTCTAATCTAATGACAACAGATTTTGGGGTGACGCCAACTAAGTCCAGCAATTCTCGTCGGTTACCACGGAACTCCTTTGTGCTCCGCGGTCCAGCCCTATATAAAGTACCCACCCAAGGGTGTCAAGATTAATTTTAAGCAGATCGATTTTAAACGCAAAAACAGGGACTATGTCTTTGCCTGGCATAACTTGGGACCTGTTTCCCCCCGGCAGGCGTAAACCCCGCTCGGGATGTCCAACCAACAGAGGACAAGCGCCATCGGTCAGCGCGAACATTCATCGACAAAAACCCCGTTTTTGCCGGGGTCTTTCTTAGCAGTGTAAAGGGCGAAGTCGGCCCGATGTATCATGTCTTGAATGTCCTGCTCGATTGTCCCGGACCTTTCGATGAACCTGGCGATCCCGATTGAAAGGCTTGTTGGTTCGAGTTCCAAAAGGTCAAATTTCCTGCAGATGCGCTCAGCAACACTCAGGGCCTGTGCGGCCGGCAGATGCGGCAACAGCATTACGAACTCGTCGCCGCCGTATCGGTAGACACTGTCAATGTTTTCCCGTATCGAATTCGTCAAAAGATTCGCCGTCTCGATGAGCAGCGCATCGCCCGCCTGATGGCCATAGAGGTCGTTGTATTTCTTAAAATTATCCACGTCCATAAAGAACAGGAAGAGAGTATGCTGATAGCGGGTTGTACGGATCGCTTCCTTTCGCACATTTTCCTCAAAGGAACGGCGATTCTCAAGAGCGGTCAGGGGGTCCCGGACGGCCAGTTTTGCGAGTTGTTTCCTGAGACTACTCTCCCGGATCAGCCTGTTGAGCTTGGCCTCCAGTTCGTTAACCGAAAAGGGCTTTGTAATGAAATCCGTAGCCCCGGCTTCAACCACCTCAGTGTACTTGTATCTCATTAGATGCCCCGTGATGGCAATTATATCGATATCGGCATGATTGTGCACTATGTACTCGATGAGTTGCATCCCGTCCATTCGAGGCATATCCATATCAGTAACAACGATAGAGAATTCGCTTCTCTTGAGCTTTTCGACGGCCTCGACCCCATCACCGGCGCTCTCCACCTTATGACCCTGGCCCCTCAGGGCATCAGAAATAATTTCGCAGACCTCCGGTTCGTCATCGACCACCAGGATCGTCTGTAAAGGGATTGCAGATCGCTGTTCGGAATTCATCGATCACCTCAGCGAGATGGAAAGAGCCAATCAGCTAAACCGTCCTCCATCCAAACCGCGCGGCAAATCACTTGACTCGCCCATAAATAGGACCTATAGGCATCTTACCCGGCGCTGCCAATGCAAATTAGAGCAACCGGTGGATTTTTACAAATCCTTTAATTTTATCGGAACACCCAGGCTCTAGCGTTAGTTTTTTGGAGGACCCAAATGCGCCATGTCGCAATAATCTATAAACGCATGCGCCCTGAAGCCGCCCGGCTTGCCCAGCAACTCAAAGAATGGTTCGAGAAGCGCAACATAGAAGTTTTTCTTAAAGAGAATATCGATAATTCAGGAGTTAGATCCGTCTATGAAAAAATCGATATCCCCGATACGGTCGAAACGGTTGTAGTGATCGGCGGAGACGGGACCTTTTTGAGTGTTGCGCGTTTTATAGAACGAAGCTCCATTCCGATCATCGGCATCAATTTGGGAGGCCTTGGTTTTCTTACGGAGATAAGCGCCGACTCCTGTTTTGCAAAACTGGAAAGAATCCTCTCGGGAGATTTCGACATCGAGGAACGACTGATCTTGCGGGTAACGGTGAAGCGTGAGGGCAGAAAGATTTTCAGCCACCGCGTCCTCAATGACGCCGTTATAAACAAAGGGGCGCTCGCCCGAATAATCGACCTGCACGCAAGTATCGACGGGCATTTTCTCACTCACTACCGTGGTGACGGCCTCATTATCTGCACCCCCACAGGATCGACCGCTTACAACATCTCCGCAGGGGGCCCCATCATTTTCCCGACAGCTCAGGCCATTATCATGACTCCGATTTGCCCTTTCACACTGACCATCCGGCCGATCGTGCTTCCGGCTGACGTGACAATCACAGTAGAAATCGGCGAACCCGCAACAGACGTAACCCTGACCTGTGATGGACAGATAGGATGCCTGATCGAGGACCTTGACCAGGTGGTCGTTATGGCCGCCACCACTCCCCTGCGCCTCATAAAGGCCCCTGGCGTCGATCACTTCGAGATCTTGAGATCAAAGCTCAAGTGGGGCCAGGCGTGATCTTGCGCTTCGCTGAACGCTCCACCTATCCTGACCACAACCAGCGACTTGCCGTGATTTGAAATTAATAGCCTTTATTTGATTTGAGTATCTTTTGAAACCTTGAAGGTAGAGCAAAACTCCATAACCGCCCTTCCCTCTTCGTCGTAAAGAGTCGCTTTACCCTCGAGGCGCCTTCCCTCCCGGCTGACCACCTCCGCCTTCGCCGTCACAATGCCTTTTGTCACCGGAAGAACAAATCGCGATTCAAGTTCGGTGGTAGCAAAATGCGACAGAGGCACTATTATGCTCTTGATCGCCATGACGACCGCCGTGTCGGCAAGACTCACCAGCGCCCCGCCGTGCATCAATCCCGCGCCCTGGGCGTAGTCTATTAAAAAGGGCATAGTCAGGATCGCCCTGCCATCGCAGGCCTCAACGATAGCCATATTCAAAAGCCGCTCAAACGGGGCGCAGCTTATCCATTGATTCATTTCAACCCGGTGGGGCCCGGTTGCGGGCGGCACTTTTTGTTCCAATCCCTTTCCCATTTTTATTTCATCCCTTAGCTCAACCCAGCCTATACATGCTATCTTCTGCGGCCAAGTATCTGGACCGCGTTCCTGATGCCGGCCAGGGTCAAATCTTCCATCGGAAAAATGCGGGCAATCCGGTTGATCGTGACGCTTTCCTTCGACCAACGCTCTTTTGGAATGGGATTTAGCCACACACTTTCCGGAAACGCTGTCCGAAGCTCCTGCAGCCATTCCAGTCCGGGTCTTCGATCACCGCCCTGAATATAGAGGGAGCCGTTGGAGGCCATCAACTCGAATGGCGCCATATTGGCGTCCCCAATTATTATAAGGTGCGTATCACTTCCCTGGTCCACAAAGGCTTCCCACGGAATCGCCCGAGTCCGCGGCAGGTCCTGATAAACGGCCCCGTACAGGCAATTGTGAAAATAATAGTACTTAAGGTCCTTGAAGTGGTCTCGGATTTTTCCAAACACCGACTTCACAAGGTCGAGGTAGGGAATCATCGAATAGCCGCCATTATCCAGCAGGACTGTCAGCTTTAAGCGGTCGCGAAACTCCCTGGCAAACACCAGCTA
>JBEKQE010000206.1:0-8981 GCA_049520035.1 Syntrophobacteraceae bacterium | reverse complement strand
GCGAAGGCATTCAACGGATCGAGATGTATTTTCTGCCAGATATCTACGTTACATGTCCGGTCTGCCAGGGGAGCCGGTACAACCCGGAGACACTGGACATTACCTACCGGGGCCACTCGATAGCTTCAATCCTGGAGATGACGGTTTACGAGGCCGCGGCCTTTTTCGGCAATTTCCGGGCGATCCGCTATAAGCTCGATGCACTCATCGACGTCGGAATGGGGTACATACGGCTGGGCCAGCCGGCCACCACTTTATCGGGAGGCGAGGCCCAGAGGATCAAACTTGCGGCTGAATTGAGCCGACGGGGCCAGGGGAAAGCACTATACATCCTGGATGAACCTACGACCGGCCTGCATTTTGAAGATATCAGCAAGCTCCTGCACGTCCTGCGAAAACTGGTGGACCAGCAGAACACGATTATCATAATCGAGCATCATCCGGACGTGATCAAATCGGCCGATTACGTTATCGACCTCGGCCCCGAAGGTGGAGAGGGCGGTGGGCGCATCGTTGCCGCCGGCGTCCCCGAGGAGGTCGCCCGCTCAGAAAATTCCCATACTGCGCCCTATCTTCGGGAGGCGCTGGGGATGCATTGAGGTATTGCTCAACCTGAGAATCGTAATTAGAAGAATCATTAATAGATAATTACAGATGTTTTTGTGAATTTAAAAATCGGGAGAGATTTTGATATGGAAGGCCAACAGCAGATCAGGGAGACCCTGTTTGAAATATTGGGAGAGCAAGGGTGCGGCACCACGTGCGAAGATGATGTCGACATCCTCCACGATGAGGAAGGCTGGAAACTCATGCTCTGCGGGTTCATGGAGCCATGGAAGCTTGGAATGACGGTCGATGAAGCCAGGACCGCTCTGAGGGAGCTTGGCTCTATGCGCTTCGGCCAGTCCTGAGAACGACGGCGAGCCACCGCGGCCGGGATTGTCAGATCTGGGTCGCCGCTCAAACCTTCGGCCCTGTGTCCGGGGCAGGCTTTTGCGGCTGCGGCGTAACACGCCTCGCGAGCATAGAGGTCCTCGGATCGGCATGCAGTGGCGCGCCCCTATAACCACCACTGAAATCCTTCAAAGAGGAGCTGACAAATGACGACGCCTCAACACTGTCCAGGGTTCGAGGAATTGAAGAACCTGCAGTCTTTCTCATGTTCTTGCCCGGAATGCGGGACAGAGAAAGAAATCTTCTCGGATGAATTCGACCAGAAGCATGTTTGCAAAAAATGCGGCAAGGAGATTGATTTTACCAGGTGCTCAATAGATGCGGCAGGTTCAACCTCTGCTCCTCGTTAGTGTCCATCCTTAAGCACCCGATGAAACACCGGGCGGTTTCCGGTTCAGATTTTTTGGCGCAAAATTTTTTAGCCTGAGAATCCGAGCGGGGTGCAAAATGGAAGGCCCCCCAAATGCGCGTCATGGTCGCATCTGAGGGGCCTGGGTAGGTAATTCCAAATTCAGCCTCCCCTCTTGTGTTAAATGCCACGCCTGCTCCGTCGAATGCTCGCCCAAGACCTTCCATACCGGCTCTCGGCGCTTGCCCCAACAAACGGAAACCCCAGTCCAGGGGACCGCGTAGGAATTCGAACTGAAGCATGACAATAAAAAATATAACACATCTTAACAAACAAATCAATCCAGCTATACCTGCGACAGGACGGAAACTGATTTCATCAGCATGCCTGTTGGCCCCCCCCCAGCAGCCAGCTAAATCCGGGGCAGGCCTGGTTCAATCTGCCGGTTCCTTATAAGAGGCATCGGGGTCGAGAAGACGAGAAAAATAAGTCACTTCTCCTTCAGGCTCCTCAGACGGGCTAAAGATTTTCGATGGAGGTTGAAATGAAGCCACCTTATCAATATAGTCTTTCTTATAACCGTCCATGGTAAACATTCCCTCCCCTCTTGCCGTTTGCATCGTACTCTCCAACTGGGCGAGCTTGTTATCCCGGATAATATTCTTGACCGCTGCGGTGCCCCGCAATATGGAGAGTACTGGAATACGGAATCCCGCTCTCGGAATGTGCTCCAGTTGCTGGACTATCAACCAGCCCACTGTTGCGGCGAGCTGAGTGCGAATGGCTTCCTGTGCATCAGGCGGAAACGAATTGAACATACGGTAGAGCGCTTCTTCAGAATTGCTGGAATGGAGCGACGCTATCACAAGATGGCCAGATTCGGCGGCGTTCAGGGCCATTCTGATCGTTTCGGGATCGCGTAGCTCACCCACCACTATCACATCCGGGTCTTCCCGCAGCACATCCATGAGCCCCTGCTTGAAGGAGTGTATATGAGTGCCGAGTTCACGCTGCTCCACGAAGGATTGCTTTGAAAGCAATTTGTATTCTATAGGATCTTCCAGGGTCACAATGTGCCTTGGCAGGTTCTTATTTATTTCACCGATTATAGCTGCTGCCGTAGTTGATTTACCGCAGCCTGTGGGACCGCATATCAGCACCAGGCCGGCGCGCATCTGGCTGATCTCATGAAGAGATGGATGAAGATTAAGGCTGCTGATACCAGGGACGGCGCCGGGCAGAATACGGATAGCAAGGCTAAGACCCCTGGCAGTGCTGAAGATGTTCATCCGGAGGCGAACATTGCTGATTGACATGGCTAAATCGACCGACCAGCGTTTGTGGAGAATCTGGAATTGCCGGTAACTGAGAATCTTGCCGATAAAGGCATCCATTTCTTCCTGTGTCCAGAGGCTTTCTTTGGCAAAACCAATCACTCCGTCTTTTCGGAAAACAACAGGGTGTCCGCCCGTAATGTGTACATCGGAAAACCCTCCTCGCACACATGAACGCACCAATCCTTCGAATTTTTTCATAATATTCTCCCCTGCCCGCACTACAGCGAGTCCGGCCGGTGGCCCAAACCCTGGGTGATAGATGCAAAAGCTGAAGACTCCCCCGGACCATTAAAGAATCATTCGGAGATTGATTCCCGCTAATCTCAACGGGAATGTCCGGAGGAAAAACCCTGGTTTCTCCACCCTGATTTCGCCTATATTATCGGCAGATGCCTCCTGGTTCTTAAATCCAGAGTCAGTTAGCGCCACTCAGGCGGCTTAGGGCGAGGCGCTTTCGTACAAAGTCCGGCAATCTCTGCGACTTTGTCCTCATGCCCTGGAGGATGTTATTTTTCAAGATTTGATCGATACCCCGGGAGCCAAACCTGAGCAGGCGCAAATAATCGTCAAGGTAGGGGTGATCGAGGGCGTCGGCGGGCCCGTTGCTCAGGTAGTCGCAGGCGGCGTGTCCAACATAGAGGAGGGCGATATTTACTCTTTGGTCCGATGGGATCTCGGCGGGAGGACAGAAGGCTGGATATGCCTGGTATTCTATTGTCTGGCAGACCTGTTTGGGTATGTTCCACTGCTTGAGAAGCATGGCGCCCAACTTGCCGGGGTCCAGCATCTCGATAAAAAGGGACCACTTGGGATTTTGTTTTTGAAGAAGCAGAAGCACCGTTTGTCCGATATCGTGCAGAAGGCCAATCGTGCTAAGGAGCGCCGCCCTGTTCTTGTCGTATGACTGGCATAACTCGGATGCGATGTAGGAGAGGAAAAGAGAGTGGCGGTAAACCTCCCTGAACTCATCTGAATCCGGAATCGACTTCATGAGGCCGCGGGATATGGCGATCTGATAGACCTCGTTGAATCCCAAGTACGTAATCGCGTAGGAGACGTCCGAGATTTCCGTCTGGAGGGCATACCTGGAGGAGTTTATCGTCTTTAGGATGTCCACCACGAGCGATGGGTCCTGTTTTGCGAGGGTAGCCACCTCTTTTGCCGAAGCCCTCTGGCCTGCGAGCAGTTCGATCATCTGCGTGATATGCAGGGGGAGCCTTGGAATGTTTTTTACGATATTTACGATTATTTCCGACTGCTCGAGCTTTCCCAGAGGTTTCCGGGACTTCTTGAGATACCTTGTCAGAGCGGCTTCCCGAAGCTGGGCGGACTCTTTCTGTTTCCCGAGGACATCCACCCGTGAAAGCAGAGTGTCGTGAAGTCTTTTAAGAATTGCTGCACGGGTTTCGACCCCAAGCGTGGCGAACGCAACGGGGTCCAATGAGAATACGGCCGACGCCTCCTCCGAAATAACGGACGATATTCTGCCCTCGCAAGATGAAAGACCGGTCTCTGAAATGAGGTCTCCTGCTTTGAACCTGAAGCCCAGAACATCCAAATCGCGTGATTCAACTTTCAAAGCGCCGCTCAAAACGCAATATATGGTTTTGTCAGGCGATCCTTTTTTGAACAGAAGCTCCTTTTCGGCAAGGGTCCGAATAGTTCCGGTGTTGAAAAGCCTGATTCGTTCCTTGTCGTCGAGATCCGAGAAAAAACTTGGCGGGGTTCGACCTATGGTTTCGCCTTTTTGAAGCAAGGCCCTATACCTTCCCTTTAAGCGAGTAAACGGGAAACCCGACACCTCACCGGTTCACGCGGCCTGGACTGACCGGGAAACGGCGCCTGCTGACTGAGCTTTCCTTCTTCAGAGTCTCAATACGTCATTCGGCAATGTTGACCTGTTTCTTGAAGGAATTTTCGGGATAATGCATATCAGGCACGCTCAGGGGCATCCAGGCGCTTGCGAATCTTGCGCAAAACTGATCTGGCTTGAGACACGCATTAAAACGCTGAGATGAATTCAAATTGACATTTCGAGACGATTGAATAGACTGCCTGTGAATAGTGAAGGGAGAGTAGCGGGAGTTTTCTTACACTCTTCTGCCTCCGCTCCTCTCTTTTCGCTCTGGGCATCTGTTTTGCCCGTTTACGGCATTACCCAGACCAAAATATTGAGAAAGGAAAAAGTAATGAAGAAGAATTCCTCTATCAAATCGGCCCTGGTCCCCTGCATACTTGCAGCCGTGTTCGTTTCTCTTTCATGCTTCCCTGCAACCACAGAGGCTCAGACCGCCAAGCCGGCCTACACTCCGCCACCCGATCAGATGGTCTACATCAGGGTCGGACCCAAGGAGACATCAGTCAATGTCACGGCCACCAATTTCAATGTCCCCGGACTGCCTCATAATCTCACTTATCTTAAGGACACTGACGAAACGCTGGACAACATTGGCTACGATGTGGCCGACGACCCGGCCCGCGCCCCTATCCAGATCCGTGTCACCGCAAAGTACACCCAGGTGGACAATAGCCAGACTGTTGCCAATCAGGCGGGCGGCAGAGCTGTAGCAGGAGCTATCCTGGGTGCGCTGGGCGGGCTTGCATCAGGTGGGGGGGGACAGGGGGCCGCTCAGGGAGCAGCCGGGGGAGCAACCTATGGAGCGGCAAGCGGGGCGACCACCCCCGCGGTGCTCAAGTACCTCACGCTCGAATTTGAAATCTCGAGCAAGAGGGGCGGTACGCAGACCGGCCGGGTCACCAAAGACATTTCCGATCCCGAGATAAGGCTGAACGAGTTCATCGACGGCACCATCGGCGCTTACATCGAAGCCGCTTTGCCAAAGAAGAGGTAACAAAAAGTTTCAAGGCGACCCGCACGCCTCGATCTCGACGCTCCGCGAGGCGGGGGTCTGCCCCAGGTGCAGGATCGAGTCCGGGACAGGCCCTGATCCGGGGGCCGCGCGTCTGTTCGCCGGATAGCGAGTCATCCGGGCGGCCAGAGGCAAGCCCTGCCGGAATCTCGACGCTCCGCGAGGCGTGCGTGCTCCCTGCTCCCGGGTCCCGAGCTTCCCGCTTGCTTTTGCTCAATTCCCGGTAAAATGTAAGCGAGTTTGCGGAGCGGTCATCATGCTCCCAGGCCGTCTTCTCGCATGTTTTGAAATGCGGGGGCATGGCATGACCGCTCTGTGAGTTGTTCATAACTCTTTTCTTCTCCAGTGGACTTCCTGCTCCGAGACATCACGGTCAGGACAAACGTAATCGAAGCCGTGTGGCGCTATGGCGTAAAAGGGTTTTCGATTATCCATGGCTAGTTTTTCGGTCGGCAAGAAAAGGGCCATTGTCCACACGACCGGTTTAGGTGCGAATCTCGGACCCTTGGGCTGCCTATCGTCTTGCGGGAACTTTGTTGTCTGTGATAAGGAAAATCATGCCAGTATTTTTGAGGGCTGCCGGGCCTCACAGGCTCGCGTTATTCCATTTGAGCACAACAGCATCGAGAGCGCGGATGAGAGACTGGCAAAGGTTTACAGGAAGCATCCTGAAGTCCTTACCTTTCTGATCACGGAAGGCGTTTTCAGCATGTCGGGCGACCTGGCAATCCTGCCGCAGTTGGTGGAGCTGAAAAAGAAATTCCCTAAAATACTCATCTATCTCGACGACGCCCACGGTCTGGGGGTAATGCACAGCGAGGTCCGAGGAACGTCTGCCCACTTCAGCGTGACTTCCTAAATATTTAACGAATCCTGGGATGACAATTGGGGCCGTATACCTTCGCAGGCAACTCCACCACGCGCTGATCCTGAGCAACTATACAACCGCTCCTGTCAGCTATCCCGAGACATGCTACAGTACGAATATACCGATGTGGCTCTTAGTTACTAACCTTAGTGCGTCCTTTTCATTTGACACCCGGGCTCTCCTGTTTTATATAGCACGCACCCTCCCGATAGGATAGTGAAGTCAGATGCCTTCGGTAAATCCGGAGGCCGGGGGAAAGTTCGTCGCGTTTCCCGACAGCGATTGTTTGGCAGGACTATTCAGTTTATCCTCTTCTTTCTGATCGTGTTGCCGAACTGGAACTGGGGCTTCTTTACGGGCCCCTGGTATCGACCGGTGAAGCGAACGACTTGAGGGGAACATGGATAATCCGGGTAATTTTTCTTTGATGGCAATTCCCAAAGGGCGCATTTTAAGTTTGAGTTCCCGGCTGAGGGAGATGGAGGGATGTTCTGTCCCCAAAAGTCTGACCATTGTGATTCCGGCATTGAATGAAGAGGATGCTATCGGGGATACAATAGAGCGATATCATAGTGGTCAGTGACGGAAGCACGGATCGTACCGCTGAGATCGCTCTTTCCTACGAGTCTGTGGATGTAATCGCTTACGAAAAGAACCTGGGCTATGGGGCTGCCATCAAACGCGGGTTCTCAAAGGCATCGAGCGACCTTCTATGCTTTTTGGATGCCGATGGGACCTGCGATCCGGAATATTTCGTCGATTTGTGTAACGCGGCTATTAACGATTGCGCCGATCTGGTGCTTGGCTCCCGGATGCATAAACAGAGCAGGATGCCGGGGCTTCGCTGGCTTGGCAACCGCATGTTTGCCGCAATGGCCTCCTACCTGTCGGGGAAAAAAATAATCGATACGGCTACCGGGATGCGCGTCATCAGGAAAGACGCCTTGCCGAAACTCTATCCTTTGCCTACGGGACTTCACTTCACGCCTGCCATGACGTTCCGGGCGCTGGTGTCCGATCTGCTCATCCGTGAGTTGCCGGTTCCCTACCATGAAAGAACCGGGCGGTCCAAGCTGAGCATCCTGCCCGATGGGATGCGTTTTTTCTTTGCTATCATTGAGATTGCCCTGTGCTATTGCCCTTTGAAATTCTTCGGCTCCGCCTCCGCTCTGCTTTTGCTGGTTGCTCTGTGCTACAGCATCGATCCGGCATGGGACTATATTATTCGGAATATTATCGGGGGAAACTTCATCTACCGCCAAATAGTAATAAATACTTTCTTTCTCGCCGGGCTGCTGACCTTATCTATCGGAGTGGTGGCAGAGCGTGTGGCGGCCGCACTCAACGGCAATAAGCGCCGCCACTCCGCCTTGGGGCGCTTGGTCCTCTGGCTCTGTTCGACCAGAAAAATGCTGGTGGTTGGGTCCGCATTGATTTTTATCGGGGTTTTCAGCAACATCGGCGGTCTGGCCGAATACCTGACGACACGGCACGTCAGCTACCCCTGGAGTGCTTTGTCAATGGGATCGCTGTGCGTTCTGGCGGGCCTGCAATTCACAGCCATGGGAATTTTTGAACTCCTGGTAAACCGAATTCTGGAAAGGACAAACGGCAATAAGGGTCATTAGCCGGTATCTGTATTTTTTTTGAATTCCTCGCAAAAATTGCTCTTACCCCACGATTCCCGGGCGTAGAGTTGGCCAAGAGTAACGCCTTCCACCGGTCCGGTTCGGACAAGCCAGCTTAAAAATTTTCGGATTTTATCAACCAGCGAGTTCACTGCCCCTTCAGTGGTAAATGAGGGACTGGCTCCCGGTTTGAGCTCGGATGAATGCAGGAACATATTGAGGACTCTCCCTCTGCGCGAGCGGTGCAATCGGACAGCTAACTTCATCGACTGCAGTGGGAACCACGCGGGGTGTATGCCAACCGAAGCGATATATCGGAATCCCGTGAAAACAGCGTTCCTGTTTCGCTCAGAGATATTTGAGGCCAGTTGGTGAATCAGTTGAGGTGAGGTGCGTACGAGAGGAACTATTGTCAACGGGACTTCGAGTATCCAATTGCCGGGCCGCAATGGGTCCGGAAGGCGCCTGAACGGGTCTGCCGGGGCAAGAAAGTGATCCGGGCCTCCGGAAATTCTTTGCAGGGGCACGACACTGCTGTCCACATTTAGCCCGAATTTGGGCAGCAGGTTGAAAACCACTTCCCCGATGTCGAATCTGCCCATCCTGAATACCTGTGGAACAACTCCCAGGTTGTCTCGCAACGAGGCCAGGAGTGTTTCGAATTTCGCCTCGAGTAAAGGAGGCGGAAGCAGGTCTGAGCGGATCGGTTCGCAATACGGAAGAACCTCAAACGGCGGCGTGCTCCAGTGGTGCAGATGGGCCCCGATTTCCGCCCGGAACAAGTCGCGAAAATATAGGAGAATTTCCTGGCACGGCGGGGAAACGGCTACCCTGTACGTGGTCAGCAGTGTAAGAGGAAAGCCGAATTCAGAGGTGATGAACTCCAGCCGGCGCAACTCCCTTACGTTCTCAACCCCCGGAGGCGTACGAGGATATCTGCCCGAAAAAAGACCTTCCTCCTCCACGTCAATGCTG
>JBEKQE010000205.1:0-7282 GCA_049520035.1 Syntrophobacteraceae bacterium | reverse complement strand
CCCTGGTACTGTTCGGATATGGCAAAAGCTGTAGCGCACACAATGAGCGCAATGAGAAAAGTTGAGAAAATTACATATATTTTGCTCATCGAATATATCCTTTCAATTATAAGCAGCTATTTCCCATCGTTGATGCCGGTCCTGGCGCATACCAGTTCCAGAAAAGCGCTGGGGTCTCCGATGGTCCCCGCCTTCGAATATACGACCTGCCAGCCGCCGGGCTTCTTCCAAAGCACAAAGAAATAAGGAGTTCCTACCCGGCCCAGTCGCGTGTAAACGGTCATATCCTCGTCGGGAACGAGCGGAAACCCAATCTTGAAGCAGTCCCTGAACGCGTCTACCTCGAACCAGGAATTTCCTGCGCCGATTCCAAGCACTTTGATGCGCGATTTTGTCTCCGGTTTGGCTGCAATTGCCTCGTAGAGCGCATTAACATTTGGTGCTTCCTTCTGGCAATGGGGGCAGTACATGCTGAAAATTTGAACGATCAGCACTTCCGAATCAACCTGGGAAAGGAGAAACGGGTCCTCGGCGACTTTAAGATATTCCCTCCCATGCAGTTCCTGAGGAAGGCAGAGCTCAAGTTTGGGAAAGATGTCGCCTTCGGCGGGGGTGTCATCCGCAAGCAGCGCTGGAAGCCGGTACTGCGAGACGCAAAGTAGAAAAAGCAGCATTGCGGGCATTGTCAACAATTTCATTCTCATGTTCTCTGCTCCATCATAACGAGAAAACTGCGGTGCCTAAGTTATCACACGGGACAGAAAAGGAACCTTTTTAGACGGGAATAAATATAGTGTCTTACCCGTCGCATTGGAAGGGGTGCGGTGGTGATCGTTTACGCCGCTTCAGCCTACCGGCTCCGAATTATCAGGCGTTATCAACCGAAGGAAGTTGTCCACGAGGACAGGGTTGAAGGTGGTCCCCTTTTCTTTGACCAGGATTTCCTCGATCACATCCAATGGCTTGGGCTGGCTGTAGACACGGCGGCTTCGCATGGCGTCGAAAACATCCGCTATGGCGATCATCTGGGACAAAATGTTTGGTCTCCACCCTGGCTTGATGAAAGGATACCCGCTCCCATCGTATTTTAGATGGTGCTCCATGGCTGCAAACACCGCAATCCTGGGGATTCCCTGGAACCCCAGCAGCCAGCGCCCCCCCTTGACTGTGTGGGTTTCTATCACCGCACGCTCTTCTTTTGTCAAGGCGCCGGGCTTGTTGAGGATTTCGTCCGGAATGAATGTTTTCCCGACATCGTGAAGCATGGAGGCCACCCCTATCTGTTGGAGGGGGTTTCCCGAAAATCCCAGTCTCTGGGCCTGTGCGATAGTCAGAATGCCTACGTTGACCACATGGGTGAAGGTATATTCGTCTGCGTACTTCACGGAGGCAAGCATGGCGATTGGATTGATGTTCTTGCGAAATCCCCGGATGAAGCCCTTTACGATGTTGTCCAAACACCGGGGATCGACCTGGGTGCTGCGTTTCATCACCCAATAGAGTTGTTTGATTCTATCCAGCTCGGAATCCCTGAGTGCATGGAACGCCTCGATCGTTTCCACGGCTTCCTGGGGTTGTTCTTCGTTCCCGGCAACCCGCACCTCCACTTTGCCCAGTTGGATGCCCGGTTGGGATTGCACCGAAACAGCATCGGCAGAGGCCAGACTTTCCACGAGTACAAGAAGCCCGGCAAAGGACAAATCCCTGGAAAACGTCACCCGTTCGATACCTTTTTCTTTCAGGATTCGGGTGAATTTCTCCCCCAGGGGACCCAGAGACTGGACCTGGTGATCTTTCAGAATAATGTCGTCACCCACCAGAAACACGGTCAGAAAATCCTTGGCCTTAAACAAATCACCAAGAAGATCGTGTGTTTTTTTGACATATTCGGATACCAGGGGGTGGTTGGCTCCGTAGAGGCGTGCGTTACTGACCGCGGCACAGAAGTGCGAGAGCATTCCGATGAATCTGTCGCGAGAACAGGATGCCTCCATCATAACGGTCCTCCGTTTCCCGGATGCTGGCGCCTGGCGGTCATGCGCCTCTGCCGGCAAATCCCCTGGCGATCAACATCAACACCCGATCGTCCGATCTCTCCCCCAGTCTAAGAAGGGCGCCAATACTGTCCCTGGGATAGCCGCCGAGAGACTCAAACACGACAAGCTTCAGATGGCGCAGTTTACTCGGAGAGAGGCTCCATGATGATCGCGCAATTTTTTCGAGCATGGGCAGGGCGCGCGGGTCGCCGATTTGCCCTAGCGCTTTGACGATCGCCTCCTCACGCTCATAATAAGAATGCCTGAAAAACCGAGTCATCGAGAGGCGCAGCAGGTCGTCAGCCACGCCTTTCACACCGTATGACCCGCAAAGATGGATCGCCCACAACGTTTCCTCCGGCATTTTCGACTGCAGGGCTTTGCGAAGGAAAAAAACGCCCTCGGGATCCTTAAATTCCAGCAACACTGCAAGGGCCGCCATCCTTACGGGGAAATCCTCGTGTGTGAGAAAAGGCCTGGCGTGAGGAATTGATTCCGCGCCGCCCGATTTTCTTATGAACCCCAAAAGGTTTTTTATTGTGGACGGGTCGGAATCGGGAAGCTTTTCATATGCCTTGCCGAGGGCTGCCTCCCTGAACTTCAGAAGGAGCCCCGTGATTTTTTCGTTCTCACTGAGGGAGTCATCGTTTGCGTATATCTCCAAAAGGCCCGGAATGCACGCGGACCCCAGAGCGGAAAGGAACGCGAAAGGTTTTTCCATGTCCGCGCCGGTGCGGCGTTTGAAGGCATCCACGGCCTTTGAGAGGATTTCCGCTCCACAAAAGGCCCCCAGATGCTCCAGGGCCAATTCGCATATGTCTTCAGGTTTTTCCCGGCTGTGCCGTTCGAGTACTTTTAAGATATCGATCAGGAGATCAAAATTACCGCTTTCGAGGAGTGATGGAACTTCGCCCATCAATTTAGCGGAGAAATCTTCGTAGTCTTCCCTGTCAATCTCCTGGTCCATGAAAGCAAGAACCATATCGATGATCCGTGAGTCCAGGAAGCTTTTTTGCACGCCCCCGGCCCAATCCCGGCCGGCCGGCGAGTCTTCGCAATCTGTTTGCGGCCGCTTCGGACCTTCCGTATACCCTTCCCGAGATTGCGGCTCCCGGCCGCAAAAGCCGGGTGGGTTTTTCCCGCTCGATTTATGAAGCATCGACCGATACGACGCATCGACATAGTCTTCATAGCATTCCCGGTCAAACAGCTTTTCAATGTTAGCACGATATTCAGTCTCGCTGACGGGAAGGATCAAGGGGGGCGCTTTTTCTCCGGGTGAGATCTCCGGGCTGTCGCTTTCGGCCAGGGATAGCTTCTGAACGAGTGCAAGCAGGCCGGGGGAAATTTCTCTGCCCTCGTCGCTTGCCTGCTGCAACATCTCGAGAACGATATCGTCTTCAAAGCCTTCGACCACCTGTTCCCGCCCCTGGGCAAGGCTATCGAGCGCCACGGACAGGAATTGACGTTTGAGCTGCGGCTCCAGATTTCTCAAAAGCGAGTTGAACTTATTGTCTGGCTGGTGGCCGCTCGTCGCGGGCAGGCACTTGGCAATAAACTGATCATAGCTCTCCATGGGGTGCTGCAAGCCAAACCTGTGCTCTTTAAGGAACGCCGCCATCTCGGTCGGATCAATACCGCCCAGGCTGGTCACGGAGGCGCCTTGCCCATTGCCGGAGAGCTGTCCTGAGAGCAGGTGCGTGACGAAATCCCGCCACAAGTCGCTGGTCGATTGGAGATCTCTTTGGGATTTTGTCCGTACTATCTTCTCTTCTTCCGTAAGGTGGAAAGTCCCATAATCGATGCCCTGCACCTGAACGCCGGTCACGCCGAACTTCCCAAGCATAAGAGGAACACCGCCTGACTCGATGATCTGCTGCGGACTCGTGGTAAGGATATTAATGAAATCAAGTATTTCCTCTTTTCGCAAACCCTCCAGAAAAGTTACCGAGGCGATGGCTCGCCGACTCAATACGAGAGCAAACTCCCTGTTGACGGGATTCTTCGGATCGAGCAAGTCACTGCCGAAGAGCAGGCAATCCTTCGCCACCCCCACAGTCAGGCGTGGACAGAGTGCATTTATCTTCCTGAGGGTGTCGTGAGCACGATCGAGGTTGGACGCCACTCCCGCATGCGAGGATGTGTAAAGAACGGTGTTCTTACGCAGAATATTGAGCTCGATCACCGCCTGAGATAAGAGTCTCACGTCAATGGGGGTGTCCTGGCGCTCGGAGAAGGAGCCGCACGCACGCAACAATCCCCCCTCTTGCGCCAACGGGCCGGGATCGTTGTCCACCGAATCGCAACCGGGAGCTCCGGCCTGCGCCGCTGGTTGAATCGACTTCAATCTGTCCGAAATGCCGGTAGCCACTTTCAAGCTCCAAACGGAACCAAGGGTCTCCCGCAACCCCGGGAATCCGAGAAACGTTTGTTAGAAGCCGGGGGCCCCATGCTTTTCGGCTGCTATTCATCGGGTGAGCATGGTTGATCCGGCCCTTCTCACCATATCGTTTCCGGACAGCGGGTCCACCGAACGTGGTGAAAGCGCCGCCAGCCGGACGACTGGTTTGTCTCTGCGTCATTCTCTATGTTAATTCGGAAGTATAGATCTAAACATTGAATAATTTTCGTGCCCGGATGCAGCCCCCTGTCACCCGGAATAATAGTGGAAGAGGTCGCCCTGAAAAACGAAGGCCATTCTGGTTGGAGAGACCCAAGCAACTTAGTGCCCGGGCCTGAAAACAAATGCTCGCGTGCGCCGAGCAAAAAGAAATCCTCGTATGACAGACTTATATACAACCCTTAACGATGTACTTAACACTCTGCGATGTACTTCGCGTAGCGCGGAAGGCGACCGCAGTAAGTGTCTAATCTGGTCATTCCTCTTACCGCCTTTAGGCGGAAGTCATCCGCTTTGGGCGTTCGCGGGAGGCCTTCCAAGGCTACTCAAAAACTCGACAGATAACTTTTTCTCTTTCTACAGGGACTTTTTGCCATCCAAGCTTCGGACCGCCAAAAAAACTGATTGTGGTAGTTTCAGTAATGACCTCCGGGTTTGGACAAGAGACTTTAGCGAATTCATCGGCCACAGCCGGCGATTGGCTACCAGCGGCATAAGAAAATGCCGATGTGAACAACAGGACAAAAAGCAAACTCATTGTGAAAATTAGCCTCATAGTACACCTCGCTTTCTTTCCTAAAGAGTAATCATCCCGAAATCGTATTCAATATCTATTCCAAGTGGTCTAACACCTGTCTGACTCTTGCCGCAAGCTCATCGCTGCCGAAAGGTTTCTGGATGAAATTTATTCCTTCGTCCAGAATGCCGCGATATGCTATCAGGTCGGCGGTATAGCCCGACATATAAAGGCACTTGAGGTTCGGGCGGATGGCGCGGAGCTGTTCTGCCAGTTCCCGGCCGTTCATCTCCGGCATCACCACGTCCGTGATCAGCAGGTCGAGATCTCCCGGATGATCCTCGACAAGATGTAAAGCGTATACCGGAGTATGCGCCGCAAGGACCGTGTAGCCCAGATTTTCGAGAATCATCTTGCTGAGGTTCAGGATCGCTTCATCGTCCTCGACCAGCAGGATGGTTTCAATGCCTGCCGGGCGCCTGACGGTAATCTCCTCAGAGGGGACCTGTGCAGTTTCAACATCGAACCGCGGCAGGTAGATTTTAAACGTGGTTCCTTTCCCCGGTTCGCTGGCAACATAAATAAAACCGTCGTTTTGTTTAACGATGCCGTAAACGGTGGACAATCCCAGCCCGGTTCCCTTGCCCAGTTCCTTGGTGGTAAAAAAAGGCTCGAAGATATTCTTCCGGACTTCCTGACTCATACCCGCTCCGGTGTCGCTCACGGTCAGCAGGACGTATTCTCCGGGAATGAATTCCGGGGTCTCTCCATTGGAATCGCCGATCAACACGTTTTCGGTCCTCATGGTGATGGCGCCTACTCCGGAAATGGCATCGCGGGAATTGACCGCAAGATTGGCCAGAATCTGGTCAACCTGGGAGGGATCGATTTTGACTTTCCAGAGATCGAGTTCCGGTACCCAGAACAGGTCGATATCCTCGCCGATGAGCCGCCTCAACATACTTAGCATGTCCGAGATCGTGTCGTTCAAGTCTAGTACCTTCGGGACGGCGGTCTGTTTGCGGGCAAAGGCCAGCAGTTGCCTGGTAAGGTCCGCCGAACGCAGGCCGGCTTTGAGGATCTCCTTGAGGTTGTGCTGGAGTTTGTCCGTGGGAACGTCCTGTTGCAGGGCCATTTCAGCCCGGCCGATGATCACGCCCAGCATGTTGTTGAAATCGTGCGCCACACCTCCTGCCAGCCGCCCTACCGATTCCATCTTCTGAGCCTGAAAGAGTTGTGCCTCAAGTTTCTTTCTTTCCTTCTCTCCTCGCTTGCGCTCGGTAATGTCATATGCAAGGCTCAACATATACTTCTCCTCGGCCATCTCGATCACCTCCGCCGAGCCAAGCACATCTATGATCTCACCGGATTTACTCACGAGTTGGGTTTCAAAGTCTTTTATCTTGCCTTTCTCTTGCAGTATCCCGATTACCTTCGCCCTGTCTTCAGGATTAGCCCACATTTTCAGCTTCAATGACTCTTGGCCGATGACCTCCTCGCGTGTGCAGCCAAGTAAGCCCAGGAACGCATCATTGGCGTCGAGAAATTGGCCGTCGCTCAAGCGGGTGATACTGGTGCCCACGGGAGTGGAGCGAAAGAATCTTGAGAAACGTTCCTCGCTCTCCCGCAGAGCTGCTTCCGCCCTCTTACGTTCGGTGATGTTAAGAAATGATGCAATACTTCTTTTTGTATCGGCAATCATATCAACGGTGATTAAGCAATCTCTTGTCCGGCCATGTCTGTCAATAAGGCGGAATTCGTATTGTCTAAGAGCAGCCTTTACATCGGCTCTGCGCAGGCGATGCAGTTTCAGCATCCTCTCCTGGTCCTCTTTCACAACAAATTCCGTCCAGCTCTTTTTGTTTTCAATCTCATCTCTCGTGTAACCTGTCAGTTTTTCGAATTCCGCATTTGCAAGTGATATAGTAGTATCCTCTTCGAGTATGATTATGGCCGTACCTGTGTTTTCAAAGATGGCCCTGTAACGGTTTTCAGACTCTCTCAGGGCTTCTTCGGCCTTTTCGCGACCAGTGACATCTTCGAGAGTCTCGATGACGCCGACAATAGCGCCTTTGGAATTCCGAACGGCGGCAGCGGTGAAATTCAGCC
>JBEKQE010000204.1:0-7506 GCA_049520035.1 Syntrophobacteraceae bacterium | reverse complement strand
TTTGCCCTCCCCGTAAATTACCTCGGCAAACCCGCGGCGCAGGCAGCGATGATGGTCCACCTTGGCGAAACAAAGATCTTCGAACGGCAGCTTCTCAAGGTATTCGAGCACTTCCCGCATGCTCTTGCCGCCATCTTTGAACGCCAGGAGAATTTCCTCGATTTTCTCCAATAAAGATCTCCCGGATCGAACACGGAAAGCTCCTGCCGAAATCGCGCAGGATTCTATGTTCATGCAGGACTTTTTTCAAGTGAAGACCATAAAAAACAGCCTTAGACCATTCCGCCCGCTCTAAAATATTGGGACCGCGCAAGACGCGCTCGTACAGCAAAAGTAAGATTTCAGTGTCTTCGCGGGATCAACCTTTATTCTATCACTCGCCCGTTTCCTCACCCACGTCCAAAAGGACGTCGTCAGGATATTCTTCAGGCCACTCGGGAAAACCTTCCCATAAAGCGCCTTCGGTTCCACATGGAGACACGAAGGCCCCTTCCAACCGGGCGCGCAAAAGGTCGTCTAAAAGTATATCCCTTTTTTCTTCCGAGACTGCCATGTTATAAGTCCTGGCCGACAGCCTTTTTTCAAATTCATTCGAACCGGCTCGGCCCGCAAAGCGTGAAATCATTATCCGACAGCAAAAACCGGCAGGCCTTGACCGCTATTTTAGTCTTCCCGGCAAAAGCTATTTTGTACTATCAGCCTGCATCAGGGCAAGGGTAATCGCAACACCTGAAAACACGGAGTTTTCAAAAATAATGACACCCACATACCGATTCTTCAAAACTCCGTCAGTTTCCGTAAATATACTGTTAACAAATTGTTGAGAAAATGTATAAAACCATTCCACCAGGATTGCATCGTCCCACTTTTAACAGGAATCGTCAACGGATTGTTAACTCGTATCTACTTAAATTTCGATTGGTTAACAAACTTTTTGACAATCCCAAGACCCCTTATTAATATTATGAATCTTTCTGATGTAAAAAAAACAAAAACAATAAAAACATCGAATCGAGGGATACTCTTCCGGCTAGAGCCGGTGAAAGGAATGACCAGATTATGAAATTCCAGGTGGAAAAGGCAAGCCTTGTCCAGGTCCTCCAAAGAATCCAGAGCGCTACCGAAAAAAAAACCACCATGCCCATTTTGAATAACTGCCTGATAAAGGCGGCTGAAGATGGCGCCGTAGAATTTTCGGCAACCGACCTGGAACTGAATCTGTGGACAAAAATAGGAGCGCAGGTAAAGACTGAGGGTAAAACTACCGCATCGGCGCGAAAGCTGCTGGAAATAGTTCGCGAAATACCCCAGGATAGGATATCCCTCGAAGCAACGGCCGGCAGCAGACTGATCCTCAAAGCCGGACGCTCCCGATTCGAGCTTTCCACCATTCCGGCCGAAGATTTTCCAAACATAAATCTTTACCAGGATTTACCACTCACAGGTTGCGATACTGCCGTCCTCAGGCGTGCGCTCCAAAAGACACTCTACAGCATTCCGATGGAAGAGGAAACATTTACCGCGCCTGGGCTTCTGTGGCATTCAACCGAAGAGAACGACTTCCGGTTCGTATCATCCGACGGGCACAGGCTTGCCTATTACGAGGTCCCTGCAACGGCGTTTCCGGGGCTTGAAATGGCCAAAGAGATCATAGTGCCCCGAAAGGCGGTCCAGGAAATTCACCGATTGCTCGAGAAAGAGACCGAGGCAACCATCGGAGTGGATGAGAATTCACTCGTGCTCAGGACCCCCAGCACATTTCTCAGCACTCTCCTGCTTGATGCTGAATTCCCGGAATATGAAATGATTATTCCGGCCGAGAGGCCGTTTGGAATTACAGTGCCGAGCGAAGTGCTTTACCCGGCCCTGAAGAGGGTTGCCGTCGTAACCGACGTGACCTACAGGCACGTAAAATTCAACATCAGCAAGAACTCCCTCGAGCTCGAATCCGGAAATCCGGAACTCGGAAACGCCAACGACATCATCGACATCGATTATGACGGTGAAGATTTCAGCGTAGCCTTTAACGTCAAGTACGTTATGGACTGCATTTCAGTCATGGAAAGCCCTACAATCAGGTTTGAGTGGGTGGACGATGTCCACGGCGGCATCTTCATGGCCCCCGAAGATCCGGGGTATTTGAGCCTGATTATGCCGATGGTGATATGAGTTATTTTAGAGGCAGAAGCGGGAGCTAGAAGCGGTAATGAAGACCCCGCCTTGTTTTTCGCTAGTAGTTGTAATACAATATTTGCAAAACAGTATTATTAGAGGGTTGCGATGAAAACGATTTCCATCAAGCTGCCCGATGATTTGTTGGCCAAAATCCAGTACGCCGCTAAGAAAAGAGGCGGGACCAGATCAGAGGTCTTGCGCGAAGCCCTTGAAGAATTTCTTTCTAAAGGGAAGAATCAGAGTACTGGTTCCTGCCTCGACCGTGCGCGTGATCTTGCGGGATGTGTGCAAGGCCCGCCGGATCTTTCAACGAATCCGGCACACATGGACCACTACGGGAAATGAAACGTCAGGTCATCTTGGATACCGGTCCGCTGGTTGCTTTTCTTAATGGACGAGATAAGTATCACGACTGGGCCGAGGCCCAATGGGCGGAAATTCAACCGCCCCTGTTGACCTGCGAATCGGTCATCTCTGAGGCGTGTTTTCTACTCAGGCAATGCGACGAAGGCGCCAGCTCCGTTTTTGAATTGCTGCAAAGGAATGTTTTAGATATCTCATTTTGTCTGACAGATCACATCGTTCCTGTTAGCATCTTACTTAGAAAGTACAGGAATGTACCTATGTCGCTGGCTGATGCGTGTCTGGTGCGAATGGCTGAATTGCATGACAGCAGTTCGATTATGACGTTCGATGCCGATTTCCGGATTTACCGAAAGTACAAACGCCGGGTTATCCCGGTGCTGGCGCCACTTCACATGTCATGACAGCAGATTAATTTAGGTTCAGGGGAATGATACGCCCAAAGCTCGTCGCACATGCTGACTGGAGTTCAAGTCCGCAAAAGAGATGGATGGCAGTTGCCAGGCTGGATGCAGCGAGCGGTTACCAGGTTACTGAACCTGAACCTGTTCCCGCTCCAGTCGAACTCCTCCGCCAACTGCAAGAACGTGCTGATGGAGGAAGCGTACTTCTGGGCTTTGATTTTCCTATCGGACTTCCATCCACTTACTGTCATTTGACGGGAATAACCAGCTTCATGGATGTACTTATTGAGTTTGGAAGAGGCTGCTGGGATAGCTTTTATAACGTTGCTGCGAACCAGTCTGAAATAAGCACTCACCGGCCATTCTATCCTTATGCTCCTGGCGGCAAGTCTCAGCAACATCTATTGAACGCGCTTGGCATCCAGGAGATGAAGGACCTTCTGCGCGACTGTGAGCGTGCAACTAAGGCAAGGTCTGCTGCATGCTGCTTATTCTGGACCTTAGGTGCAAAGCAGGTCGGTCGGGCCGCTATTACCGGCTGGCGGGATGTCCTCGCCCCGGTTGTTCAAAAATCCTCACCTCGCTTAAAGGTCTGGCCCTTTGCAGGCGAGCTGAAAACAATTCTTGGATCGTGTGATATGGTCATCGTAGAGACCTACCCCGCCGAAGCCTGCGTGCAGATTGGACTTGGAGCGCCCGGAAGAGGTTGGAGCAAACGAAATCAGGTTCACCGCCTCGCCTTGTCACCAGACTTACAGGGTTGGGCGGAATCACGTCCAATTGCATTAACGCCATCTTTACTCGCTCTTCTCGGTGAAGGCTTTGGGGATTCATCTTGTGGCGAAGATAAGTTCGATGCGGTGGTCGGACTCCTAGCAATGCTCGGTATTATTCTTGACAATGGCTCATATGCTGCGCCACCCGATACCAAAGTGCAGACTGTTGAGGGCTGGATATTCGGGCTTCCACCGACACCGCCTATCGGCAAAATGCACTCGAGGCCAACTAGGCCAAAACTGGGAACTATTGGCGAAGTCAAGTAGGAAGAATGTCCTTCGAGGCGTCGCCATTAGCATAAGGTGAGGCTCATAGACCAATTGTCAAAACCCACCGGAAAGATATCCGCGTCCTCCCGCTCTGTTCATTTGATATTTCGAAATAAAAATGACCGGCAAACCTCCGGTCATTTTTAGTGGGAATTATCCAATCTTTGTGTTCTGCCCCGGAGTGGAAGCCGGATACCTTTAATCCGCCTGCCTCCTGATAAAAGTTGGAATGCTCAGATCTTCTTCTTCGTGACTGCGGCCGCTGCCTCCGGTGATCATCTGGAGCAGGGTCCTCTTTTTCGACGGCGGTTGTTGCGATTCGGGTTCGGGTTCAATCTGTTCCATTCCCTGGGCCGCTTCACCCAGGGGAAGTCTCTGCCGAACGTTCGGGGGCACCTGGAGAAGGTCGTAATCGATCACGGGCACGATCCCCTCGGGCCTTATTCTTCTCAGGGGCCGGACCGTCGATGCTTCGACGGTTTTTTTCTGAGGGATTTTTCCAATGCCCGTTGCGATTACGGTGACGCGAATCTCATCTTCCATCTTGTCGTCGATAACCATGCCCAGGATGATATTGGCTTCGTCGGTAACCTCATTTTGAATGATCGAGAGGGCTTCTTCGAATTCATGCATGCCGAGGTCAGGGCTGGCCGAGATATTGATGAGGGCTGCGCGTGCGCCGTGAATCGAAATATCTTCGAGAAGCGGGCTTGAAATCGCCTGCTGAACGGCCTGCGAGGCCCTGCCCTCGCCGCGCCCGACGCCGGTGCCCATCAGGGCAAGGCCCATTTCTCCCATGACTGTTCTCACGTCGTTGAAGTCAACGTTAATGTAGCCCTGCTTTATTATCAGATCGGAGATGCCCTTTACGGCGAAGAGCAGCACGTCGTCCGCCCGCTTAATCATGTCGAGGAAAGTGGATCGCTTGTCCGCCAGGCAGAGGAGCCGGTTGTTAGGGATGGTGATAAGAGTGTCCACCGTATCCTGGAGCGCTTTGAGACCATCTTCCGCATGACGAAGCCGGACTTTTCCTTCGACCAGGAAAGGCTTGGTTACAACCGCCACAGTGAGCGCCCCGATTTCCTTGCAAATCTGCGCCACGATCGGGGCGCCGCCCGTGCCGGTGCCGCCGCCCAACCCGGCTGTTATGAAAACCATGTCGCTTCCGGTGACTGCTTGACGAATCTTGTCGTTGTCCTCCTGTGTCGCTTTAGCCCCCATTTCGGGCTGTCCACCTGCGCCCAGGCCCTTTGTCAAATTGGATCCAAGCTGAATTTTGATCGGTGCGAGATTTTTCTCGAGCACCTGCCAGTC
Organism: Syntrophobacteraceae bacterium; assembly: GCA_049520035.1. GTDB lineage: Bacteria > Desulfobacterota > Syntrophobacteria > Syntrophobacterales > Syntrophobacteraceae > SbD1. The sequence goes on along the minus strand of JBEKQE010000204.1, from coordinate 2,204 downwards.
GGTATTGGCGGCGATAAAGTGAACTCCCTCAAGTCCAGCGTTTATCATGTTGTTAATAGCATTGCCGCCACCGCCACCTATCCCCAGAACGGTAATCTTGGCTCTGTTGCTGACTCCGGCTTGCTCCATCGTCATCTGCTCCATTCTGTGATTCCCCCTCTTTGTCGCTCTTCTTGCCATAATCTCTCCGCCTGAAAAGCTCTCCTTAATCAAAGCAGCCAGCCGTTCCGCCCTTCCAACCGGCCCCAGCCAAAGGGGCCGGTCCCTCCATCGGGCAAATCCGCCTAAAATCCCCCTGCCCCCCTTTAGGAAAGAGGGGAGACTACCAAAATTCTCTCCACCACTTTTTAACAGTTTCCCAGATTGACCCGAGTTTGCCGCGCGAATCCCGCATCGGCATCCCGCCTCCGTGATCTTTTCCGTAAAGCAGAAGTCCGGCGGCCGTGGAGTAGATCGGGTTTTTCACCACATCGCCCAGACCGCCGAAATTGCATGGGACCCCGATTCTCACCGGCATGTCGAACACTTTCTCGGCAAGCTCGCGAATTCCCGGCAGCAGCGAAACACCGCCTGTGAGAACCACCCCGGCGTGCAGCGATTCCATGAATCCCGACCGGACCAGTTCCCATTCTATAATGTCCAGAATTTCCTTGACCCGCGCCTCGATAATCTGGGTGAGAATCGACTGGGCAAGCTGGCGCGGCTTTTGGCCGCCAACCGATCCGACCTCGATGACGTCCTGTTGGTTGACTATCTCAGCCAAAGCGCAGCCATACTTTTTCTTGATCTTTTCGGCCTCGTCCATTGCACACCGCAGGCCCACAGAGATATCCGAGGTAATATGGTTGCCACCCAGTCCGACAACAGTCGAATGCCGGATTGCATTGTTTTGGAAGACCGCTATCTCGCTTGTCCCTCCGCCGATGTCTATCAAAGCGACGCCAAGGTGCTTTTCGTCAGAGTCCAATACAGCGCCGCTTGACGCCAACGACTCCAGAACAACGTCTTGAACTTGCAGTCCAGCCCGCTCGCAGCATTTCACGATGTTTTGAACCGCGCTTGTCATCGCGGTAATGATGTGCACCTTTGCTTCCAGTCGAACTCCCGCCATACCGATCGGATGATGAATGCCGTCCTGGTCATCGACAATATATTGCTGGGGTAGAACGTGCAGTATCTGCCTGTCGAAGGGAAGGGCAATCGTCTTTGCCGCGTCCAGAACTCTTGCTATATCCGACGAGGTGACCTCACGGCTTTTTATGGCGATCACCCCGTGACTGTTCAAGCTCTGGACGTGCGTTCCGGCAACACCGGCGAAGACCGAAGAGATATCGCACCCGGCCATGAGTTCGGCTTCTTCGACCGCTTTTTTTATGGAATTGACCGTTTGGTCTATGTTTACGACGACTCCTCCCCTCAGCCCGGCCGATGGATAGGTCCCCACGCCTACTATATTCAACCCCTCAGTGGTGACTTCTCCGACCACGGCGCAGACTTTAGTGGTCCCAAGGTCCAGACCGACGATCAGTTCCTCTTTCTTTCCCATGGGGATCCTTTCAAACTCCCTTAGAGCCGAGTCTTTTCAGCTCGGCTGCTTTGCCCGCACCTGAACCGGCTGAGGGACTGGAAATTGTCCCTCCAGATATGCCTTGCCCGGATAATCCAAATCGATCCGGGTCACAATATCGGTCCAATCCCGCTCGTTCAGGGTATTTATTACCTTCCTCAGTTTTGCAATCTTTTGCACGAAAGCGCCCTTCCCAATGTCGACCGGTACGGCCCTTTCGCCAAGAATAAGGGTGAACCCGTTTTCGCTCCACCGGCATTCGTTTATGGCGGTTCCCGAGAGCCAGCTTTTTGAACTATCGATAGCCGACAGGAGTTCCCTTATCTGTTCCAGGCTGCGCGCCGCGACAGGGTCTCCATTCCTGGGATTGGAGTCGCAAAGCCCGGTTAGGAGGGGGAGCGCCCCCGTTCCATCCGGAGTCGCCTCAGAGAACAGGATCCCGTCAAGGTCCATCTGCATATTTTGGTTGGCGCACTTGACAATGGCTGCAGGCTCGCGCTCAACTATCTTCACCACTATGCGCCCACGGAATTGGAGCCTCAGCGAAGCTTCCCTGACCGCCGGGAGCTTCCTCAAACGCTCGGCAACCTGTTCGGTACCTATGTTCAGGATACACTGGCCTCTTTTTAGGCCCATC
>JBEKQE010000203.1:0-7528 GCA_049520035.1 Syntrophobacteraceae bacterium | reverse complement strand
GAGGCGCATCAGAAGAAAAATAGAAGGCGTCGAAACGCGCCCCAGGCTGACGGTCTTCCGCAGCGATAAGCATATATATGCTCAGATAATCAACGACGAGACTGGAGCGACCGTGGTGTCCGCATCCACGCTTTCCCCTGAGTACAGGGAAATGGAGGCGATCAAGGGAAAAGTGGGCGCCGCCAAGCGCGTTGGGGAACTTATCGCACGGAAAGCCATTGAGAAAGGTATCGCCAAGGTCGTATTCGATCGCAACGGCTTTATCTATCACGGGCGTATTCAGGCACTTGCGGACGCAGCCCGCCAGAAGGGTCTGGATTTTTAACTCCTTTCAAAATCGGAGGCAGTCACATTGATAGCGGTGGATTCCAGCCAGCTCCAGATGATTGACAAGGTAGTCCATATAAGCCGGGTGGCCAAAGTCGTTAAAGGCGGCCGCCGTTTTTCGTTCAGTGCAATAGTGGTGGTTGGGGACGGCAACGGCAAGGTAGGGTACAGCCTTGGCAAGGCGAACGAAGTTCCCGAGGCCATACGCAAAGGAATGGAATCGGCAAAACGAAACATGATCGACGTGCCCCTGAAGGAAACCACAATTCCCCATGAGGTGCTCGGCCAATTTGGGGCTTCCTCGGTTGTTTTGAAGCCGGCCTCCCCCGGTACCGGTGTCATCGCCGGCGGGGCTGTGCGAGCCATCATGGAAGCGGCGGGAATTCATGATATTTTGACAAAGTGCATCGGCTCGAGAAATCCCCATAATGTCGTCAAGGCGACGGTCGAGGGGTTAAAGAAGCTGCGCAGCGTCGATCAGGTTTCCAAAACCAGAGGGAAGAATATTCTGGAAGAGGCAAATGTATGATGAAGCCAATTCAGGTCAGACTGGTTCGAAGCCCGATAGGGCGTCCCGAAAAGCACCGCAGGGTTTTACAGGCGCTTGGGCTTACGCGGATGCACAGGCCCGTGAACCTATACAGCTCTCCCCATGTGTTGGGTGCTCTCAAGAAAGTGATTCATCTGGTTAAAATCGAGGAACGATAGGGGTTTTTGATGAGACTCGGAGAACTGGCTCCGCCTCCCGGAGCAAAGAGGAATACAAAGCGCCTGGGCAGGGGTTCGGGTTCCGGCCAGGGAATGACCGCTGGAAAGGGCACAAAGGGACAAAAATCTCGCTCCGGCGGCGGTACGCCTCCCTGGTTCGAAGGCGGCCAGATGCCGCTTCAGCGCAGAATTCCCAAACGCGGCTTCACTAATATTTTCAAGAAGGAATTCTCGATCATCAACCTGGGCGATTTGCGCAAATTTCCGGCTGGCAGCGAAGTCGGCCCACTCGATTTCATCGGCGCCGGGCTAATCAGGAAAGTCCGCCATGGTGTAAAGCTGCTGGCCAACGGCGAAATTAGTCAACCTGTTACGGTTCGCGTACACAAGGCAAGCGTGTCAGCCATTCAGAAAATCGAAGCAGCAGGTGGTAAAGTTGAATTGATACCTCTCAGGGAAGGGAAATAAAAAGTGCTCGGAGGCTTTGCGACTATAGGGAGAATTCCCGAGCTCAAACGCCGTATCGGGACGAGTTTGCTTCTTCTGGCGGTTTACCGCATCGGAGTCCACATTCCTACCCCCTATATAAATACGCGAGCCCTGGAAGCCTACTTCAACGCAGCCAAGGGAACGCTTCTGGGCCTCTTTGACATGTTTTCCGGGGGCGCTTTGAGCCACTTTTCCGTCTTTGCCCTCGGAATTATGCCTTATATCAGTTCATCAATTATTCTCCAACTCCTCACGGTGGTCATCCCTACTCTCGAAAAGCTCAGCAAAGAGGGAGAGGCGGGCCGCAAAAAGATCACGCAGTACACCCGCTACGGAACCGTGATCCTCAGTTGCATCCAGGGTTTTGGAATAGCCGTAGGGCTCGAGAGCCAGCACGCTCCTGGTGACGTACCGCTGGTTTTGATGTCCGGATGGGGATTTCGCATCATAACGGTGCTGACCTTGACTGCCGGTACTGCCTTCATCATGTGGCTCGGCGAACAGATAACCGAACGCGGGATCGGAAACGGGATATCGCTCATCATTTTTGCAGGCATAGTAGCCGGGATTCCCAACGCCCTTATCAGTACGGCAAGACTTGTTCAAGCGGGCGAAATGAGCATCTTCATACTGACTGGGCTTGCGGTGATGATGCTGGCTGTGGTCGCTTTCATTATATTCATGGAGCGGGGACAGAGACGAATCCCTGTCCAGTATGCCAAGCGAGTGGTCGGAAGACGGGTTTACGGTGGACAAAATACTCATATACCCCTCAAGATAAATGCCTCGGGGGTCATTCCACCGATTTTTGCGTCCTCGATAATCATGTTTCCGGCTACTGTGGCCAATTTCATAAAAGTTCCCTGGGTCCAGTCGGTTTCGCAGGCCCTTAGTCCGGGTCACTGGGCGTACATTGCACTCTACGTTGGTTTCATTATCTTTTTTTGCTTTTTCTATACGGCTATCGTTTTCAACCCTGTGGATGTGGCCGAAAACATGAAAAAATACGGGGGATTCATCCCGGGCATACGTCCGGGAAGGCCCACCTCGGAATATCTTGATAAGGTTTTGAGCCGCATTACTCTCGGTGGCGCGCTGTATATTTCAGCGGTTTGTGTTCTTCCTACCGTTCTGATTCAAAGATTTGGTGTGCCCTTCTACTTCGGCGGGACCGCCCTGTTGATCGTAGTCGGCGTAGCAATGGACACCTTGGCCCAGATCGAGGCTCATATGCTGTCGCGCCACTATGAGGGTTTCCTCAAAAGCGGTCGCCTAAAGGGCCGCCGCTAGAGGAGTTTTTAGTTGTTAGTTAATAGTTTTGAGTTAACTAAAAACTCAAAACTTAAAACTCCAGGAGGTAAACGATGAACATCATTTTGCTGGGACCCCCGGGCGCCGGCAAAGGGACTCAGGCCAAACGTCTTGTAGAAAAGTATCACATTCCGCAGGTTTCTACGGGAGACATGCTCCGCGCGGCCCTCAAGGAGGGGACCCCACTGGGGCTCGAGGCGAAAAAATATATGGATGCCGGCGGCCTGGTTCCCGACAGCGTAGTGATCGGGTTGGTTGAAGAACGTATTCAAAAGCCGGACGCCAGGAGCGGCTATATGCTGGACGGATTTCCACGCACGGCCGCACAGGCGCAGGAACTGGACAATATCCTCGTCGGGATGGGCCAGAAAATCGATCACGTGATCAGCGTCGAGGTCCCCAACGTCGAGTTGCTGGGGCGCCTTACCGGCCGGCGGACCTGCCGGGGTTGTGGAGGCGGGTTCCATGTGATTTTCGATCCGCCTCGAAAAGAAGGCGTGTGCGACAAATGCGGCGGCGAGCTCTACCAGAGATCCGATGACAACGAAGTGACCGTAAAGTCCAGGCTTGAAACTTACGAAGCGCAGACAAAGCCCTTGATAGACTACTACGAAAAACAGGGCAAGCTGCGCCGCATAGACGGCGTGGGCAAAATGGATGATATCCTGCAGCGCATCCAAAAGGTCCTTGGCTAGCGTCCATCCGGAGACGCCGGATGGGACACCGGCAGTATCCTGAACGGGGGCGGTTATATTGATAATCCTAAGGTCCCGAGCTGAAATTGAAAAGATCAAAACCTCATGCCTGATTGTCGCCGAGATTCTCGATCGCCTGATCGAGCATATTAAGCCGGGGATCACGACCTGGGAACTCAATGCGATCAGTGAGGAACTTGCTTCAAGGAAGCACGCAAAACCGGCGTTCAAAGGCTATCAAGGGTATCCATTCGCCCTTTGTACTTCGGTTAACGAAGAAGTCGTCCATGGAATGCCCTCCAAACAACGCCGGCTCAAAGAAGGGGACATCATAAGCCTGGACTTCGGCGTTGTGTTGGATGGTTATTACGGGGACGGCGCCCTGACGGCGCCTGTGGGGGAGATCGCCGAGGAAGCCGCGCGGTTGTGCGCGGTGACCGAGGAGTGTCTCTACGAAGGAATTTTGCAGGCGATTTCCGGAAACCGCCTCACCGATATCTCCCATGCAATACAGGATTACGTGGAGGCGCGGGGTTATTCGGTCGTGAGGGAATTTGTCGGCCACGGGATCGGGCAGAATTTACACGAAAGCCCCCAGATCCCCAATTACGGGCCACCTGGTAAGGGAGTCAGACTTAAACCGGGAATGGTGCTGGCTGTGGAGCCAATGATAAACGCCGGAGGACCTGACGTTGAGATACTGGAGGATCAATGGACGGCGGTAACCAGGGACAGGAAGCTCTCTGCTCATTTTGAGCACACCATAGCCATAACTGAGGACGGTCCTCAGATTCTGACGAGGCGTGAAACAGCTTTACAAGTGTAATCAGATAAATTACAATAAAAAGTTCGCGGTAAATTGATTTAGGGGAACCAGCGGGCATGGCTAAAGAAGAGGCTATAGAAGTCGAAGGAACGGTCGTCGAGACCCTGCCCAATGCCATGTTTCGCGTGGAGCTGCCTAACGGCCACCGCATTCTCGCCCATATCTCCGGAAAGATGCGCATGCATTTCATTCGCATCCTGCCCGGTGATAAGGTGACGGTGGAGCTTTCCCCCTACGATCTGACACGGGGTCGCATCACTTACAGGTCCAAGTCCTAAGGCCTGAGTGGCGCTGGTTTGTGGAAAGGAATTTCCGAAATGAAAGTGCGGGCATCGGTTAAGCGCATTTGCAGAAAGTGCAAAATTATTCGTCGCCACGGGACTGTGCGCGTGATTTGCGAGAATCCCAGGCACAAGCAGCGCCAGGGGTAATGAAGGAGTAAGACATTGGCACGAATTGCAGGCATCGATTTACCGAAGAACAAGCGTATCGAAATCGCTCTGACATATATTTACGGTATCGGCAGACCGACGGCCCGGAAAGTTCTCGAGATGGCCAAGATCGGCAGGGATATCAAGAGTGACGAACTCAACGAGGTCCAGGTAAATGCGATCAGGCAGATTATCGATTCCCATTTGAAGGTGGAGGGTGATCTAAGGTCCGAAGTCTCGATGAACATAAAGCGTCTCATGGACTTGGGTTGTTACCGGGGATTAAGGCACCGCCGGGGGCTTCCTGTTCGCGGCCAGCGCACTCACACCAATGCCCGCACTCGTAAAGGTCCGCGCCGGTCCGTAATGGGCAAGCGCAAGAAAGCGTAGGACGGAGGAAACATGGCAAAAGAGAAAGCCGCACCCAGAACCAAGAAAAAAGAACGCAAGAATATCCTCAACGGCGTAGCTCATATCCGTTCAACCTTTAACAACACGATCATCACCATCACGGATGTCAGCGGTAACGCCATTTCATGGTCGAGTGCGGGAAGTCAGGGGTTCAAGGGGTCCCGGAAAAGCACTCCATTCGCGGCGCAGGTAGCCGCCGAGACAGCCGCTAAAAAGGCTCAGGAGCACGGAGTTCAGAATATCGAAGTCTTTGTGAAAGGCCCGGGTTCCGGCCGCGAAGCCGCTCTGCGGGCCCTCCAGGCCGCAGGGTTCAATATCACCTTCATCAAGGACGTTACGCCGATACCGCACAATGGCTGCAGGCCTCCGAAGAGGCGACGGGTATAACGAATAGCATCGCTATCGTATTCATATTGTCAGGAGGAACATTTTGGCTCGCTACACCGAATCCCAATGCAGGCTTTGCCGCCGCGAAACTATGAAGCTATATCTTAAGGGCGACCGCTGCTATTCGGACAAATGCGCGATCGAGCGCCGCAACTACCCCCCAGGGCAGCATGGCCAAAACAGGGGCAAGCTCTCCGACTACGGGCTCCAGCTTCGCGAAAAGCAGAAAATCAAAAGAATTTACGGCCTGGTGGAAAAGCAGTTCGAGAGCTATTTCAAAGAAGCCGACCGCCAGAAGGGGGTTACCGGTACAAACTTCCTTGTTTTGCTCGAACGCAGACTGGACAATACGGTCTACCGGCTCGGTTTCGCCAATTCCCGCAGCCAGGCCAGGCAGCTCGTCAGGCATGATCATTTCCTGGTGAACGCCAGGAAAGTGAACATCCCCTCGTATCTGCTCAGACCGGGCGATACTGTCACCGTAGCGCAGGGGAGCCGCAATCTGCATATCATAAATGAATCCATGGGAGCTCTGCCGCGCAGAGGTCTTCCCGCGTGGCTCGATCTCGATACCTCGAAGTTCGAGGGTACTTTCAAGGTCTACCCTGCCCGAGAGGAGATGAACCTGCCGGTTCAGGAACAACTGGTGGTTGAATTCTATTCGAAGTGATCGAGCCCGCGAAATCTCTGTAGCCACTGCCGAAGGCAGTGGCCAAGCCGGTTGGCGGTCCAACCGCCTACCAAAGGGCCTTTGGGAGCTTCACGCATCCAAGTGGCCCGCTTGACTTTTCAGACGGGGCCCTGTGATGATGTCTCTTTAGTGAGGATAAAACATGCAAAAGAACTGGCGCGAACTAATAAAACCGAAGCGCTTGGAAGTCGAGACAACAGAGCCGAACACCTACGGGAAGTTCGAATGCGAGCCCCTGGAGAGGGGTTTCGGCATTACGCTGGGAAACGCGTTGAGGAGGGTGCTGCTTTCATCTCTCCAGGGCTCAGCCATAACCAACGTGAAGATAGACGGCGTTTTGCACGAATTCTCCACAATTCCCGGTGTCCTGGAAGATGTCACCGATGTGATACTCAATCTAAAGGAAGTCCGATTCAAAGTGACCGGGGACGGAAATCTTCGTCGGTTGCAGATCGAAAAGCAAGGTGAAGGCCGGATCACAGGCAGTGACATCCAGACCGGGGCGATGGTCGAGGTGCTCAATCCCGGCCAGCATATCTGCACCCTTGCCAGGGACGCCAAGCTCAGAATGGAACTCACTATAAGGCAGGGGAAAGGATATGTTCCGGCTGAAAAAAATATCGAGGAAAACCAGCCTATCGGAACGATCCCCATCGACGCTATCTTTTCGCCGGTGCGCAAAGTAAGCTATACCGTGACCCAGGCTCGTGTCGGCCAGATTACGGACTATGACAAGCTAACCCTGGAGATCTGGTCGGACGGAAGCGTCAAGCCGGAGGATGCGCTGGCTTACGCCGCCAAGATTCTCAAGGACCAACTCACCATTTTCATCAATTTCGAAGAGGAAGCTGAGGCCCAGGAGGAAGAGGTCCGGGCCGAACCCGCCTTCAACGAGAACCTGTTCCGCAGCGTTGACGAACTGGAACTCTCGGTTCGGTCGGCAAATTGCCTCAAAAATGCCGATATCCGCCATATCGGCGAGCTTGTTCAAAGGACCGAGCAGGAGATGCTCAAGACCAAGAATTTCGGTCGCAAGTCGCTCAATGAGATAAAAGAGATACTCAGTGAAATGGGACTCTCTCTGGGTATGAAGATCGATAACTTTCCCAGCCGCGAGGAAATCGAACAGAGAAGAAAGGAACAGGAATAATCCATGCGCCACGGAGTTTCCGGCAGAAAACTGAACCGGACGACGAGCCACCGTCTCGCCATGTTCCGGAATATGGTTACCTCGCTTCTCAATCACGAACGC
>JBEKQE010000202.1:0-8589 GCA_049520035.1 Syntrophobacteraceae bacterium | reverse complement strand
CATCCTTGGCAACTTCGGCATCTCATTGAAAACGATCTCGAATCGGTTACAGTACCCCGATTCCCGGTCATAGCCGAACTTAAACGATGGTTGATCCGCCAGGGTGCCCTGGCGGCCTCCATGAGCGGAAGCGGACCGACTGTGTTTGGAATTTTCAGGACCCCGCAGGCAGCAGAAGATGCTGAAATCATAGCGCAAAAAAGTTGGCCGGATTGCTGGGTCCATACCGCAGAAGTAATCTGCCATCAAAACTGATCTCACCGGGGGCGCCTCTTTTTTATTGCGCCTTCGCTCTGATTTGCCGCATTAGCGGGATATTGCGTTGGGGCGTCGCCAAGCGGAAAGGCACGGGTCTTTGGAACCCGCATTCGGAGGTTCGAATCCTCCCGCCCCAGCCATTTTTTATTTGGCACAAACTGGCGCGGGCAAACTGTAATTATGTGGAGCCGCCTCACTCTTTTTGCCGGAAATTCCAACGCCGCCCTCGCAGATAAAGTTTGTTCGCGGCTGGGTATAGGTCCGGGCAAAGCTCTTATCACCCGATTCAGTGACGGAGAGGTCAGGGTGGAATTAGGCGAAAACGTCAGGGGCAAAGACACCTACGTGCTCCAGTCCACCTGCCCGCCTGTAAATGAAAATCTCATGGAGTTGCTGGTGATTATGGATGCCCTGAAAAGGGCGTCTGCACGGCGGATTAACGCGATAATTCCTTACTACGGCTACGGCCGGCAGGACCAGAAAGAAAAACCCAGGGTCCCGCTTTCCGCTAGAGTGGTTGCCGATCTTTTGAGCGTCGCGGGGGCTGACCGCGTGATTACCATTGACCTGCACGCCGACCAGATTCAGGGCTACTTCGTTATTCCGGTGGATCATCTCTTTGGCACGATTGTTTTGAGCGACGCACTCAAAGAAGAGATACGGGGAGACGAGATAGTGCTTGCCCCCGATTCCGGAGGCGCCGAGCGCGCCAGGTCTTTCGCATCCCGGCTCAAGCTCGATCTGGCCCTGATGGACTATCGCGGCGAGAACGGCGCCTGCCCTGGGATCGTTGGAAACGTCCAAAGCAAAAAGGTTATCATTCTTGACGATCTGATCGATACGGGACGGACCGTCTTGCGAACGACAAAAGCAGCTAAAGCGGCCGGGGCCGGGACAGTCGAGGTCTGCGCCGTTCATCCGGTGCTCTCCGGAGCATGCGTGGAAATGATTGAATCCTCGCCCATAACCAAACTGATGGTGACGGATACCATTCCTCTTTCTGAAAGCGCCAGGGACTGCAAAAAAATCCGTACGGTCAGCATTGCGCCCATGCTGGCCGAAGTCATCAAGCGGGTGCATTTTGAGGAATCGATAAGCTCCATATTCAACGAAATTTGAGATCTCGGCGCCCGGAATCTTACCGGAAGCTCCTGGCTGAAGTCGAGCGCCGGATCCATCGGGAGGCATAAAGAATGACTCTGGAAATTCAAGCGGTAACAAGAAATAAGACTGGAAAAGGCGCCGCGCGAACCGTGCGCCTGGACCTGAAGGTCCCTGCGGTGCTTTACGGACCGAAAACCCAGCCGACCTCACTTTCGGTTTCGGCTTTGCATCTGGAGAAGCTTCTCAAAGAGACCGGCGGCGAGAGTAAGCTCCTCAACCTTAAGATCGATGGCGGTCAAACCAGGCAGGTGCTCATTCGCGAAATTCAGAAACACCCTTTCCGGAGGCGGTTTCTCCACGTCGATTTCTATGAAGTGCCCCTCGATCAGCCAATCACTGTGGAAGTTGTCGTGGAACTGGCAGGAGATTCCATAGGGGTGCAGAAAGGCGGAGAGATCAATCTCATTCAACGAACGCTCTCCGTGCGCTGCCTGCCAAACAAAATTCCGGAAAGCATCCGGATCGATGTTAGTAAAATCGATATGGGAGAGACACTCCACGTCGAGGACCTTGTAGCGGAATCTTCCTATGAATTCGACGAGGACCCCACCGTAGGGGTCGTAAGCGTGTTGGCTCCTGAGGCCGCGCCCCCGCCCACGGAGGAAGGCCCCAAAAAATAAAACACGGATGAACACGGATGAACACGGATTTAGGCATCAGTTCACGATAGAATGCCTTCACCCGTGTGCAAACTGTTTTATCTGTTCACTCTTCACCGTTCACTGTTAACTGTTCACTAAATTATGGGTGATGTCTGCCGCAGCGAAGAGCAAATCCTTGCCCTCATCGGCCTTGGCAATCCGGGAAAACAATACGAACACACCCGCCACAATGTCGGGTTCCAGGTCGTTGACCGGCTGATTGGGCACTATTCGCCCCTGATGATGGAACGTAAGTTCCGGGCCTCGTGGGGTTTCGCGACTGCCGAGGGGCGAAAAATCCTTTTTGCAAAGCCGCTCACCTTCATGAACAGGAGCGGTGAAGCCGTTGGCGAGATCATCAAATACTTCGGAATCCCTCCGGACAGGATGCTCGTTATACATGACGACCTGGATCTGCCGTTTGCCCGGATTCGAATCGCACAAAGAGGCGGCTCAGGGGGGCACAAGGGCATCCAGTCCATAATCGACCACGTCGGCGCCTCGGATTTTCCACGCCTCAAAATGGGAATCGGCCGCCCCAAACACGACGAACCGGTCGAAACCTTTGTCCTCCAGCCCCCGTACCCGGAGGACCGGCAAGACTTCGAAAAAATGACGGCGCAGGCTGAAAAAGCTGCCCGCGCCATCCTCGCCTCATGCCTGTCCGATGCGATGAATGAGTATAACAGGCGCGAATAGGTCGGTTTCTATCATCAAGCCGGGAGATCGGGGTTTGGGCTCAAGGTCTGCCGTCGAAAAGGGCTCCAGAGCAGTTTAAGGATATCAGACCCCTTCATATGCTTACTGAAAAGGCGCAGGAGCTTGTAAGTGCGCAGGGGGCGGCAGAAAATCCGGTGGGCAAACAGCAGGGCGTAGCCTTTCATGCGGACCCGGTTTACCTCGGCGCCAGACAGAGCGGTGTGGTCGATGTCTACGCACTTGAACGATTTGTGCCAATCCCGTCCGTCGTCAATGATCCCGCGGTCGACATACTCCTGCCATAAGGGGGTGCCCCGGTAGGCGCACAGACGGCTGAAACCAAAGGTGTCCACCTTCAGCCGGGCGGCAAAGCGGAAGCTGGCAATGATATCCTTCTCGGTCTCGCCGGGAGAGCCAATGACAAAAAAGCCGTGCACCCTATCGATGCCGTGCCGCTTCGCTTCACTGACCGCGTGCTCCACCTGTTTCAGTGTCTGTTTCTTATGCAGCGAGTCCAAGATCTTTTGCGTACCTGCCTCCACCCCGAAAGCCAGAGAATTGCAGTTGGCCTTTTTCATTAGTGGCAGTTGATCCACCGCCACTGCATCCACTCGTCCTTCGCAACCCCAGCCGAACTTGAGGTGGCGCTCAATGATACCCCCACAAATTTCGCCAATGCGTTTGCGGTTTATGAGAAAGTGATCGTCGGTCAGGTAAATCGCGCCATAACCCAAATCGTTCAGTTGCTGCATTTCTCCCAGGACGTGCTCCGAGGAACGGTAGCGCCATTTGCCCTGAGACAGGGCCGGGATATTGCAGTAGATGCAGGAATAGGGGCAGCCTCGGGAAGTCTGCATGGTACAGAATTTATCCAGGGAGAGGACTCCGGGGACATCCAGGGGCAAGGATTCTATGTAGTCGATGGGCAGGGTAGTACGGTCGGGGTAAGGAAACTGATTCAGGTCCTGCAGGAGTGGACGTGGGTCGTTTCCAACAATCTCTCCAGCGTCACGCCAGACCAGACCGGCTACTGCGCCGGGGTCGTCGAACTTGTCCAGGTAGTCCGGCAGGAGTTCTTCGCCCTCTCCGACCCCCACGCAGTCCAGGTCAGGGCAGTCCTGGAGGATGCGGTCCGCATTCATGGTGACGAAGGCGCCGCCTGCGATGAGGGAGATTTTCGGGGCGGCGGATTTTAGCCGTCCGGCCAGGTTTTTGAGCGCCGGGTAGGTGCTCGTCGAGAGGCAGGAGAGGGCAACGACGTCGGGGCGCTCTTCTTCCACAGCCCGACAGAGGTGCTCCGCCTGCATCTGCGGGTGACAGGTATCGAACAGCCTCACCCGGTGGCCATGGCGGCGCAGCACCGGCGCCAGGGTCTGGATTCCCAGGGGTGGAAAGGCTATCACTTTGATCCGGCCATTGTCAGACCGGGAATTGTTCAGCTCCTCCGGGAGCAGTTGGGAAAAATTTTCATCCCGGACGTACACCATGAAGACATGCATCAACCATCCTTCGCTACCGGTTGGTCAAGGAGAACCAGCAGGTGGCATGGGGCATTCGGGTTCTCAAAAAAGGCGGCCTGGAGGCCGCCGGAACTCTTCCTGCGCGGGTAGCGCGTCCACCCTCTCGTCGCGTTCCACGACCTCCGGGGACGCAATAAAATCACCTTCGAAGGGGCCGGTCGGCTGTTCTCCGTTGTCTCTCCGGCATTACCCCATCCCCTTCATTCATCCTGTGAACGGAGCCTTAATATAACTCTCGTATATGGGGGTGGGAAGTAATTAACTTTGCGCATCCCCTCGAAACGGCGTACTCGCTTATCAAACCAGCCACCCGGCGTTCGTTCGGAGGGTAAAGGAAAAGCTCGGCAACTCCCCCCACCGCAAACGGACACATCGGGAACGCACCACAATCGATTTTCCCGCTTTTTTAGAAGTGCAACACTGTCCCATTGCCGTGGTGTGTCCAGAGTTTCTTTGGTGAAAATTTGTCCACCAAACATGAACGCAGACGCGCCATAGTGTGCTTCACTCTCGAGCATTTCCTGAAAATCAGGATCAAGTGTCTGGGCCGTATCACCTAGAAAGAACTCTTTATGCCAGGGCAGTACGGTATGACTCGTGTCGTGAAATGACGCCCAATTCTTCTTGGGTGCAGGAAGTGACTCATCGATAAGAATCTGCTGTTTATCGGGAAACCATATCGCACATAAACTAATCTTGCCTGCAATATTTGTGATTTTCTGGCCTCCGACTCTACTCTTGTGCCAAGCTCTCTGAATTAATGATGGATTTGTTAGATCATAAAAACCCCGGTATAGCTCAAGGTGCGTAAGAAGGTCCTCAATAAGGAATGGAGGCTGTTTCATGCCAGCCTCCTTGAGAATTCTCGATATGATTTTATCGATCTCTGTGCTTGGAAATCGATCAATCATTTACTCTCCTCACGCAAAAAAGCCACGAATTTATCGAGAATTTGCTTTTCCTCATCTGTCAACCTCGAGAATGACTCAGATTGGGCTGCAAATCGTGAAGCCTCCTCTCTAAAGGCGCGAGGCATATCCTTAATGGCGCCGGCAAGAACTGCCAGTTTTCTTTGAGAAATCTTGTAGAACCCACTCAATTTGAATAAGGTAAGAGGCGGTGGAAGATAATTTGAATCCCTCTCCATTGCTAAAATTTCTTCCTTGTCGATTTGTACCTTCTTTGCGAACTGGTCAACTGTTAATCCCTTTTTGAGTCGCAGGCCCCTGACAACTTCGCGAAAAGCAAATCGTATCATGTTCCGATCTGCATTCGAAAAACCTTTATCAGGGGTTTCTTTGGATGGCATTGCAATCATGATATCCCTGTCAAGTACTTTGGCTATACGAGATAACATCGACAGGGAATGTCCCTCATAGTCAGCATCCTCCAGACGACTAATAACAGACTGAGTTGTTTCTACTAAATCCGCCAGAGCTTTCTGTGATAATCCGGCTTCCTTCCTAATTTCATAAATCTTCTGAGCTACCTCAGCATTAATACGTTCAGCCTGGACGGAAGCCTTCCGAGTCTCATTGTCACCAATGTAGCGTTGATGAAGGATTTCAACTGCACTATTTTTCCGGGTGCCTTTTTTCATTCTTTTTCCCTCCACGTATGCTTCAGAGGATTTTTAGCAAACCGGTTTTTTCGATCTACTGCAAGATCAATCTCCCTAAATCGATCAAGCCATTCCAGGATCGGGGAACTCCCGTCATTTTCTGCAAAAAAGAGAACCTCGGTTTCCGGCATGCGTCTCTCCAAAATGAAGATAATCCTTAATAGCAAAATTGCGATATTGTGTCAATAGAAAAAATCTCATTTTTGCGATATTTTGGCGTGGACAAAATATGTTTGTCCTGCTGCCGTTATTTGCATGGATCGTAATCAATCTCCCCCTACTTTCTCGAAAGGCGGGTTGAATACGTCATAGTCGGTCTTGGCGAACGCCGGTTTGTTGTCAGCCTGCAGATGAATGTATTGGTAGTAGTCCAGGGCGCCGACGGCAAAACAGAGCGCAACCAGGGGCGGGTAGCTTTCGAGCTTGGTTGGATCGAGGGGTATGTCCTGAAGGCAGACTTTGACCCTGGGGCCGGCATCAAGAATCAGGGTGCCCCTGTTGTTGCGCTGCTTGATTCGCTCGACACCGTATTTGAAGATCTCTGTAAGGTCTCCATCGCCGCCGATCAGAGGAGCGATACCAGGGTAGAAATAAGGTCTTCCCGCATCGCGCTCCGTCTGGTTGAATTGAACAAGAAGACCCGTGACCGCCATGTCGTAAGGGCTGCAGTACCAAATCTTCTGCGCAAATCCGGCGCATTCGCTCATTAATTCATTGAAATTTGCGCGCTCCACATCGGCAAGAACGTGCATCACGACGTCTTCTTTATCGGGCACGCGGTTCGGCCCTTGATCATTGAACTCTTCACCCACAATGACGCCAAAGCCGGGCCGATTAAGTAAGGTCTGCGGCCATGCAAGCCCGCCGCAAATTCGCCGGTAGCATATGCCCTTTTCCTCATCTTCCCAATAACAGGGCTGTAGGGGGTTCCCAGGGCAATACTTTGGAATGATTCCTTTCATGGTGCTTTCCTCTCGTTTTTTAAAAGATGCAATCTCCAAACAACGACCCGGCCCCATAATGCCGGGCCATCGCCTCGTAATTAAGGGCGTGGCGGAAATGGTCGGGCCCTAGCTTTACATAAACGTAGCGCTTCGAGCCGGTCTCTTCGTCCTCTTCCAGTTTTTTGGCTGTGTTGGCGCAATGCTCCGCGAACTCCCGGATGATGTCACATTGGCGCGGCAGCGCTATCTTAGCGAACTGGATTTCAACATGTGAGGCGTCCAGCGATTCCGTCCGGTTGCTGTGAACGGTCAGGTCGCCATCGTTCCATTTGTAGCCGGATTTCTGATGCTCGTTGTAATACGAGAGAAAAACTTTCCCCTTGTGCTTCTCGGCAAAGGCCCTGGCGTTCCGGGTCTCAGGAAGCGCATCCACCACGCAACGGCTGACGTTGAAAACCTTCATTAGCCGGTCGAGTTCTTCCCATGCCTGGTACTCGCCCACATGGACGATTTTGCCGGCTCTTTGCCATTCGCGCTTCCCGATTACCACATGGAGGAGCTTGCCCTCAAAGCGCCAGGACCTCTTGAACGGTCAGCCGGTTTGTGGCTTCCACATAGGCCATGCCGAGCTTCAGGTTATAAAATTCGGTCAGGTTATTGGTGGTCCTGAACTGACGGAGGATTTCGGCCGGATCGATGTAGTGAGAGAAAAGTTGTGAATAGTGATACCCGCGCTTCTCGGTCACGCCCGGGTGCTTTGCAACCCATTCGCCGATCGAAGGGTTAAGCTCGGCCTCACACTTCTGACATGCGCGGATGGCTCTCCCGTCGATTTCAACAAGACAGTCCGGAAAGGTTTCCTCGAGGCAGGTGTATTCGCCGCACTTCTCGCACTTCACATGCCAGAAGCGCTGGTCGGTTTCCTGGAAGGCTTTATCGATGCCGTAGTCGGGCAACGTAGGGTTGCTGAGCTTCAGGACCTCCCGAAATTCGCTGTGGCTCATGCGCTCCATTGCCATATCGACGGCTGCCTGGCTTGCTTCGTCCATTTCATCGAAGACGAGAAAATCTACAGGAATGCTTTTTAAGCTCACACGCGACTTCATTCCCCGTAGGTACAGGAAGCAATTCCAAATCTGTTTGATGTTGGCCGAGTCGGTTTCCTGCAGCCATCTGCCCAGGGTATCCGGGTTATCCTCGATCAAGGGGTCGATCCTGCCCTTGGCGAATTCGGTTACATCGGTCCTCGATGGGAAAAGATAGAGAATGCCCCGGAAGTTCCGGTATCTGGCCGAGTACATCGCCCTGAGCATAGCCTTCGTGGTAAGCCCCATCTGTGCCGCTTTGATCTCAACCATGTGCGGGTGATTGTCGGCATAGGGGGTCATTAGGTATTCGTGCCTGTGAAAGCTGAACGGCCGGCCGTCGAGGATTATGGGGGTATTCAGGGCCCACCGGCCAAGCGAAACCGGAGTGCTCTCATACACATGACCGAACTGGAGATCAAACTCTTCAAGGAAGTTCCGGAGCGAATATTTTGTTTTTACTTTTCCCTGTTTTCCCATTGTCACATGACACCAATATCGAGGTCGCTACGAATAGCGTGTAATTCTCTCAGCCTTTGCCTTATGGCCGTTGTTACTTCAGGCGCGCATTCTCTAATGGCTTCAAACACTGCCTGCCGGAAGGCTTTTGCCTCTTCATAGCTGGAATAGACGTGATAGACGTCCAGCATGATGCTT
>JBEKQE010000201.1:0-7614 GCA_049520035.1 Syntrophobacteraceae bacterium | reverse complement strand
ACACGCCACCTCCTGGCGTGGTAGACCACTCTGGCTCCAACCTTCACAAGCCGCCTGATGATTGAGTCTATGGACGGCTTGACCTTCTCACCCCAGAACGCCGTATCCCGGATCATGTGGAGCAGGTTATACGCAAGACATCCGACAAGAAGCCTTGCTTGATTGGCTGCGAAGCGATGGCAACTCGTTTTGTCCCAGCGGAGGGTGTTCTTCCCTTCTTTTATCCGGTTTTCAATCTCAGCACGGCCATTGTAAATCGTAACCACCTTGTGCGCTTCAAGGTTCCAGTTGGTCACGATGAATCCAACACGGGGAAAGAGTTCACCCACATGCCATTCGATCTTGCAGACAACCCTCCGGGGTTTATTCCACTTCTCCGCCTGGTACTGAAACTCGATCACCCTGACATGTACGCCGCTCTTTGGGGGACGACCGACCGGACGCCTCAGGTGAGGCAGAATGTGCCTCTTCAGGCTATTGTTGCTGGAAAGCCGAATGAAGTAAATGATACGCTTCTTTTCGCAAAACTCGTACAGGTCTGGGCCTGCAAAGGCCGCATCCCCCCGGAGCCAAAGCTGCCTGAACCAAGATCGGTAGCGCTCAACCAGGGGAGAGATCAGGTCCAAGACGCCTTCGGCTGAATGTGCGTTACCGGGTCTTAACCTTGCGCCCAAAAGATGCCCTTTGCTGGTGAAGCAAAACAGAGGATGCTAACAGACCTGTTCGAAGTAGCCGTTAAATGCGGCGCCCTCCTGTTTTCCGTGAACGGGGTCTTCAGTGGAATCCACATCGATGATGAGTCGCCGTTTGTTTCTCCGTCGAAGCAAGGTGTCGGCGGATCGGCTTACGTTTTCTTCGAGTGCCCTCAGTCCCCTGCCGGTCGCGAGTATCTTATTCTCGAATCGGCTGAGCGAGGATTGGCCGGCTCCATTCTTATGCTCTTTTCCCAGGGCCAATCGGAGCGCCGGGTCCACCCTGAGATGATTAGCGTCATTGCAATCCTCATATCCTGCCGCGACCTGATAGACTCTCTGGCGCAGCAGTTGGAGCAGTGAATGATCCGTACGGCGACGCGATCTCGGATCATCAACTTGGGACGCCGCAGCACTGAGTATGTTGAAGCGTTGATCAATCTCTCTCATGAGAAGAAAGCCGGTATCGCTGGTGATCTTTGCACCCTGAAAATCGATGCTGATGGACCTGTCGAAATCCGGCCTTATGGTCCTTGTTTGCTTGTCACCAACTGCGCGCACCACACTTTCCTCCCCTCTGACGAATTTGAGCCATAATATCAGATGGTTGGGATAAATGCTGCATCATTCTAAGGTATGCTCATGCATAATCCAGGTTTAGAACCCTTACAACTTACCATAATGCAGATGAGTGTGAAAACCCACTGGATGCCGGCTTTCCCCGGATCGGGGTTCGAGCCAGGCTTCGCATGACGATGTCTTGCCATCCACAGTTTGGGTTCCAATACCCGGTCTACTATGATTCGAAGCTAACCAACACGATGTCGGCGGCTTGCTCCCGAATTGGAATGAGCGCCTGGTAGGCTGCGGAATTGTACCATCCCGCGGCAGACTTTGCGTCAGGGAATCGAATAACGACACAATCAAGGTACGAATGTTCGCCGCTCAACACGTCGACGCGGTGGCCCCGAAAGAGCACTTCACCCCCCCATTGAACGAGAGTTTCAGGGACTTTGCTGCGATATTCACCCCATTTGTCGTTGTCCTTGACTTTGATATGACCTATTACCCATGCAGACTTTTCCGCGCCTCCTGTCTGAGTGGCTTGGGCCTCCTTCGGGGAAACGATTCCATTAATCTTTCCAGCAGCCAAGCCGGCGCCCAAGGCTGCCCCCAACTTCATCAAGCCGCGTCTCGACATCTTCATCATGATCCAACCTCCTTTTGAGTTCACCTTGTTTTCGCAGCTCAATACTCTGCCAGTATGTACCCGATTTAACCAAAAACAAACTTTGGATCTGCCAGCACTTCTTCCGCTTTATGTAAACATGATCGGGATAGAGCTCATTAGCGTTTAGAGTTTCAGGATCATCAAGACCCTGAATAATGCGTCAACTGGACCCCCAACTGGAGCCGAACCGCATTTACGGGTCGGATTCCATCCGAAAAAGCTCTTGGAATGCCGATTGTCTGTAAATCATACGATATTCCAATCAAAACCCGCAAGAAGAATGCCGATCAGACCAATTTGGGCAATTTGAGGACATACCACCATCCCCGCAGCCAATAGCTCGCTTCCCGCCCCTCATGGTGTTGGGGAGGCTCAGGCTAATAAGATGCGATAATAGCGGGCGAGGGAAAAAGCCGACACAACATGGACGTACCACTTCATGGCATGATAGACCACCCTGGCCCCAACTTTGACGAGCCGCCTGATGATCGAGTCTATGGACGGTCTGACGCTTTGCCCCCAGAACGCCGTATCCCGGATCATGTGGAGCAGATTGCAGGCAAGGCATCCGATGAGAAGCCTTGCCTGATTGGGTGCGAAGCGATGGCAACTCGTCTTATCCCACCTGAGGGTATTCTTCCCCTCTTTTATCCTGTTTTCAATCTCAGCACGACCATTGTAAATCGTAATTACCTTGTGCGCTTCAAGCTTTGAGTTGGTCACAATAAATCCGACACGAGAAAAGAGTTCACCCACGTGCCATTCTATTTTGCAGACGACCCTGCGGGGTTTATTCCAACTCTCCGCCTGGTAATGGAACTCGATCACCCTCACCTGTACACCGGTCTTTGGTGGACGACCGGCGGGTCGCTTCAAATGCGGTCCTAAGCGGCTCTTGAGGCTGCTATTGCTGACAAGCCGAATGAAGTAGGTGATGCGACGGTCTTCACAAAACTCATAAAGACAGGGACTGGCAAATGCCGCATCCCCCCGAAGCCAAAATTGCTTGAACCACAGGCGGTAGCGTTCAAGCAGAGGAGAGATAAGATCCAAGACGCCATCGGCTGAATGCACGTTTCAATCGGCAATCGGGGGTCGGGCCATAAGAAGTGCTTGATCTTCTGTGAGAAGAAGCGATGGGAAGGGCGTTTTCGTGGCTTAGGAACCATTTTTTGGCATCATTGACCGGCTAACATGCGGCTGGTTTTTCTTTCATTTTGCGCATGCAAAATCCTTTTGCTTCCCTATATCTGGTTTTTATTCTTCCCGATTTGGTTTTTCCCTCCTTCTTCCAGATAGGTTTATGGTTTCGCTCCGCCAGGGAGGAAGCCTTGAACTCTGTGATTCCATGCACACATTGTGGGCGTCTGTTTGCTCCTGATCC
The DNA here is from genome assembly GCA_049520035.1 of Syntrophobacteraceae bacterium. Lineage (GTDB taxonomy): Bacteria > Desulfobacterota > Syntrophobacteria > Syntrophobacterales > Syntrophobacteraceae > SbD1. The sequence goes on along the minus strand of JBEKQE010000201.1, from coordinate 4,307 downwards.
TCGTGTAAAGAATCAGCGATATTGCGGTGAGAAAGACTGCCAGAGGGGCCGAGGGAAACCAGGCGCTGAGGATGTGCGAGGTCTTCTTATACCAGATTTCTAATTACATAGAGAAAAGTGTCCCGCAAACCGTGACATCGCCTGCTCGCCGACCACGAAAAGTATTGGGTAAACACCTGCCGGGGCGCCCGTCGGGTGTTCCCCTGATCTGGCCGACAATTCCCGATACCGATTCCCATCACTGAAGAGGCATTTGTGGATCTGGCAGCCCGGCAGCGACGGGAATGGACTTGCCGGGCTTTCTCATCGCGCTCTTGAGTTTATTCGAAGGACTCAGGCCAGAACCTGGAGGAGTGATAGACGCGGAGGATTTGCAGGGTTTCGCTACCAATCCGATAGGGAACAATGTAGGGGGTGCCGAAAATGACGAGTTCCCGCGTGCCGGCCACACGGCCGGGTCGCCCGATTTGTGGTGTTTCCAGCAGCACCAGCAGGCGGGAGACTATTTTGTCGTGCAAGGCGCGCGCAACGCCCGGATTCTCGGCGGAGATGTACCGATAGATGTCCACAAGGTCGTCACGGGCCTGGGGAGACCAAATAATCTTCATCGGGCAGCGTCATGTCCGCTTAGAAGGGCCTCAGCTTCAGCCATGACCTGTTCGTGAGGAATGCCTCCCCCTTTGTCAACAGAGGCAATAGCGGCCTTAATGCCTTCGATCTGCCACATCTGCGTCTCTACATATTGCTTAAGGGCCTCTTCGATCACCCAATTCCGGGAGCGATCCATAGCCAAGGCAAGGGCGGCAATTTTCCCGGCCAAATCCGGATCGGTACGAATGGTTATGGTGGTACTGGGCATGGTTTACTCCAAGTGATTGCACATTGATTGCGTTGCACTCGCATGCAATCATAACATATCATGAAGCTGAAAACTAGAGGCTTGTGAAGAATCCCTCCGGTGTGAGGTTGGGGTTCAGAGGTTAGTAGAGGTCAGGATTTAGAAGGTTAGGGTCGGGCCATGCTAAAGTTTGACTGCTCAAGGAAAGAGTTGTCCCGATTGGCTGTTTTGGAGTCTTAAAATGTGGTCAATGACCACGAAACAGCCGCTTTTACTGCGACTGTATCCAAAGGACGTTCAACCATACCAGGCGAAACACCCGTTTCCAACTTTCTCACTTGCTCCTCGTATGAGAGACTTGTCAACAGCACTAAACGATCATTTGGTGAGATGCTCTCGCGGGCATCCCTATGCGACGAGTGATGCATAGCCCGGAAGGCATCCCCTGACGTGTCTATCATCCGCTTTGGGCGTGCGCGGGATGCCTTCAAGGTCCTGCACCCGCGATTTGGCTTCCTCGAAGGTTATCCGGCGCATGGGGTTTTCTCCTGTCGGATGCTGCACGAAAATTCCTCTGGTTTTTGGTTCTCTCAGTCTTTTCGGTGAGGCCAATAACCGGGCTTCCTGTTGAGCTGCATGACTGCTATGATGATTATCTCATCACCTTTGAGCTGATAGACCACCCCGTAAGGGAAGCGCTTTAGAAGGCGCCTCCGGGTGTTCTGAGAAAGAGGAGTCCAGGCGAGTGGGAACTCACAGATGCTTTCGATTGCAGCGTAGACTTCTTTGGCGAACTCCAGTCCAAGGCTTTCCTGACATTCGTTGTAATAATCAACTGCATCATTGAGTTCGGCTTCGGCTTCCGGGTGGAATCGGCGCCTCATTTCTTCAGCTTCTTGAGAAGCCGCTCGAATACCACGTCTCCAGGCACGGTCTCGACCTCCCCTCCCTCAATTTGAGCCGCTCTCCTTTCGGATTCTACGGCCCATAGCTCATCAATGTCCTGGTGAGTGGGGTTGAGGCTTTCAAGGAGTTCTTCAACAAGTCGAATCCGGATTTCCACAGGAAGGGAAACCGCCTCAGATATGAGATCGTCATGGGAACTCATGGTATTACCTCCATTTCTTACATGGTCGGTCTTATGAAGATGACCTCCATAATTCTTGCCCCTTTCCGGCAAGTCGGACGTGCCCGCTACTGCTCCGGAAGGACCTCCTGCACTCGTCCGATCCGGTCGTCATCAAGCCGCACCTTGATCCCGGAAGAACTATATCATAATTTTGCCCCAAGGGACCATTTTACTCGTAACGTTACACGTCACTTCACCCTGAAAGCCTCCTGAAATGGACCGATAAGCCTTCGGTCCCGAGACCAATCCACGATGGCGAAAACAACCTGCCTGTAGCCCCCCTTGAAGTTCCGTTCGAGCGCCCGACAGAACAACTCAGCGATTTCACGGCCGTCGTTACCGAATGCTCCACAACCCCATGCCCCAAGGACAATGGAGTCGTGGGCATACTTCACCCCGATGGACAGTACTTTGAGAATACGCAGCCACATGGCCGGGCCTATTTCACTACGCCTCTCAGGGGCCGTTTTACCGGCATTGACCGCCGGGCACGTGATGATTCCAACTGTGTATGGTTCATCGAGAAGTCTTCCATCATCTGAGCGAAAGACCGGCACATCAGGTGAATAGATTGCATAATTCGTGTAAAGAGGGTCCCGGCGTGACCGGTGAAACGCATACATTGCATTGTCCCTTATACAGGCGTAAAGGCCCGACGATCTGGCCAGGTATTCCTCCTGCGCCCTGGCGCCACCGAGAAAACCGCCACCGGGATGCGTTGCCGAAGCGAAGTTGAGCACCGCCGGCCTGCGCCCTCACAAAAGATCGGGCGCGAACTATAAGCATCGGCCGTGGTTGCGTACGCTTAGCGCGAACCCGAACGGGGTGAGGGTTCACCCTCCAGAGATCAGTCGGCGTGCAGCCTCAAGAGTTGTCATGTTTTCGACTGAAATCTTCGTCTCATAATTCCCCCTCGCCGATTCATGATACGCTTGGCCTGGGGGATAAGAGACCGTTCCATCGACCGATCGTTTGACTAATTGAGAAACATCGACCACCCGGCCGGATGGCGCCGGGTATTCCCCGGACTCGGTGATCCGGACCGCCTCCCGGCCATACCCGGCAGCCGTCTCCCGAGATATTTTGGTTTTGAAAGTGCTCACAGCTTGTCTCCATTTCGCTTTTATGAGAAAACGCATACAACGATGGGAAAAGATGTGACAAAGATAGCCGAATACCCTGATGAGGCCGCATAAAGACGCCCCATGTACACAATGGTCGACCAGGTGAACCCGGCTCTATTATGCAACCCCTTCAGGGTAAAAAACTGGTTTTTGTTGCGTAACATCCCCAGGGTGGCACCTCGCGGAGCGTGGAGATCGTGGGCTAATTTATGCAGCCCTTCGGGGCAAGAATCCACATCACAGGTGCTCATTTCTCGGAAGACCCGATTTAAAGCCGTTCAACAGGGGGCAATTATGCCGGCCAAAACCGACCGTATCTCGCTTTATCACATTACATGGGGAGAGCAGTACGGCATTTGCACTCTCTATTTCTGGGGTTGTAACCTGCGGTGCCGTATCTGTCTTCTCAAGAAAGAGGTTTTTGACTGCCATCTCCCTGAAACAAGGCTGCGCATCTATGATCCCTCTTTCGTGAGTCCGAGGCCCCGGGAGTTCCTGACACTTGAACGGACCCTGCAGATTTTGGACCGCCTGCCAATCAAACGGATTTTTCTAATGGGAGCGGAGCCCCTCTGCGAACCTTTCCTTCCTCAGATTCTTGAATTCCTGCGCCGGGAAAAATCCTGCCTTATTTCGCTTTTGACCAACGGAAAACTGATGCCCCCCGTGCATTTGCTCGACGAGGTCATCTTCAGCATAAAGGCGATCACCCCTTCGCTGCACCGCAATTATACCGGTTTTGGCAATCAGGCTATCCTCAAACATTTCAGAGAACTGGCCGGCTTGACCCGGATAAAGCTTCATGCGCAGACGGTCTTCATTCCCGATTACGTTGATGAAGCCGAGATAATGAACGTTGCCGCATTCATTGCATCGATCGATCCGGATATTCCATTGAGGATAGATGCATACCTGCCGGTTCCCGGCCAATCGTGGAGAGTACCGGAAATCGAAGAAATAGAAGAGCTGAAGGACAAGATTTCTAAAATCCTGCCACAGACGACCTGTTTTCACGGAAAGCAGGGTAGTGAGCCCCTGGTCTATGAAGTAAAAAGAATATTTTGAGGCGCCGGGTCCTCGTATGACAGACTTGTTAACTAGTACCATGTAACATTGCTTTTTTCGTATAATGAGGTATAATCATGGCAAATTCCAGGGGGAGGGATTTGCCATGAAACCACGCTACCGTGTGACGTTGACAGAACAAGAACGCCAG
>JBEKQE010000200.1:0-7683 GCA_049520035.1 Syntrophobacteraceae bacterium | reverse complement strand
TCAAAAGATCGTGGACCGAGAGAAACTTGACGTTTTCGTTTTCAAACCATTTGCGCAGACTAAGCCTAGTCGCGAAGTATGCGTGCCCTCACTCGGGCAGGACAAGGTACTCGCATTCCAGTTCCTTGTAGTTCTTGACAATCCGCCCGGCGACCTCTTTCATCGATTCGTCGTCACCTGTGAAAAGGCCCCAGTTTACCCCTTCCCAGTTTTCGGAAGTAGTGGTCCATGACTCTTTGGCAGCGTAAAGAATTCGCCACCAGTACATCATGTCCTCAGGTTCTCCAAAAGGCTCCTTGGAATTGATGGTAAAGAGGTATTTTGCCCCTTTCTTATCAACAGGGACCTCGAAGCCGGGAAGCTCTTCGGCCAGTTCTGCGCCAAGATCTTCAAGCAGGAACAGGAAGTCTTCCTTGGGAATGCCAACATTGTTTCCCGTCTTGAGGCACATTGCCACGCCCTTGTGGAGGACGCCTGGGACCTTGTCCCTTGCCCTCTTGCCGCGGGCGGAACGAAGCATTGCCACCAGATCGATGCCCATGGGGCAGGCATGTTCGCAACGGCCGCAAAGGGTGCAGACCCAGGGAAATCTCGAATCGATCAGTTCCTGTTCCATCCCCAGCAGTACCATCCGCACAGCCTTGCGAACATCCAGACCGTCGACGCCCGTTACCGGGCACCCGCCTGCACACGTGCCGCAGGTGAGGCACAGATCTGCGTACTGGGTCGCAAGGTTGTATTTTTCACGCTTTGTAAGCACCAATGGATCCATTTTGTTCTTCTCCTAAGTGTGCTCCGTTCGAAGCCCGTTTCAATCCAAGCCCCTGCGCAGGGGGACCACTCTTCGAGTTGCACGGTGGAGTTCTGTGACAAATGCAGGGGATGGGGAACGAGGTCATAATTAGCCGTGACATGCCAACATAACTCGAATTGCGCGCGAATGCAACTGCTTCTTACATATTTAACATTCATATTTTCCCGATCGAAAACCAACAGTGACAGAGTCCGGCAGATTCTCCACATGAAAACATTTGAATCTCGAAAGGATGTTGAATTTTTGTGCAGTTGCGCCGTGGTTTTTCCGATTTCTTGTTTAAAATGCTTTGTTTACGGTGGGGAGGTGCGAAAGTGGCTGAAAAGGAAGTTGATCTTTGGGTAACGCGGCTCGTTAAGGAGAATATGCCCATTTTTGCCCGCACCGTTCAATGTGTTGCCGGAACGGCAAGCAGGGAGAACAGCTCGCTTTCAGAGCTGGCCTGGTCGATTCTCGAGGACCCGAGCCTCACCACCCAGGTTCTTAAATTGGCCAACAGCATGTATTACAATCCGTGCTCGAAGCGGATCAACACGGTGAGCCGGGCGGTGATGCGGCTGGGATTCAATATGGTAAAGGAGATATGTCTCACAATTGCATTGGTTGAGACTGTTCTTTCGAGTCTGCACAAAGAAAAGGTGGCTGTCGAGGTCGCCAGGGCATTCCACGCTGCCGTGCAGGCTAGAAAAATCGCCACCCTGCTCAATCTGTCCAATCCGGAGGAAGTATTTATAGCCGCGCTCCTCGGCCGTATCGGTCAAATAGCCTTCTGGTGTTTTTCCGGAGAGGTTGGGGACAGGCTCGGAAGTGCGATGTTGGATGCCGAGCGCGAGGACCAGGCCGAGATGGAGGTCCTGGGATTCAAACTTGAACGGCTGACCCTGAGACTTAGCCAGGAATGGAAATTGAGTGACCTTCTGGAATCCGCCTTACAAAATCGGAACGGGACCGACCCCCGGGTCCAGAGCGTAAGACTTGGATACGCTGTTGCGCAGGCATCGGAAAAAGGTTGGGATTGTCCTCCGATCAAAGAAATAATGAATGAGGCGCGTGGTCTCCTCCATCTTTCGGAGAAGGAGACGATCAAAACTCTTCATGAATCGGCCATGGCCGCCGTGGAGATCACGGAATCCTACGGAGCGAAAAATAGCAGCCGCCTGGTTCCGCTTCCCGTAGAGGCACTGTTGCCCCTACCTGTGCAGGCCGTGGAGATCAAACACGAATATCCGAAGCCCGATCCCAATATTCAACTGTGCAGCCTTCGCGACCTTTCCACCCTGGTGACTGCGGGCAAAGGAGACGTGAACATGGTGCTTTCGATTGTTCTGGAGGGCATCTATCGCGGAATAGGTATGGACAGGGTCATTTTTGCCCTGCTCACGCCGGACCGGCAGCACCTCAAGGGAAAGTACGGACTGGGACGGATGGATCAGGGCTATATCGAAAATTTCAGGATCGGCGCAGGTTTAGAGGTCATGAATATTTTCGGCTACGTGCTAAGAAATAAGAAGCCGATCTGGGTAACCGAAAAACCGGACTTTACTATAAAGCCGCTGCTGACGGAGGAATTGTCCAATCTAATCGGAGGCAGCCCGTTTTTTGCCATGCAGGTTGCCATCAAGGGAACGGCGATAGGAGTTATATGCGCGGACAGAAACCAGAGCGGCCGCAAACTGGACGAAGAAAGCTTTGAGAGCTTCGCCTTCTTTGGGCAGCAGGCGAACATGAGTCTGAGCTCGCTGGGCGGCGGCCAGCAAAATTAGAGTTCAAACTACTTCAGCAGGAGCGAATGCTTCCTGTCTCTGGATTCGCCTTCCGCACTCACCCGAACCGCCCTCAAGCCGCTCACGGGACATTCGTGCTCGCAGATACCACAGCCGGTGCACAGATAGGGATCTATCTGAGGGGTCTGGAGACGGACCTGGAGCAAGAATTTTTTCGAATCGCCGGTTTTAAGCTCTGGCGAAAATCGCGATTCCAGCATGATGGAGTTCTCCGAATTTGAAACGATTCGGGTCCTTGTAAAGATATCCCCGCTTTGAACCAGAACGAAGAAGTCGCCCGTATCGAACCGGTTCGGCTGAAGGACCGGCTTTGAGAGCAGAACAGAGGCGCCTGAGATTTTCGCGACATCCAGGTTGCCGTCCCGCACCGTAGCGAAGCTCTCTTTTACGAATATCGCTTTCGGGCTTACGGGGCAGTTTTCCTGGCAGACGATACATGGCTTGTCCATGGCCCAGGGCAGGCAACGGCTTCGGTCGACAAATGCAGTGCCGATGCGCATGAGGCCGGCTTTTTTGAAAACGCCTCGCCCAAGCTTTTCATCGAGTGAAATCGGTCGTATGGCGGCGGTTGGGCAGATATGGCTGCATGCCGTACAGTTCATCTGGCAGCCGCTCGACCCGGTGCGCATGTTCAGAACCGGGGTCCAGAGGCCCTCGATCCCAGCCCTCGTAATATCGGGTTGTATAACGTTGGTGGGGCAAACGCGCGCGCATTGCCCGCACCTGATGCAGCGGTCAAGGAACTCGGGTTCGGCCAGAGACCCCGGCGGTCGAATCAGGGCGGGATCGTAGTTTTGGCTGAGCTTTCCATCTATTCTCAGCATCGGTACGGCGGCTATTCCGCACACCGCCGCCACGATGAATCCCCGGCGGGACAGGTCGGGCGAGATGATCTCGCCTGAAGCGGATCGGAACGTGTTATAGCCGATGAGGTCTTCATTACAGGTGTAGAGGCAGTTCATGCAGAGCACGCACTCGGGAATTCGGATGTGTCCTGCCGGGTCGCATGCGCCTTCGCACCTGGAATCGCAAAGCCTGCATTGGCTGCATTCGGCGGTCTTCTTTGCCACCCGCCACAGAGCATATCTGCCCAGAATCCCGTAAAGGGCGCCCAAAGGGCATACGAACCGGCAATAAAAACGAGGTGTCGCCAGGTTGAGAATAAGGGCGCCAAAGAAGACCAAAGCGGTAAGCCACGGTCCTTCATAATGTCTCTGGGCTGCGGAAATCAGGTGAAAAGAAGAGTCTGCAAAAGGGAGCAGCAGGAAATTTACCGAGCGATACACAAGGGGAATTGGGTCGAGAAGTCCGGTGATGAGCGAGGCAGAAAAGGCCCCATCGAGCTTCAGGAAATAACCGGCCCCAACCCATAATACCGCCAGCCCGATGAATACCGTGATCGGCCGTCTGCTCACAGGGGTGGCTTTTTGCGAAACGGCAGCGGCAATTGCCAGAATGCAAAGGATACAGGCAATGCTAAGCGGGTCCAACGTTGAAGAATCTGCGATGTTTAACACGAATGCCCCGAGAGCCGGACAAAGCAGGACCAGAAGAACGTAATATTTTATCCTCTGTGCGCCCATATACCGGTTCGCGGCGATTTTTTCCCGTACTGAGCGTCCGCTCAAGCCGAGATAACCGATGAAATGATGCATGGTGCCGAACGGGCACAGCCATCCGCAGAAGAATCTTCCCAGAACGACAGTGAGCACGACTGTGGCTATGGCCCAGAGTAGTCCCGAGTACAGAGTGCGGGTCGTCAGAATCGTTCCCAGGGCGACAAGCGGATCGAGCTGGAGGAACCAATTTACCGGCCAGCCCCGCAATTGCCAAAAAGATTGCCCGAAGGTGCTCGCAATACAGAACCATATAAACAGGACAAAAAAGAAAATCTGGGTTATTCGCCTGACAGTTGTAATTCTCATCAGATTCTTACCCTGTGGATACGCGGAAAGGACTCAGGGCTTCAAAATCCGCAGTCCCCGCCCCTGCATGTTCGGCTTTGGCTATGTAGGGCAGATCCGCCGGCGTTTTCCCCAGCAGGGCCGCCCCGGCCGCATCGGCGGCAACCTGATCGGTGCTGACGATCATCGTGTTGGTCTGCTTGAGATCGGAAACCGAGCCTCCGGTCGGTCCATTGGAAATCATGGCGAAGGTTCCGTCCAGGATGACGAGGGTGGGCCTTATCATAAGCGCAAGGTCTTTTATGAACGTATGTATATCCTGATGGAAGATGTTTCGCCTGCCTCCGATGAACCCGTACCAGTTTTTCATAGACATCGTGGCGCCGCTCCTGCGATGGTCTTTAACCGGAGCAATCCCGAGGAGCTTTGTCACCCCGTGGAAAGCTCCGAAGAGAACGGGCCAATTGCGGATAAAATTTGAACCTGGCACTGTAATGTTGGCGAAAAGCGATTCCCTGGGCACAATCAGATCGGCTCCGGAACTTTGGGCTGCATCCCCTATGCCGCTAAGCGCAAAACAACTTTCCGGATTATTGATCGGATTGTCGGTGACGGCGACCGCCGCAGCGCCCGCCCTGAAGCACAGGCGCGTGACTTCGGCCAGAAGCTCCGGGTTCGTTGTGGCGCAAAGGGAAGGCGGGGTAGCGAAGGACCCGTTCACCTTTATCAGGACCCTGTCGCCCTTTTTTACGAAACATTCGATTCCGCCAAGCGCCTTGAGGGCGGCGTTGACAGTCTTTATTCTGTCATCGCCGGCTGCTATCGCTATTTTTTTGCCTGCCTCAGGGACCGAAAAGTCGGGCAGGGCGACTGAGGATTTCTCGACCGGCGCGCCGGGACCGACAGGGTCGTACAGGAAATAACCTATGGCGGCCGCAGTTCCCAGAGTTATCCCCGCCTTCGCGGAGCGGATGATAAAATCGCGCCTGTTCATTTCCGGTTGGGGCGGATGATCTTTGAATCTTTTACTCATCGCCCGGCCTCGTCCAGTTTGCGGTAAATCCGTGATGCGACATCCGTTGCGCTTTCCATGTTATCGACATCGTGAGTCCCGGCCAGAAACTCGCCCCTGTGCAGGACGACTTCATAGGCATTAAACACTTTGTATATTTTAGAATCGGGCGCGCCAGGGATTGCACCGGCTTCTTCCGCCCCGTTCTCAACGAGAAACCGGCCGTATGTGGCGGCAAGATCGGCCGCCTCTTCGGCGCTTTCACGCTTCGAGAGGAACGCGGTAACCTGGGCGGCCCCCATACTATAACTGGCCGTGTACACGCGGTCGAGCGCACTGAAGCCGAAAACGTCGCTCATGTGGAGCGATATGCTTGACTCGTCGAGGGATTCAGGCGGAAAAAGGGAAGCTTCCGTTTGCTGCCCGGTATATTTAGGCCCCGCTTCAACAAGGTTTTTGGCCAGTGAGGTCATCTCCTCGGCAAGGTCTTTGGATGCTGATATTATCTCGAAATAGTCAGGCCCATTTGTGAAAAAGAAGGCATCCTCCGTGGAGTATGCGGAAACGCCAAGGTCGACCGGCCTCGCGTCTTTTCTTTTCTGACTGCTGTAGACGGAGAACGCCTTTGTAGGGTCTCCCATTTCGTATATGAAGAGCTCGAGCCAGCTCTTCGGGTCCGCTTTGCTGGCAAAACGCCTTGTGCGAAGCTTTACGAAGCCGCTTGAAAGATAGAGATCCGCCTTCCCGTCAATTTTGTCGGATAAGGTTTCGGAGTCGAAAGTTTCCTCGGGGCCCATCGGAGTGAGGTTTTCGGGAAGGAAGGCAGGTACGGGCCCAGAACCGGGAGAGGGCAGGGAGTTCTTGCGGTAGGCGCCATTGCCCTCCTTCAGTAGAGTAACGCTATAGAAGTCCGGATCGAACAGCGACTGCGCAAAATAAACCCAAGCAGTTATTCCAGCCAGAAGCGCCAGTATGAAAATTCCGATGCAGGTCTCGGCAATGCCGGTGCGCCTCATCCTGTTTCTCCTGTTCAGCTCGATTTCAAAATCGCGGAATAATATCAACGCGGGTGGAATCCGGCAAGGTGTGGTTGGGAAAACCACGGTGAATTTCGTATCACGATGGCAGCGCCGCCTTCTCGTATGGAATTCGGAAGAATCGTTCTGGAAGATTCGGCAGGCGCCCTGCTCTCGAATCCCGAGGTCCAGTCGGTTTATCTCGGCGCAAAGTCCTGATGCGGACAATCATACCTGTATTCGTCCTGCTCCCCGGGAGCATCCGCTGATTTCAAAATCTCAGGCGGAATCCGTACTTTTGGACGAGAAGACCTGCGACCACAAAAACAAGTCCAGCTATTGTCGATCCCCGTATCGGCTCTCCCACGAAGAAATGTATGAGCATCAGGGAAATAAACGGAGAGGCGAAAATCAAGCCTGCGACCTTGGCCGTGTTTTCAGAACGCCTTAAAGCCAGGAGCCACATCACATAGGTTATGCTCATCTCGAATGTGCCGACATAGGCGGCCCCGAGGATTCCACGAAACTCGGGCATGCGTGCCGGATGGAAAAATAGATAATAGAGGACGGTCGGGGGCAGGCTGAAAGCAAAGCTCATAAAGAGGCACAGGACGGGTGACCTGGAGTCCTTGGTGCTGTAGATCCAGTAGAGCGCCCAGACCAAAGTGCTGCAAAGAGCCAACCCAACCCCTGTGGGCTCCGGAATTTGAAAGCTCAGTAGCTTGCCTCGAGTAGAAATGATAAGAACGCCGCAATAGCTCAGAAGCAGGCCTGCAAAATCCGTAGCCCCGATCCTTTGTCCCAGGAGAGGAACAGAGAGCAGCGCAATAGTAATGGCCCAAGTGTAGTTTAGCGGTTGAGCCTCCTGGGCCGGAAGAAGCTCATAGGCCCTGAAAAGGATCAGGTAATATAGGAACGGGTTTAGGATACCGAGCAAAAATGAGCGAAGATACTCTTTCAGCGTGCACTGGAAGACCTGTCCGAATCCCCGGCTGGAAATGAGGACAACTGCCAAAATTACGACCGAAAAAGCCTCGGAAAAAACAAGAAGTTCAACGTTATCCAGGTATCGCAAGGCCAGCTTGAACGCCGATGCCACGGTAGACCACAATAAGACTGCCGATAGAGCATAAAGGTATGCCTGTTTTTGATT
>JBEKQE010000199.1:0-7723 GCA_049520035.1 Syntrophobacteraceae bacterium | reverse complement strand
GGTCTTGGCATGCTTCAAGACTCTGGATTCCGGCTCAAAAACACTGCCGGAATGACGACTCCCGCAAATGTCAAACTTTTGGGAGTCCACCGGCAGAGCCGGTGGTTTACCCTGATCAATTACGGAGCCAATCTGATTCGGTTCTGATAAAAGGCGCACCACGGATTTGGAGCGTAGCGCGGTGAATATCACGGCCTGGATTTTGAATCTTTTCATCCGAGGTAATCCGTGTTATCCGTGGTCTAAGTCTCTAAAAGACCACTTGCCTGCACTTGCGGCTGAGACGCGCTGCTCCGATCAGGGCCGCGTCATTGCCGAGGCGGCTTCGCAAAATGAGCGCAGCACCGGGATCGAGCATTGAAGAGTTTTGAGCCAGGGTTTTTTCCAACGGATTAATGAAGAGGTCCCAGGCTGAGCTGACTCCCCCTCCTATGACCGCGAGCCTGATTCCGAGGACCGAGAAGATGTTTGCAAGACTAATCCCCAGCGCCCAGCCCATCTTATCGAACAGGGCCATCGCAGTGGGGTCTCCTCTTTTTGCACAGGCATAAATCGTGCGCGCGCTGAGTTTTCCCTCCCTGTCGAGCGCATGAAGCGGGCCCTCTTTGAGCCTTTGGCCGCAAACAGCTTTTTTTGCCCCTGATACGAGCGCACGCGCCGAGGCGAACGCCTCCAGGCACCCTTTGGACCCGCAGAGGCAAGCCGGCCCTCCGGGTTCCACGATCATGTGCCCGATCTCCGCTGAAAACCCCAGGCCGTCTCCTTCCCACAGTTTTCCATTGAGAAAGAGGCAGCCTCCCGTACCGGTGCCCAGTACGATCCCGACCCAGTTTCGCACTCCCCTGGCGGCGCCCGCCCAGCTCTCACCGATGCCGAAAACGTTTGCGTCGTTTTCCATACAAACGGGGATTTGCAGGTTTCGCCCAAGTTCCTGCCCGAGGGGATATCCATCAAGCACCTGAAGGTTGGGAGAAAAAATCACCGAGCCGGTGGACCGGTCGATTTTTCCGGCGACCCCAAGCCCAATCGCGGCCACCTTCAGCCCCAGCTTCGATGCTATATGAACAAGGGCCCGGCACTGGGCCAGCAATTTTTTTGAAACCGATTCGGCCCCCTGCTCTACCCGTACCTGCGCAGTCCGAAACTCGAGTATTTTCCCGGAATGGTTCACCAGGGCCGTCTTGAGGTTGGTTCCCCCGAGGTCGACTCCGATATAGGCGATCTTTTTCACTTTTGGTTATCTGGACAAAAACGTTTCGGGCATATAGAAGACGTAACTGTCTGCGAGAATGTCAAACTGGGAGTTTGTCTCCTTCTCTATCCCGGCCAAAAGGTCCTTTAGAGACGGAGCGCCGCTGATAGTATCCATAAAGACGCCGGGATTATAATGCTCGGCGTGAATCGGAAGCAGAAAATTTCGGACGTTTCCCTTCCATGAGACGTTGAGTTGTTCGCGCTCCTCGTTTATGATTTTGAAAAACCTTCTCACCAGGTCGGTTCTCAAAACGGGGGACGGCGCCTTGGTAACGCACTCCATGAGTCCCGCCAGCCGGTAGAGGCGGCGCATGCGTTCTTCATCTTCCCGAAACCTGAAAAGCCACAGGCATGTGTAGTGATACCCGCCGTCCAGGGTAATATGATTTGGGACAAGCGTTATAGGGGGTCTGTCCGGGGTTGCCTTCCGGCGTTGGGCTTCCAGTTTTGCAGATTCTTCCCGCGTGCACAGAATAGCGCTTCCAGATAGCCATTCGCCTTTGCGAAACTCGAGGGGAGAAATCGCGATCAGGTTGTGTCCCGGTTTAAATCTGGAAGATAAATCGATGATATCTGCCATTGTATTCCCGAAGGCTTAAATTTGGACGCTGTGCGCCCGGACTTGTGCCTCGCAAGGCGCGCGCCGCAGGGGGCCGGGTCAAGCGCTAATTTATAAAAACGTTCCTATAGAAATCCAGATGTTCGATCACCGAACCGGCGCCTCTTGCTACGGCGGTAAGCGGGTCGTCGGCGATGTTGACTTTGAGCCTGGTGTGCTCGGCGAGAAGCCTATCGAGGCCCTTTAAGAGCGCTCCTCCACCAGCAAGCCAGAACCCGCTGTCGTGAATGTCGGCGGCAAGGTCAGGCGGGGTCTTCTCAAGCGCCCGCTTCACGGCTTCTACTATTGCATCGACCGGTTCCTTTATCGCTTCGCGGATTTCTTCGTCACTGACTGTAAAAGTCCTGGGGATGCCTGAGAGAATTTCTTTCCCGGTGATCTCGATCAGTTCAGGTTTTTCCAGAGCAATTGCCGAACCTATCCTCATCTTCACCGATTCGGCGAGGACCTCGCTTATTATCATCTGGCGCTCACGCTGGATGTAGCGCAGGATCGCTTCGTTGGCCTCATCGCCCGCCACCCGGACCGATTCGCTGTAGGCCACGGTGAACATGGAGATTATAGCGACCTCGGTGGTCCCGCCCCCGATGTCCACCACCATGTTTCCATGGGGCTGGTCAATGGGGAGTCCAGCTCCGATAGCGGCGGCCATCGGTTCTTCAATCAGGTGTATGTATCTGGCTCCGGCCTGTTCGGCGGCCTCGATTACGGCCCTTTTCTCAACCGAAGTGATCCCGGTGGGGACCGCGACGACAAGCCTGGGGCCAAAGAAGTGGCGCTTGTTCAAAACCTTTGCCAGAAAATACTTGATCATCACTGCCGTTACCTCGAAGTCGGCAATGACACCGTCTTTAAGCGGGCGAATGGTTACGATTTTGTGGCCGTGTCTTCCGATCATGTTTCTTGCTTCCTGCCCCACCGCTATAACCTGGTGGGTATCGTGATTTACGGCCACAACCGATGGTTCGTTAAGAACGACCCCTTTGCCCCGCATGTAGATGAGTGTGTTTGCCGTCCCAAGATCCATCGCCAGGTCTTTTGAAAAATATGACAAAAGCCATCCAAGCATATATGACCCTTCTATTTGATCTTTTTCCTCAGAGTCTATAGACAATGAATCAGCCGGTCAACTGTTTATGAATCGGCTTTTTCGGGTTTTAGTCCAAAGGCCGAAAAGAGCCTCTGGCTGACAAGGGGCCAAAGGTCCTCGATTTTTGCCGCATCCTGTGGGAAACCGGCCGAAGAGACATAGGGGTGGAGTCTGATTCCCTTGATTCCTTTGAGTGCGATTTTTCCGTGGCCGGCAAGCTCGGCAAGCCGGCTTTCGGCCTCCTGGACGGTCGTTTCGGCAAACAGTACGCCAAAGCGGTTTTGCGCAAGCTGCCCGACCAGGACCCCCGGAGGCAGAGCGTCGCAAAGAGATGAGGCCAGCTCGCGCTGAAGCTGCCTGATCCTTTTAGGCAGGACTTTGGTGGTAAGTATCTGCCAGGGTTCGAACTGAATGAGCCCGAGAGTAAATGGAGCGTTGGACTGCATGGAGGCGTGAAAAAGACCCTCGACTCTTGATTCGAAGGCCGGGGCGCTAAACAGACCGCTGCAGACATCGTATGATTGCAGGGCCTCGTTTTCTTCCTTGTAATAGATCTGCTCGATCAGGAGTAAAAGAAAATGAAAGGCGTGCCCTACGGCGCGCTCCGAATCTGCGTTCCAGTCGACCACCTGCCGAGACAGGAAAACAAGGGCAAGTTCATATCCGAGCGAGGTCTGACCGCGCATTCCCCAAACCGTGCCCTGATGGGGGAGATTCTCGGCCGGAGAAAACAGGTAGTGGTCCGATGTGGCGGGGTTGAGGCGTATGATGAGAAGATTTTTCGGGTTCTGCAGGACCCAGCCGATCAGCCCCTGCTTTGCAGAAAAACTCTGAGTCACCAGGCCTCTTGGCGTATTTGCCGTGCAGCCCAGGATGCGATAACTTTTTTTCTCGGGCCCTTTTAAGACCAGAAAGCCGTAATCCATGCCAAGTATCTGCGACCACTCGGCAGCGAACAGCCCGCAGTAGTTATCAAGAGCGTAGCCCTTGAAGGCGACCTCGTCGAGCCGGTTTAATACCTCGAATATCCTGGCGTAGTTTTCCTGCCGTTCTTCGGCTTCCCGGTTTTTCAAAAATTCTCCTAGAAGTTCGGCGAACTCTTTTATCCATTTTTGCTGCTTGTCGTTAAATCCCCAGCCATATTTTGTATCGACGTAGAGAATCCCCGCTCCGCCCGCAACCGGAACAGCATAGAGCCCCTTTATGTGCGATTCGCCTTCCCGGTAGAAAGGAAGTGTAAGGGGTATGGATGAGGTCGCCTCATGGAGCTTATCGAGGTGAATTGTTTGCCCTACTTTTTGCACCTGGGCAAGTATCCCGCTGCCTTCCAGAGGAAGCGAAATCCGGGTGGGAATGAACTTGCTAAGGCTCTGCATTGCGGCAAGATTTAGCTGGCGGTTTCTTTGATCGAAAATAAAAAAAGCTGTGGTATAAGCTTCGAGAATATTGGACAGAAGATTTACAAGCGGCTGATAGGGGTTGGAATCCATAGGTTTTCTCGATTCTAAATAAAACAAAAAACCCGGGTCCTGTTTTCACCTGGAGAATTTCGAGTATGATACAATTAAGTATAGATGTGTCTTTTTAGTACTGGAATGAAAGTTTTCTGTCAATAGGGTTGAGCTGCTGGAGAAACGGGTGGGCAAGATCGCGATTTTACCGGACATTCTATGCAACCAGATCGCCGCCGGCGAAGTCGTCGAACGCCCTGCGGCGGTGGTAAAAGAGCTCATTGAAAACAGCATCGATGCACAGAGCTCCAGGATTTTAGTAAGCCTGATCGATGGAGGACGGCGGGAAATTCGGGTAGTGGACAACGGGTGCGCGATGAGCGCCGAAGACGCGCTAATGTCGCTGGAAAGGCATGCGACGAGCAAGATCAGGTCTGCCCAGGATTTGAATTCAATATCATCGCTGGGATTTCGCGGAGAGGCGATTCCGTCGATTGCGGCTGTAAGCCGCTTTGAGCTGAGCACTCGAGAACATGAGGCCCCGTGCGGGACCTCCATAAAAGTTGAAGGAGGCGTAATAAAAGACGTTCGCGAAAGGGGGTGTCCTCCCGGTACTCAAGTGCTCGTGCGCGACCTTTTTTACTGTGTTCCTGCAAGGCGCAAGTTCCTGCGTAGAGCGGAAACCGAGCTTGCTTACATAACAGACCAGTTTTTGCGCATTTCACTGGCAAACCCTAAGACCCACATGCAATTGCAAAGCCAGGAAAAAGTGCTCTACGATCACCTGAGGTGCGGCGGCTTGCTCCCCAGGGCCGCACTGGTGCTCGGACCTGAAATTGCGAGGTCGCTCACTTCGGTCGATTTTGAAAAAAACGGCATAAGCGTTTCGGGCTTTCTTGCGCCTCCCGACGTCCAGAGAACGAACAGCCAGAGTCTTTTTCTTTATGTAAACGGGAGGGCCGTCTGGGACAGGCTTCTTCAGAGGGCGGTTCTGACGGCTTATGAAGCCCTGATCCCCCGTGGAAAATATCCGGTCGCAGTTATTTTTGTGGGAATTTCGGCTGAGCAGGTGGACGTAAACGTTCATCCCTCAAAAAGAGAAATCCGGTTTAGAAACCCCGGCGAAGTAATATCGATTGTGCGGGCTGCCCTTTTTGAGGCGCTTTCAGCGATTCGCCCGAAGTCATACGGATTTTGGCGGCAGGAAGGCGGAATTTTCGAAAAAAGGCAGGCGCCTCCTCATGTGGGGATGGCGTCCGAAGGTCAGGCGCCCTTCGGTCCCCGAAGACAGGGGACGGCGGACGGAGAACGGAGGACAGAGGACAGATCCGTCTTCCATCCTCCTTCTTCCGTCCTCCGTCCAGGGCCGCCTTATCCGCCGGTCCAGGGTGAGATGGATGCGGGGGCATTTGCCTATTCGAGCCTCAATCTTATCGGGCAGCTTGCAAACTCTTTCATCCTTCTTGAAGCCCCGGACGGTCTTGTTCTGATAGACCAGCACGCGGCTCATGAAAGGATCGTCTTTAGCGGCCTGAGCAAAAAGAAGACAAAGGCCGCTCAGCTTCTTGCCCGGCCCGCCGTTGTGGACCTTTTGCCAAAAGAAGCCGTGATGCTCGATAGCCTGGTCCCCTCCCTGCGCGATCTTGGATTTGAAATCGAGCCTTTCGGAGGAAGCAGTTTCGCCATACATGCAGTTCCGGCCAGTCTATCGGAGTTTAAACCCGAACAGATACTGCGCGACTATCTCCGGTATGCCGAAGAGGAGTGTCCGGCAGATGAGGGCCAAATCCTGCTCGGCCTTGCCAGGGTTGCCTCCTGCCACGGATCGGTGAGGGCAGGCCACAGGCTTAAGACAGAAGAAATAAGGCGCCTGCTCGAGATGCTCGATTCGATTGAAACTCCTTTTACATGCCCGCACGGCCGGCCGCTTTCATACACCTTGACATATGAGCAGATTTTCCGACTTTTCAAAAGGAGCTGAGCACAGGGGCGAATTCCCGCTGGTTCTGCTTGCCGGACCGACCGCAGCGGGAAAGACTTCGCTTTCGATCGAACTGTCTGCCCGTATTTCAGCCGAGATAGTCAACGCCGATTCGATGCAGGTTTACCGCCGCATGGAAATCGGGACCGCAAAACCAACCCTTGAACAGCGCCGCATTGTCCCCCACCACCTGATAGACCTGGTCGACCCCGATGAGCCTTTCGATGCGGCAAAGTACCTCTGCTTTGCCGGCCCGGTAATCGAAGATATACAAAAACGCGGCATGCTCCCTCTGGTGGTGGGAGGCACAGGGCTGTACATGAAGGTCCTGACCCTGGGACTATGCTCCGGGCCTGCCTCGGACCCCGAAGTGAAAAGAAGGCTGATTGCCGATGAGAACTCTCAGGGCCTCGGGCAGCTCTATGGCGATCTATTGCGGATCGACCCCGAATCGGCGGCAAGAATTCACCCTAACGACCGCCAGCGAATTATTCGGGCGATCGAGGTCTTTTATCAGGGAGGAGTTCCATTATCCGTCTTGCAGAAGGGCCACGGTTTCAAGGAGCTGATTTTCCCCGCAATAAAGGTCTTCATCAACCGGGAGCGGGAGACCCTCTACGAACGGATAAACCGCAGGGTCGACCGGATGATCGAATCCGGTCTCAAAGATGAAGTGGAAGGGCTCCTTGCCATGGGCTACCCATCGGAGCTTAAATCGATGCAGGCGATCGGTTACAGGCAGATGGCCGCTCACATTGCGGGCGCCATTTCGATCAATGAGGCCGCCTATCAGATAAAGCGCGATACCCGGCATTACGCCAAACGGCAGATCACCTGGTTCCGGGGCGACAGCGAGTTTCGATCTTTTGACGCCGACGATATCGAGGGAATATACGATTATATCCGGCGGGCAATTGAGGAGTTGAAGACCTCAGCAGGATGATCAAAAAAGGTTTGCTGGCGGAGAAGAACCTTAAAAGGACCGATGATTTCGTCATTCCGGCGGACTTCCGGCTTTCGCCGGGGTGACGCCCCCACGAGGTTTTTACTGCAAAGTGAGAAGTTTAACCCTTTTTCAGCATCCTGTTAGGGATGGCTCAGGCGAACACGCGAAGGGAGTCAGATACCTCCGGCAAAGCCGGAGGCTTGAAAATGTGGGCCGCTCAAAGCGGCTGTGGGTATTTGTTCGCTTCCGACACTATCCGTAAAGGAGATGACTACCGCACCCCCGTCATTCCGGCGGTCCCGGCAGTGTTTTTGAGCCGGGATCAAGAGCCGGAATCCAGCGGATTTTCGGAAGTTATCACGCATGACCCAGTTAGTTCCAA
>JBEKQE010000198.1:0-13348 GCA_049520035.1 Syntrophobacteraceae bacterium | reverse complement strand
TCAATCTCAAACTGGGCGTTGATGAGGCGTTGGGCATATGCCGACGAAATCGCGTCGGGATCGGGAAAATCGTGGATGACCACCAGATGACGCTCACCACGGTGAGCCTCCAGCAGTTCAGCCATTTTTTGAGCTTTTGATTGCACGACTGCCACCTCCCGCGTTTCCAGCGAAGCAACACTGCCGTTATTGTCGGTCAGCGTGTCTACTGCATCATCAGGGTTTACTTTCGTGGTCATAGCTCTCCTTTGTGGTCAAAGCCGCGCCAGGTGTAGAATTAAACCATAGTGGGCTCTGTTCTGCTGTCCAGACTACATAAATATTAAAAATAAAGTCGACTCTCCCCATGCAAACTGGCCTGAATCAAACCGCCTTCTTCTTCCGAAGTCTCGTCGGCTTCGTTTTGCTGGCCGTCTGTGTAGCCGTAGCCGATTTAGCGGACGCTTCGGCTTTCTTCTGCCTTCTGGCTTCAATATATTTCTTCAGCTTCTCAGGCAACCCCCTCTTCTTCATTGCTTTGCTTCGAGCTTTGGTCAATGACTTTGCCGCTAATGGGGCCCTCATCGAGAATCCGTACTTTTTCCTGTACTCCTGCTGGTTCAAGCCGTGGAAACCGAGATGCTTCGACGTGAGCTGTTTCATCTCTGCACCGCATTCGAGACAGATCACCTTGTCGTTTTGGATAGAGTCTGCTGGGCTGAGCTTCGTTTCAGCTACTTCCTCTGTAGCCGGCTGAGTAACTTCAATGTCGATTCCTCCCGCCTCAGCCTTTTGCATTTCATGGAGTGTGCTGAAGATCTGCCGGAGAGATGATGCAATGTCGGCGGCTGTCATGGGTGTTAAGGAAGTTTGTGTCTTGACAATTTCTGATGCGATTTCGATAAGTTTTTTAGGCATTTGGCGAATCCTTTTCTGAGAAACGACCGAACAGTTAAAAAATGGCGGCGACAAAAGGCCATTGTAAGTAACTACAACATAAATGCAATTTGTATTTACCTCCTGAGCCCTGCTTCAGTCCCCAGATATGAACGGCATTCAGTTGCGTGACCTCATCAGGAATGGAAATGGTAAAATCCCGATCATACTCATGACCGGCGAGAGAGATCAGACGCTGGGAGTCGGTTTCGATGGATTCCTGCAAAAACCGTTCACCATGAGCGAACTATGTAGTGAACTTGACAGGGTGCGGTCTTCCATTGAGGATTGAGCAGCAGAGCAGCGTAGGGAAACAGGAGCAGCATGAAAGCTATTTTAACCAGTAATGACGGTGCACGAGAGGTAGTCGAGTTCGATCCGTCCTTAAACCACACGAATTGTGTACGCACATCTCAATCGGAATTACTCTGCGCCACAGATTCTTTGCGTCTTTCAGACTTATCACGCTCAAACATAGCCGTTTCAACTGCGGTTTTTATGAGTGTTTGAACCTTACTTGGTCTTATGATATATATCTGGACACTTGATATTATAACGGCGTAAGCCAATGCAAACACAGAAATCCAAAAGCTGAAATTGGAATTATTAAGATACTTATCGACAAGTACATTTTTGTGGTATAATTCATCAGCTATCTTCCCAATATCATTTTGTACTTCTGCAAATTTATCACCACTCTTCATTTGAACATTCTCGAAATAATCTCTTTGAGAAGCCTCTAGCTTGTCAAATGGGTTCTTACGGTTGCGCTATGATATTAATGCATCTATTTTATTTATATCTATGATAGTGTCGTTACTAGACATAAAATGATCACTCCTTATATCTTCTAGGATTGTCGATAAGTATACATTTATATTATAATATGCACGTACTGAAAAGCCTTTAAGCTCTAATGGTGTGTTAATATATATTTGATTAATCGCTCTAAGGTCTGCGCCATTATTGACTGCTGTTATTATATCATCATTGATTTGCTTCTTGTTTACTCCAGTAGTAGTAGTTGATATATTAATCATAACAAATGCTGCAAAACCTAGAACTAGACTTACAGACACAATAAGAATAATATATGATCCAACCGTATAGATGCTTTGTGTAGGCTCTTTTTCTTTGCGAATGTTCTTGACAAAGTCTTCACAATTTAATAATGCATCTGTTATATGTATATTTGTCTTTTTCTCTAGTTTTTCAGGTATGCAGGAACTATCATTTGCTGTACTATCAACAGTTGCATCGTCGCTTGGTGTGACATCTGGTGAACTACTTTGAATAGTCCTGCCGGTTGGGTCATCATTCATGTGATTCTCCGATCTGCCTTAGATGGTTCAGCACACTTGGACATTCTATTCTAGACGGCGGGGTACCTGCTTCCGATTGGATCGAATTCATTGCGGAAGAAAATCGATCAGTTTCCATTTCGTCGAGAAATGTGTGCCAAAACCACATGGAGTCCATAATCTGCGTTTTGGGTGCCTGAGACTCTCGCCCAAGACCTTTTTCGACATAAAGACAACTTCTGATCTCGCCATCTCCACATGGTACATCAAGAATTATACCTCGTGAATTCACAGCGATTTCTTCTGCAAATTGTGTTAGGAGTTTTGATGGTGTAGCATCGATTGGTTTCTTATGGATTGCCATTTTTCTCTGTTTTCACTCAATTCCTCTCTTCATTGTCCATACTCAAGGAGAGCCCTCAGCAAGGACGCACTATGCACAAGCTGCCCATAGGCCTCCTCTTTGCTCAGCATCCGGTTCTCCGCCTCAAGCTGATAGCCCAATTTAATCGAGAGGTTCGCTATGCGGGCTATCTCCCTAACCAAGTCCTCTTCGGACCTGATCTGCATGGGATAGATTTTGTCCGATCCAAGTGATTCAACACCTCATCCTCCACGATCCCGTCCATTGCTGTGTGGTGCTGCTGATTGAACGAATTATATAAGGTATTGTGGAGCGGCAATCGTGGTTCTGTCGCTGCCGCCTTTCTGCGCAATAATGGCAAGGGTTTTCATAGCGAGAACCCTCACGAGTTACATAAACTCAATCTTCCGCTTGCTCGGGATCGGGCACGTATACACGCTTAAGGGGCAGAAGGCCTTTATAGCGACTGTCAAATTTCTCATAATGAAGGAAAATAAGACCTACAAGCTCGTCGCCTGCAATTAATCGAAGGTTTGTTTTATTGCGCGCAAAGGTTTGGGCTTGGCTTGAGAACTCGCCCAGGGTTACAAAAAGCGCCTTCTCATCTGGGTTGCATTTACCATATAGGGCAGTTACTTCAGGATCTCCGCTTGGGCCTTCTTTGCTTTTTACCTGAACCTTTATAATTGGCGGCTCAAAGCCTAACTCATCCTTGTGGGCTATAATATCAACACCTCCATCTGCACCTTTACCGCGTTTGGGTTGCTGAGTTTTGTAACCCATAACCTGCAACAGGTGGGCAATAAAATCTTCGAAGGAACCGCCTTTCAATTCCTGCGCAAGCTTTTTGAGGATATAATCACGCGTCTGGTCTTCAATAGCGCTAGCAACAAGGGCGACAGTTTTGTCTTGAGCGACCGGGATGACAATTTCTTTGCCTTCGATGGCTGCCGAGAACTCATCGGCATATGTCTTAACGGCAAAAAAGCTCATTGCTGCCCCGATTTCGTACAAAGCCCCTTGAGTAAAATCCGTGCGTGGAAGATTTTTAAGCCACCTAACTTTTCTGTGATGAGGATATGAAACTTCTTCTTTTGGACTGTATTCATAATTGCTCTCGATACGCCCAATGTGAATGTGCCGATCATTTTTAGAAGGATAAATTACAATGTCGCCGATTTTGGCTTCATTCACAAAGCGGTAAAGCTGTCCAGCGGTAACGGGCAAAGCCCCCTGCTTCATAGTGGTGGTGAACACCTCAGCAACGCGATTTTTGAAAGCTTCACGGGTGGCCGGTAGCTTGCTTAAATCGCCGATGGTATGCCAACCAAGGGCAATAAGGTTTTTCTGGAGAAAAAGAGAATCAGCGCCTCCGGTGCGCCCACCGTGAATACCCCACATTTGATGTTCGATGGTCTTCATTAGGAGAACCCTCTCAGAAGCGAATAAAGCCATATAGCTGGATAAAGGTATACGCGCCTTAGTTATTCCGGTCAAATTAAAATGCGTAATTCGGAGTAGGGCAAGGAGCGGGGAAACGGGTCGCTAAGCCTTATTCCACGAGGCTTTTAAAGGCCGCCTCGAATTCAGGCATCCTTTGGTCACTATTAAAAAACGGCATTCCCCAAACAACGTATTTTCTATCTTTCCATAATTGCTCAATAACTGCTTTGTCCTTCAAGTTGGTAAGCATTTGTTCCTTCCATGCGTCCTGCAATAGAAGGTGGCCGCCCTTTGGTTCGATGAACACCTGATAATACATGGTGTCCTTTTTTTCCTTGCCCATGAGATACAGTAGAAAGTCAGGCTCAAGAGGTCTGCCGTCGTCAAAATTAAATATTTTGAAATCCCGCTCGTTGCGGATCAAATAGGCGTCCGTGAACTTCTTTTTCAGGTCGTTATAGTAAAGAGAAGCGGGGTCAAACCTACACTTTTCACACCCCGAGCTCCATCTCAAGAATTCCAACTTACTCAAGCAAAGATTAGATATCCCCTGCCTGTTTGCCCTGACCTTGTCAAGAGTGTAGGTGTGACCCCTCTTGCTCACTTGCTCACCCCAACCCAAGCCAAAACGCCAGAGAGCGGTTAACTCGAATCATCGTGTCCTCATTCAGTCGCCCAATTACCTGCCGCAACTTGTCCTTTCGAACCGTTGTGATCTTGTCCACCATGATCTGGCAAGATCTTTCCAGACTATTATCGGGGGATGGCGAAACTTCGAGTCGAAACAAAGGCGCATTCTCCAGATGACTCGTGATAGGACAGACCACCAGGCGGCTGTGGGTCGGATTAGCCAAATCAGTTTGAACCACTACGGCAGGTCTGGGTTTACCGTAGTCTCCTGAAAAGACCGCGATAACCACATCCCCTCGCCTCACCATGTCCAGTCCTCGGTTTGAGCAGCGGCCGTATCGAGTTCATCCATTAATTCCGGCTCATCGTTCCGGCTAACCCTCAAAGACTGTCGTCTGACCTCTTCCGCCAGAGTCTTGGACCGAGTATCCGGCACCCAAATCTGAACGGGCCTAAGGCCTTGCGCTCGCAATTTCTCCCGATATTTTGCCGTCTTTTCCGATGTACTCAAAGCCATTCCTTGTTCCTCCCGAATCGTGACATGTCACCGCTAAGATAACACTTCCGTTCTGTCCTTGCAACAGGGTTCATCCCTTGCCGGTCCGGGGAGCGACGGCATTACGAATCAGAACTCCTTGCTTACCCTGCGGCTGGTCCCAGTTTGATAACGCAGAGGGGTCTGCTCAAACGTCATGAAATCTTGCCCACATCGTAACTTTTCGATTTTTCAAGATATGATTTGCTTGTTCAAGCCTACCTGAAAATTTCAGTTTGGGAAATCTGGTTTTCAGGGCGCCAAAATGGCGGAGGCCTTTGCGGTGCGGCAGGTTCGCTGCATATAATGCTTTGCTTGTAGAGGGGAGCCGGCTGGGCTTGGGACAGCCGCCACCGGTTCTCACAACGTGCTAATGTTACCGGACATTGTTTGTTACAGGCGGGATAATTCAGGCGGGGTTAACTGCACTCAGGGATAAGTTGCGTTCAAGAACGTGCTAGAAGCGAGCATACGAAAGTAGTATAGCCCCTTGTGGGCGCTTGGAAGTGCGGACGGGCACAAGGCCCTATGCTACATCAACTTGAACGCAACTTCGTATGAGACAGAATTCTCTTCGATCCCTTCGTACTCTTTGTGACCGACCGAGACGCCTTAATCACGAAAGACACGAGGGATGCACGAAGGCGAAGAACATTGAGTGAAGTCTTTGGTTGCGAATTATAGTGAACTAAATTCTTCGTGTCTCCTTTAATGCCCGGACGATGATCCGTTCTTCGTGACCATAACCCTACCGGCCCCTTGACCAATACGTGAGGTCCACGAAGGGAACGTTCAGGGGACCTTGATCTCTCAAGCATCGGTGATTCCTTCGACTATCCCCTCATTGCCAACGCATGAAATGGGACGGCTGGGGGGTTTTCGATATAGAGAGATCGTGAGTAGGCCTAAGTGCTTCGACTTTGACTTTGACCGTCAGGCCGCCGGAAGCCATTCTGTTTGCCAGGTTGATGGGGAAAATGGAAAAGCTCAGGAGCGAGGTCACACCGGAGGAAATTGCCCAGACTGTGCAACTGCTTGCTGAAAGAAAAAAGAAGATTAATTCGGACTGATCTTTTGACGCCCGCATTTGCATTGAATACGAAGACCGGGATGATACCTGCCCGGTCCCCATACCCGATTTCAGAGTCCCATCAGAACGTCGCCGTCACGTTTATGCCGCCATAGAAATGCGTGGACTGCGAGTCCAGCGAGTTGGCTTGCAAGTAGTCTGAGGCGGCATCCGTCAAAGGCAGCCAGAGTCCGACTTTCGGAGAAATCGTTATATACTTGCCTATTGGAAACTTCACGTCGGCGGTTAACTGGCAGGTATGAAAATCCGAGTAGGTCCCGACCGACCCGGGAGCAGGCGTAGCCAAAGCAGCCCCAAGGTTTAAATTATTATTATCCTGCAAGAGGACAAGATATCCGAAGCTTGCCCCAAGGTCCAGAATGGCCCCCTTACAGAGGCGGTCGACCGGGATGCTCTTGGTGAGGTCGAGTTGGAACCACACATCGACGGCATGAGTTACCTCCCCGTAAGTAGTAAACGCTACGGTAAACCAGGGGAAATTATAAGTGACGCCACCGAATATTTCGTCCTGGTCGAAATTGCTTATTGGTTGCTGAAGACCATAGTAAACGTTTCCGATCAGCACCGAAAAATCTTTGCACAGTTCCTTCGTGTATGAAACGGTGAAGTCGGTCTCGCTCCACTTAGCGTTACCCAGTTGTCCCGAAGGCAAGGGCATAAGGGGATTGTTGCTGTGACGGGCTGTGTCGAAATTTCCCCAGACGCTTGCTGAAAAACCCGCATAGGTGACCGCAAATGAAGGTTGGAAGACGGCGCTGTCTTTGCTTTGCGCGGCGCCGCGGAACATGTACTGGCTCAGGATGTCAGTGGAAAGAGTCACAGACGGCTTGGCCGCCTCCTCGGGTGGTTTCTGCTCCGCCGGCGTCGTCGCCGGTTCGTCGGCCCGCGCAGCCAGGAAAGGAAAGGAGACTGTCAAGAACAAAATCATATATGCCAGCGTTTTTTTTCTTATTGCCCATGAGTTCATTTCATTCGCCCCTTTTTTGATGTTGAGATTAAAAACTCACTGTTCACCGATCCGTTCACGCCGCTTCATAACTCGGTGCGGCCGGTTGTAAGTTCAGGTCGAGATGCTTGGGTTCGGCCTTTGCGTCAACCACAACTACTGTCAGGCCATGGGCCTTCAAAATTAGCTGCTCGACGACAGTTTTTCGTCCGAGCATGCGTTTCCACCAGGTAACAGGCCCCGGACGGCCGATGACGATGTGGCCAACCCTGTACTCCCTGGCGAAATGGAGAATGGTGTCCACAATATCTTCGCCCTTATAGGTGAAAACGATAGCGCCAAGGGTGTTGGCCAGGGTCAATGTATCCAGGAGGTAGCGCTGGGTGCCGGCGTCTATGGCAGTGGGAGACTCCATGGGCCTCTGGACATAGACGGCATACCAATTGCGGTTGAGCCGTCCGGCAAGCCTTGATCCATAGCGCAAAAGGCCGGCGCTGTTGGGCCCGCGTGAACTTAAGCAAACCATTACCTGATCGGGGGCCGTCCCATGCTCCTCTTCGGGAGCGCTTCTACGCTTGAGGTCAATCTGGGATGCAAGCTCCCTGAATGCCAGTTCGCGCAGCTCATTGAGGTTTGTGCGCTTGAAGAAATTATCTAGAGCGGTCGGAACTCTTTCCAGCGGGTAGATTTTACCCTCCCGCAAACGCTGCTGAAGATCTTCAGGCGCCAGATCGACGTTCACAATCTCGTCGGCTTCCGCAAGGATCGAATCGGGCAACCGTTCGTGCACTTTAACGCCGACCAAATCTTCCACCGTGTCGTAGAGACTCTCAAGGTGCTGAATATTGAGTGTAGTGATCACATGAATGCCAGCCGCCAGGAGGTCTTGTACGTCCTGGTACCGTTTTGCGTTTTCGCTTCCCGGAACGTTGGTATGCGCCAGCTCATCCACGAGCGCCACTTCCGGGTGTCGCGCAAGCACCGCGTCCAGGTCCATTTCTTCAAGGACAATGCCCCGGTACTGCACCTGCTTTCTTGGAATCACATCCAGGCCTTCGATGAGTTTGGCCGTTTCCGCCCGCCCATGGGTTTCCACCAGACCGACAACGACATCGATCCCTTCCTGTTTCAGGCGTTGCCCTTCGAGAAGCATCTGCCACGTCTTCCCAACCCCGGGTCCATAACCGAGGTAAACCTTCAGCTTCCCGCGTTGTGAGCGGCGTATCAGTTGAAGAAAGCTAAGGGCCCTGTCTTCGTCGGACATCGGCCTCCCCCTTCAGCTCTCCGGATCTGGTTCAGGCAAAGGTTGCTCCAACCCGTGTTCAACTTTCACTAACTCCTGCCGCAGTTCTCATTCGTTGTCCGGCCTTCGCCCGAGCCCTTTCGGCGGCGATTGTATTTCTTAGCCGTGCGATCCGCATTGCAAATTCAGTCGCCTCTATCTCGGCATTATCCAGCGTCAGAGTTAAAGACTCCAGAAGAGCGAAAAGCTGTTCATTTTGATTTGCCAATGCATCTCTGTCTCTTTTGACCTCGGCATATTCGGATTCGAGTCTTGTGCGCAAGGCGATTACCCCCTGCTCAAAGTCTTCCGCCAACAGATCTTGTAAAGCTGCAGGGGCGTCGGCGATATGGGTCTTTACCACCTGAGTATGGCTGTGCAAGTCTTTTAATGCCAGGTGTCTTTGAACTTCAGCCATCTTCTGAGTATCCATTCCCGCACAGACCGATTGCAGGGCCGGCCGTTTGCCGCCGTTTTTGGGGTGACCTGCAATTCCGGTAACTGTATGCTTAGCACGGATTTGGTTCATCTTCATCTCTCCTGAAAGGCATTTGCTCCCTGCCAACTGGTTTCGAATAACCAGAACCAGGTTGCACCAACACTCGCATTTCCAGCGCAACCGCCATTATGGCGTTCCGTATCGCTTATCGAGTTCCAGGTTTAGTTCAAGGACATTTACGAACTTCTCACCCGCAAGTCCGCCCCAGGGCGCCGATGCATTGTCCTGCAAAATCTGCTCGATCTCCTTTTGAAGCAGGGCCGGATCGCGTTTCAAGTCTTCCGCCCTTTTAGACGCCACGCGCTCCAGTTGAAACTCGGCATTTTGCATGCTGATATGCGGGTCGAGACCGGAAGCCGAAGCGGTGACATAGTCGCCCGGCAGGTCCTGAAGATCGGCATCCGGATGGTCCTGTCGCCACATATCAAAAAAGGTCGATTGAATGTCACTGCCCGAATCGACAACGTCGAAGGTCGTTACCGATTTGCCGCCTTCTGTTTTAGTCACTGCAGACAGGAATTTGCCGGGGTTCTTCTTTGAGAAATCCTCGAAGAAAACGACCGCCAGATCCGGGGCCTTCGGCTCGGGGGTGGCAGGATTGTCCTTGATCCATTTAGCCACTATCTCGGGATTAGCCTTCGCCCACTCGTCCACATAGGCCCCGTGGGCCGCGTCCGTCTTTACCCAGGCCTGGGCAAGGGAATTGTGCAGGTCTGCCCACTGGGCGACGATCTGCGGCTTACCCTGGAATTTATCCACCGCAAACCAGCTCTCGACGTCCGGAGCAACCGGTTTGCCGGCCTTCGGCCCGCTCTTGTACGTCACGACAGGTCCGAGCGACCGGGCAACCCTGTCCCGCAGGCCATAGTTCGATGCCGAAAGGCTCGAGGAAGCCGAGGCTGACGCATCGTAAGACGCCGCAGACGGGCGGGGCTGAAAGTATTCATCCTTTGTAAAAGGCTGCGCGATCAGTTTTGACCCAACGTATTTCCCGTCCGGTCCCTTGAGCATGCTGCCGTTTGACTGGAAAGGGAATAAAGTTTGCCCGATCACCCACAGCACCAATGGATAAATAATACAGGTGATGGCCACTCCGAATATTAAAAGTAGAAAGCTTTTAGAAAGATATTTCATCATGTCCGCGTCTCCTGGGACTCATGTTTTTAGCTGACCAGGCGCAAAGCCACCATAACCACGTCGATCAGTTTGATACCGATGAAAGGCAAAATCACGCCTCCAAGACCCCATACCAGCATGTTTCTGCGCAGCAGGGCATCCGCGCCGAGCGGCCGATAACGGACCCCCTTGAGTGCGACGGGGATCAGCGCCGGGATAATCAACGCATTAAAGATAACAGCCGAAAGGATGGCCGAGGTGGGCGAATGAAGGTTCATAATGTCTACCACCTTCAGCCACGGCAGGGTGCCGGCAAACAGCGCAGGAATGATGGCGAAATATTTCGCAACGTCGTTTGCAATGGAAAATGTCATAAGCGAGCCCCGAGTCACGAGGAGCTGTTTTCCCACTTCCACCACTTCGATCAGCTTAGTCGGATCGCTGTCCAGGTCAACCATATTGGCGGCTTCCTTGGCCGCCTGGGTCCCGGCGTTCATGGCCAGCGCGACGTCTGCCTGGGCAAGCGCCGGGGCGTCATTTGTGCCGTCACCCATCATTGCAACCAGTTTTCCCCCCACCTGCTCCTTTTTGATATACGCAAGCTTTGTTTCAGGTGTCGCCTCGGCCAGAAAGTCGTCCACTCCGGCCCTTTTTGCTATCGTTGCGGCCGTAAGCGGATTGTCGCCCGTAATCATTACAGTTCGAAGCCCCATTTTCCGCAATCGTTCGAAGCGTTCCGACATGTGCGGTTTAAGAATATCCTCGAGAACGACCAGACCTACTATACTGGGGCCATCGGCGACGGCCAGGGGTGTAGCGCCCTGGGACGCCACGCTGTTGACCAGCGCGCTGAGTCCCTGGGGCACGCTGCCGCCACTGTCGCCGACAAATTTGACAATGGCGTCCGGTGCGCCTTTCCTTATTTGTTTTCCATCGGGCAGGTCGACTCCACTCATGCGCGTTTGCGCCGTAAATGCAATGAACTTGGTCTCCGGCGGTACATCTATCGGAGTAGACCTATCTTTTTCGAATAACTGCACGATGCTTTTGCCCTCCGGGGTTGCATCCGCTGCCGAGGCCAGTGCGGCAAGCCGCCCTACATCGGAGGCCGAGTATTTTCCAATCGGCACGAATGTGGTCGCGTTCCTGTTGCCTATGGTGATGGTCCCAGTCTTATCGAGCAGCACGACATCGATGTCACCGGCCAGTTCCACTGCCTTACCGCTCTTGGCGATGATATTTGCCTGAAGAGCGCGGTCCATGCCCGCAATTCCAATCGCCGCGAGCAGTGCGCCGATAGTGGTCGGAATGAGGCACACCAGAAGAGCGATAAGGGTCGGGACATCGGTCCCGAGACTTTTCACGGGCCCCTGAATGCCCAGGTAGCTCTGCATGTATAGCTCGGCATTCCTGGCCATCGGCAGGAGAGGAATCACGACCATGAGAAAGATCAGCGTAAAGGCTGAAATCATCAGGGTGAGGGCGATCTCGTTTGGGGAGCGCTGGCGAGCGGCGCCTTCGACCAGGGCAATCATGCGGTCCAGGAACGATTCGCCGGCGCTGCTCGTTATCTCGATCACGATACGGTCCGAGAGAACGACCGTACCTCCGGTCACTCCCGACCGGTCGCCGCCCGCCTCGCGAATTACCGGCGCCGATTCGCCGGTTATCGCCGATTCGTCAACCGATGCAATTCCCTCAATGATTTCTCCGTCCCCGGGAATTGTCTGTCCCGCTTTCACTACGAGCCGGTCACCCTGTTTTAGAACGGCCGACGAGACTTCTTCGATAACGCCTTTTGCGTTCAGGCGGTAGGCGACAGTGTCGCGGCGGGTTTTTTTGAGCGATTCAGCCTGGGCTTTACCTCGGGCTTCAGCAAGGGCGGTGGCGAAATTTGCGAAAAGAACTGTCAAAAAGAGCCATACGTCAAGGGCGATAAAGTAACTAACCGACACGAGGCCCGAGCCGGCGCCCAATGCAGCTTGGACGATATACATAAGGGTAAGAACAGCCCCAACCAGGACTGTGAACATGACGGGGTTTTTCCACTGGAGGTCGGGCCGCAGCATGATGAATGCCTGCTTCAAGGCGACCATTGCGGTCTCCTTTTCCAGCAGCTTCCGCGCTTTAACCCGGCGAATCGGCTGAGACTGAGCCTCCCCTACCGGTATTTCAAAATCTGCAACTTCCTTGCTCATATCTGGAACTCCTTTGAGTGGGTGCTTCTTAATGCCGTTACTTGCATCGTCTTTCATGGCCGCTTCTGAGCATTATCCCCCAAAAGGAATCGGGCCGTAGTGCTCCGCCACCGGTCCGAGCACTGCCGCCGGCAAAAAGAGCAAAGCGCCGATGATCACAACGGTCCCCAGCAGGAGAAAACCGAACGTTATGCCGTCATCCCGAAGCGTGCCAAGACCAAACGGGCTCGATTTCTTTGCCCCAAGGGACGCCGCCATGGCAACGGGCGC
The DNA here is from genome assembly GCA_049520035.1 of Syntrophobacteraceae bacterium. Taxonomy (GTDB): domain Bacteria; phylum Desulfobacterota; class Syntrophobacteria; order Syntrophobacterales; family Syntrophobacteraceae; genus SbD1. Next base: position 759 of record JBEKQE010000198.1, on the reverse strand, counting down.
GATAATCGGGAGATAGCGGCCGAAAAGCATGCACAGGCCGGCTGCGATGTCGAACGCAGCGGCGCTAGGCCCTGGGTTCGCCGCATTCCAGAACCCGTAGGTGACCCCCAGGCCGTCGAATGCAGAACCGTTATTGGCCGTAGCCGAAGAGAACTGGTAAAGGATTTGCGAGAAGCCGTGCGCGCCGGCGTTGCTTATCGCCTGCATCCCCAGGGTTGTCCCGGCAAAAAGCCCCGTGGGCCACAGAATAAAGACGGGATGAACCAGTATGGCGATCATTGCAAATGTCACCTCGCGGGCGCCGATTTTCTTCCCGAGATATTCCGGCGTTCTTCCCACCATCATGCCTGCGACGAAGATCCCGACTATGATGAAGGTCAACATGTTTATCATTCCCACGCCTTTGCCGCCGTACACGCAGTTCAGCCACATTCCGGCCATGGGCGAAAGCCCGGCCATCGGGTTCAGGCTGTCCTCCTCAGCGTTTACAGCGCCGCATGTAACGTCGGTGGTCAGGGCGTCAAAAGTTGCGCCCGCAGATGTCCCGAAACGCATTTCCTTGCCCTCGAGATTACCCAGATGCTGCTCGACGGGCAAGCTCGGAACTGCCGGCAGATTCATCGTAAGCTTTCCACCCGGAGATGCCGCATTGGGGACTTCGAACTTTTGTTCCAGGGATTGTCCGGTTAGTCCTGGATTAGGCTTGAGAGTATCGAAATAGATCGACCAGACGACTGTGCCGGCCATCATGACCATCAT
>JBEKQE010000197.1:0-8695 GCA_049520035.1 Syntrophobacteraceae bacterium | reverse complement strand
GCAGAGGCTCAAACTGAGCTTGCCGCGAAGATTTGAAAAACACAATTTGTAGTGACGACTTTTGACCTCAGATTGTGAAATATCAACAACTTAACCTTCACAACTGCGGAAGTTGGGCTAATGCTCCATTTTCCGTAAAGCTGGTTTCCTTAGTTTATGATACCACTTTTCGAAAATGGAAAAAGCGGCGGTTATGGACCTTAGTATCATGATAACCGGGCAGGTGTTGCAAAAAGTCTTTATGGGGGAATATGACGGGAGGTTGTTTCAGCAGCAGGAGCGGGGGCGAGGGCGGGTCCTTATACACATGGGCCGGCCATCGTCGAGATCATCGAGGATAACCGGCCCATGTGGGGGCGCCGTCTTGTGCGCCCGATCTCCACACCTCGCGCAGTCGCCGCGCCCCGCGAGGTGTGGAGTCCAGTCTTTTGCCCGCACTTGTATCTACGGGGGCGTTACCGGGCCCCAAGCGGTTGAGGCCGGACCGGTCCCCATCTTGTTTGTCGCTGTTACCGTGAACGTATAAGGTCTCCCGTTTTTCAGACCCTTCAGGGTTAGGGAGCTGGCTGTGGCTGACCCTGAGGCTTTCTGTCCTCCGCTTGACAGCGCAGTGTAGCCCGTGATGGGGCTGCCACCGTCTGGAGGGGCCGTGAAGAAAACCGTCGCCAGGCCGCTGGCTGCCGTTACGTTTACGATTGTCGGCGGGCCGGGGACTGTGGCGGGGGTTGCGCCCGGAAAAGGCTTTGAGCCCGGACCGGTCCCGGTCGCGTTGGTCCCCGTTACCGTGAATGTATACTCAGTGCCGTTGGTCAGGCCCGGCACGATTATCGGGCTTCCGGCGCCTGTGACTGGTGGGTGGTCAGGTGGGGCCGGCGCCACGGAATATGTTATCGGGGACGTGCCGGTCGAGAGCTTGAAGCTCACCGTGATCTCTCCGTTGCCGGGCTTTTCGTTTAGGATTGCCGGCGCGCCCGGTACTATGCCTGGAGTTACCGGGTTGGAGTGACCTGAGGGCTGACCCTTCCCGATCGCGTTGGCCGCTGTTACCGTGAATGTATAAGGTGTCCCGTTTTTCAGACCCTTGACGGTTATCGAGGTGGCTGCGCCTGACCCTGAGGTTGTCTTTTCCGAGGTTGTCCCAATATACGGTGTCACAGTGTATGAGGTAATGGGGCTGCCGCCGTCTGGCGGGGCCGTGAAGAAGACCGTTGCCTGGGCGTTGCCGGCTGTTGCCGTTACGTTTGTCGGTGCACCCGGAGCTGTGGGAGGCGACCCGATGATTTTGCCCTGACTTTCCGAATCGGCATAGGTGAAAAAAGTAATAGGGGCAAAAACCAAACCTGCAGTTGGTGCGGCGTTTACCGTCACGGTGTCCCCACCATCCACGTTAAGAACGTAGAAATTGCCGTTTGAGGTAGTTGCGGTCGTAGTCACGCTATTCGGGGGGGATCCATATTCGATAGTGTAAGAACACGGCTGATGCAGGGCGCTCGTGCAGGAAACGACTGCCCCCGATATGTTGTTGTTTGAGCTGTCCGTCACGCGCCCCACTATGTCGCTTTCGCCCGAAACGACGCCCCACGACGATATCTGGCTAGGGGTATGCATCTTATACGTCGACCCTGTAATATTTGTAACAGTATTGAAATTCCTCGAATATAGATCCACATACCCGCCGGCGATTATCTCGATGGAAAAAGTCTCCCCTGCGGGAAGCCCGGTTAATGTAAAACTTCCATCGGCAGCGGATGTTGTGTTTATAGCGGAATCGCCAACCATCTCTATGAGGGCGCCGCTAATGGGGGTGCTATTGGTGTTTTGTACAAAACCTGCATAGGATATTGTTTGAGCTGCGGTATGGACTGGAGAATGCAAAAGAAAGAAAATCACTCCCAACAGGACGCATAATGAAATGTGCGTGCGCTTTGAAAACATAGCCTCCTCCCTATTTTGCTCATGATGAATTGCGAGTTGGGTCCCGCTCGATGCCGAAGCGCCTTCCGGGGCGCTGAATGTTGCTCAGCATGGTGCATAAATTTTATCTGGTGTCAATATGTCTTTTGGGGGGTATAAAATGATGATCGGATACACCCAAAGGGATACCGAACCCTGTAAATTCAGTGGCTTATGAGCATCTCCGGGCTGAGGCAAACCACGGCGCGAACAGCCAATACATACGGCGGCGCGCTCGTTCCTTCGGCGGTTGCGATTTCCGACGCGGCAAAAAACTTATCAAACTGGTGGACACATCCCGCCTTCTTTGCTATATGAGTCGCTTGTTTAAATCGGTCCACAGTCAGAGAAGGTATTGGAATTGTCGTTTGCGCTGTCCCCAACTGCGGCCCCGGGCGCCGGCTCTTTATGGGCGGTGGTTCTGCGGGGCTCTAACCGGAACGAAATGCAAGTTTCATCGAGACGGGATTCATAGATCCCGTCTTAATCACAGAAAGGATCCAATGAAGAAAATACTGTTTGTACTAATGTTGGCCCTCTTGGCCGCCTGTTCGCGTGGGACCCCTCCTGGGGAGGTAAAAGAGCTTCCGATCGTGAAGAAGATATTGCCTTCACAGATGGAAGTGGTCGAGACAAAAGATATCGGGAGTCTCTACGAGCTCGTGGTGAAGGAACCTTCGCGTGGAAAGCAGATATACTACGTGACCAAAGACGGAGCATACCTTCTGGGAGGAAACCTCTTTAACGCAGATAAGGTGAATCTCACTCAGAAGCGGCACGACGAAGTAAACCGGATCGATGTTTCGAAGCTGCCCTTGGAAGATGCCATCGCTATCAAGAGAGGAAACGGGGCCAAAAAGCTTATCATGTTTAACGATGTCGATTGCCCTTTTTGCAGAAAAGCCTACGACTGGCTAAAGAACCAGACCGACTACACTCTTTATATATTTTTCTTCCCCCTTAACATGCATCCCAAATCTCCCGAAAAAACCGTGCAGGTCCTTTGTTCGGAAAATAAGGAAACCGCTCTCGATAATGCGATGTCAGACAAGGAGATAGGTTCTGAAAAATGCGAGGCCGGCGAAAAAATGCTTGCCACGCACCAAGCCATTGTAGGGGGAGTTGGAATAGAAGGAGTACCACTTTTCATAACGGACAACGGCACTAGAATAAATGGCCTTCAGGCCCCTGCACTGGAAAGCTATTTGAAAAATTAGCGCACGTTGCGGGATTCCAGAAGGGACCGCAGGACCCTCATGTTTTCTTTATCTTCTTTCAGGTCCTTTCCTTTGGGGGTCTCCAGGACCATTGGGTGATCGCGGAACCTGGGATCGTTCAGCAGGAGCCGAAATCCATTTAAGCCGATTTTGCCCTTGCCGATGTGTTCATGCCTGTCGACGCGGGAGCCGAGTTCACGCTTGGAATCATTCAGGTGAAAGAACCTGAGCCGGCCGATTCCGATTGTCCGGTCGAATCTTGAGATTGTGAGACCGTACGCGTCCTCCTCCCGCATGTCGTATCCCGCCGCAAATCCGTGAGAGGTATCGTAGCATACCCCCATCGTTTTGCCGTACCGTGAGTTTCTCAAGATGAAATTGATTTCCTCGAAGCTCGATCCAAGGCTCGATCCCTGTCCGGCTGTATTTTCGATGAGTACGGAGACCGACTCGACTCCGGAAGTTTCAATTGCACGGTCCAGGTTTTCTACGAAACGAATGAGACCCGCCTCCGTTCCCTCACCAAGGTGCGAGCCCGGATGCATTATCAGGTATTGTATCCCAAGTTTGGCGCAACGCGCCAGTTCCTCGGCAAAAGTGGTGATCGACCTGGAAAGCGTCAGTTCGTCTCTCGCGGCGAGGTTAATTAGATAGATGTCATGTGCTGCAACCGGAATATCGCCGTTTTGTTCCCACCTGTGCTTGAAAAGTTCAATTGCCCGGGGGCTGAGATTGCCCAAACGCCACTGCCGGTGGTTAGTGGTAAAAATCTGGAGGGCGCTGCCCTGGATTTCGTTAAGGCGGTCGAAAGCCAGGTGCATTCCGCCTGCAATTGACATATGAGCCCCTAGATACGGCATAAAACCCCAATCACCCGGTTTGTGTTTCGGCTGCTTTTGAATTATTGTCACTCTCCGGAGAACATAAGAACTGCTTTGAAGTTAATTCACCTGCATCCGGGGAGAAAAAAATGATCGGACGCTACACTCGTCCTGAAATGGGACGGATTTGGACACTTGAGAATAAATACCGCAAGTGGCTGGATGTCGAGCTTGCAGTTTGTGAGGTGCTCTTCGAAAGAGGCGAGGTCCCTCCTGAAGACTTTAAAACTATAAAGGAAAAGGCCGGTTTCGACGTTAAGAGAATCGAGGAAATCGAGCGCGAGACACAGCACGATGTTATTGCATTCCTTACGAGCGTAGCTGAATTTGTCGGTCCCTCGTCCCGTTTTATCCACGAGGGCCTTACGTCGTCGGATGTTTTGGATACTGCCTTCGGACTGCTTCTTACAGAGGCATCCGGCCTCCTTCTGGAAGATATCGAAAAGCTCCTTTCGGTACTGAAAAGAAGGGCCTTTGAGTTCAAAAACACGGTTCAGATCGGACGCTCCCATAACGTGCACGCCGAACCGATCACGTTCGGGCTAAAGCTCGCGGTCTGGCATTCGGAAATGGCGCGCAACCGGGACCGTTTGCTCCAGGCCCTGGAAGGCATTCGGGTGGGAAAGATATCCGGCGCGGTCGGCACATTCGCAAATACCGTCCCGGAAATCGAGGAAGCCGTTTGCGCGCGCCTTGGGCTGAAGCACGCTTCAGTCAGCACGCAGATCATCCAGCGCGACCGGCACGCGCAGTTTTTTTCGACTCTGGCCATAATCGGATGCTCCGTCGAGAAGATTGCAACCGAGGTCCGCCTGCTCCAGCACACCGAGATCCGGGAGGTCGAAGAGTATTTTTCACCCAGCCAGAAGGGGTCCTCCGCGATGCCCCACAAACGCAATCCGATTTCTTCCGAAAACCTCTCCGGCCTGGCGCGCGTGCTTCGGGGCAACGCCCTGGCCGCAATGGAAAACGTGGCGCTGTGGCACGAGCGTGACATCAGCCATTCATCAGTGGAACGAGTTATAGGTCCGGATTCCACAATTCTGCTCGACTACATGCTGACACGCCTCACGGGCGTTGTCGACCGGCTTGTAGTGTTTGCCGGCAACATGAAACGCAACATGTCCATTTCCGGAAATGTATTCTTTTCCCAGCAGGTGATGCTTGCTTTGATTCGAAAGGGAATAACCAGAGAAGAGGCATACCGGATAGTCCAGCAGAACGCGATGGAAGTCTGGAGCAAGGGCGGCGACCTCAAAGACGAGCTCAAGGGGGATGAGCGGGTGGCCGGAAGGCTCGCAGAAAAGGAGATCGATTCAATATTCGATCTGAACTATCACCTCAAATACCTGGACGTTATTTATGAACGGGTGTTCGGCGCAACATAGGCGCAAAGTTTTATAATACGCTCTGGAGGCAATGCCCAACCTTGTGGATTCGATTATAATATCGTTGAAAAGATTAAATTTTAGCAGGTGAACGATACACATTTTAAAAGGCGCGGCCGTGAACCTTAAACCCGAACTCCTGGCCCCGGCCGGTAACATTGAATCATTTTTCGGCGCCATTCAAAGCGGCGCGGACGCTGTCTATCTCGGTCTGAAAAAGTTCAGCGCCAGGGCGACGGCAGCCAACTTTACCATCGATGACCTCGCCACGCTCATGCCGTTTGCACATAAACGGGGTGTTCACATCTACGTCGCTTTGAACAGCCAGATCGTCTCGAGCCAGATTCCCCAACTGCTTGACACCCTTAATTCTCTTGCATCTCTAAAACCCGATGGCCTGATAGTTCAGGACGCAGGGATTTTTCATCTTGTCCGCCATTGGTTCCCCGGTCTTAAGCTGCACGCCAGCACGCTTGCAGCCGCTCATAATACGGCCGGTGTAAATGCTCTTCAGGGAATCGGGGCCGGCCGGGTGGTACTTGCCCGCGAACTGAGTCTTGGGGAGATCGAAAAAATATGCCAGGGCACGAAAGCCGAACTGGAAATCTTCATTCACGGGGCGCTCTGTTATTCCTACTCCGGCCTGTGTTTGGCAAGCAGCTTCCGCGGTGGGCGAAGCGGCCTTCGCGGTGAATGCGTCCAGCCATGTCGTCTGAAGTTCCGTCAGGGGAACAAAGAGGGGTTCTTCCTTTCGTGCAACGATTTGTGCGCCCTGCCGCTGATCCCGAGACTCAAGCGGCTCCGAATCGCCGCGTTCAAGATAGAAGGCCGAATGAAGCCTGCGGCCTGGGTTGCCGGCGTCGTAAAGGCATACCGCCTGGTTCTGGACGCCGAATCCGGAGACGAAGAGCAGCAGGCTTTGATTAAAGCACAAGAATTGATAGCACAGGCCCCTTCAAGACGCCTGAGCTCCGGACATCTCGACCAGACCGGCGCCGGCAAAATTCTCGCGCCGCACCGGTCGGGTTCAAGCGGCGCATGGTCGGCCACGGTCAAGTCTGTTCTTCCAAATCGCGTCCTGATCGATTTGCGCTTTCCGATTGCAAAAGGAGACCGGCTTCGCCCGGAATCCTCCATAGGTAGAGAGCAGGAGGCATTTACGGTATCGCAACTCTTCGACGGCGCCGGCAAAAGCATCCTTTCCGCGCAGGCCGGCGCCCAGGCATATCTTGCCTGCTCAAAACCCCTTCATCCCGGAGACAGGCTTTTCAAAGTGGGGATAAAATCGGAATCCGTCGCTGCAATATGGAAAACAGTAAGGGAGGAAGTTCCGGCGGGTCCTTACAAAAAATCTAAATTCCCGCAAAGGCAAGAAATTCTCGACGATCTCGAAAAACCCGTTCAAGCGCAAACAAGGCAAAAGGAAACCCTCATCGTCAAAGTGGACTCGACAAACGACCTGGCGCAGGCCCTGCGTTCGCCCGCTGCAATGGTCCTGCTCAGCGCAACCGCAAATAACCTGGAGCGCATCGCCAAGCAGAGGTTCTCGCCTTCCCAGATGAAGAAACTCGGGCTCTCCCTGCCCCCGGTTATTTCCGAAAAGGACCTCGAATATTTCAGGGCCGCCGTCAGGTGGTTTATCAAAAACGGTTTTCTGCTGTGGGAGATCAATAACTGGGGGCATTTCGATCTGACGGGGCAGGGCAGGGGAGTGCGCCTCGTCGCCGGATCGAGGCTAAACCTTCGAAACAGCGCCGCGTTCGCCCAGGCCGCCGAGCTGGGATGCAGGCAGTGCGTTGTTTCCCTTGAAATCACGAAGGAAGAACTCAAGGAACTTGCGCAGAAAAGATTCAGCGCCGGACTCATTCTTACCGTCTACTGCCGGCCGCCGCTTTTCACATCGCGCCTGGTTCCAACCCTCCATCAGGATCGGCCGTTTCTGAGCCCCCGAAACGAGGTCTACCACCTGATACAGAAGCCCGGCCGTGCAGAAATCTACGCCGACCTGCCCGTAAGTTGGCTGGAGCAGCTTCCTGTTCTTAGATCTTTTGGATACAGCAATTTTATTATCGATTTCAGCGAAGGTCACGGAAAACGGCCTGATTCCCTTCAAGCCGTTTTGAACGGGTTTGCCGCTTCCAAGTCCCCGGCGAACTACTCCCTGTTCAACTTCGAGCGAAGGCCGTAGGAGCAGTTTTTATACCAAGTTGCGTTCAAGTGTTGCGTTCAAGTTGATGTAGCATAGGGCCTTGTGCCCGTCCGCACTTCCAAGCGCCCACAAGGGGCTATACTACTTTCGTATGCTCGCTTCTCGCACGTTCTTGAACGCAACTTGGTATTAGTCGTTAGTTGGCGGTTTTGAGTTAATTAACTAAAAACTGAAAACTAAAAACTGAAAACTCACTCAGGCCGCCGCCGAAGTGTTAATGTCACTTGAGTTTATCTTCTCTGCTGTTTTATCGCAGTCTGGAACGAAAGTTCTGGAGATCGGCAGCAACTGCCAATAACAGAGCGGAAATCTGCGTGCCCTCCACGTGGATGACTACGTCATGAGCATTTACAGCGCTGGCAGCGCCTGAACCCACCTGTCTACCCGTGAGACAGCCGTTTCTCGGGGACTTCTGCCTCCGGCCCATATCAATCAACCCCTGCAGCAATGATGAGAACTGCAGGTATGATCCAAATATTGAAAGGTCCCGGCTAACCCAAAGCAGAACGCGAGAGATAAAGCAACCTCCTAATAAAAGGTGACCAGCATTGCCCGTTTGGGGTTGCTGCTCCCGCTCTATGGCTGGCTTGGAAATAGAAGACAACGGCGCCGAACAAAAGGCCACCACGCCTATAGTTCGGCTTCTTCTGCCAGTTCGGCGCAGAGATTTCCTTTTGGATCTGCATCAAAATATCTCGGTAATGTGGACCGAGGTTGCGATTTCCGGATATCATCACAAGAAATCAGGGTAATATATTTTCTCATCCGATAACCCGAAATTGGAAGCTTTTCGACCACTCCGCTCCTTCCATACTTTAATTTCGTCTTGCGTTAATTCCTCTTCGGGTATTGCATCCAGGTAAAAAACGACGTTTCTGCCTCTTCGATCCTTTCTCGAATTCTTACCAACGTTCTGTGCAAAATACGGGTCTTCCGGCGAACGCGTACCTGAGTAGTCTTTGAAAATAAAAAATGGACATGGCAAGGTGCGTCCGTGTTGTTTGACGCCAATCGAACACTACGGAGGAGCCACAAGCCATGTCCACA
>JBEKQE010000196.1:0-7782 GCA_049520035.1 Syntrophobacteraceae bacterium | reverse complement strand
CAAGCAGTTCCTCATCAGAAACATTGGAAATGCCGGCCCCTGTCTCCCGGCGAAATTCACCAGGATCGCTAATCCTTTCTTTTGGCTCAATTTTGGGCCGATCGGCTGTCAGCCCGGATGGAGAGGCCTCGGCGCCGGCTTCGGGAACGCGCATGGGACCCGCTTTTCGAGTATCTTCCGAAGAATCGCCCACTTTTTCGATGAATAAAGACTTTTTCTCTTTTTCGTCCTGAAAACAGACATATTTCAGCAGAACGATTCGACCCTGGCAAAGGTTGAGAAGCACCTTTCGCATACTGTCCGAATACCAGGGAGCAATAAGAAAGACAGGTGGAGCGGGGCCGAGCGCAACTCGTCCGGCATAGAGCTTTTGGAGCGCATTGCGATTTTCCTGGTACCAGCGCATGCACTTGAGCAAACGCAAATATTCCGTCTCGTCGCCCGAGAAGTTGATGAAAACGAAGACCGCCTCTCCGTCCCCGTTAGCGGCAACCAGATCGAAATAGCCGAATTCGTCATTTCCGAGAGCGGCATCCAGGAGTACGCCCCCACAGATAATTTCTCCGATTGCTTCGCAGACAAGCTCAGCCAGTTCCATGGGGTCATCGATGCAGGCGGGTCTAAACAAGGGGCTCATCAGTTTCTCAAAAGACTTTCGCAGAGTTTGGCAATGGCCCTGGCGGAGCATGAAGTCGACGACTCCAAAAGGGCCAATGGCCTTCCCGATTGCATAGACGTTCGCGCTTCCCGGTCCAGAGGCATGGTGACAATCCGGAGTTCAAGGGCCGCGCGAAGGTGCTTGAAAATGGTTTTCTGCAATTTGGAAACATTCTCCAGGACCGCATTGCTGTCTTCACCCTCGCCGAATACAGCGCCGATAAGGAAGCGACTGCAGCCTGAAGAAAGCCTCTTTATCCAGGAATAAGCCTTTGCCAGGGATTGGACCCGATCGTCTACGATAAAGATTGCCCTATGGAAACGAGTGAAAATCTCGGGCGCCGCTATACCATCAGGACCCACTGGCCGGTTGATCAAAATCAGGTTGGCTTTTCGAACCTGCTCCTGTGCAAAGATGCGCTCCACGGTTCTTTTGGGGAAGTCCTGCCCTCTTGGCATGGCAGGCGAAATCAGCGTGATTTCCGGCAGCCCGCAAAACCTTATGCTTTCAACTTTGTAATCCGGGTGAACCGTTTTGCCGGAAAGAAAAGCAGCCTGCGCAGGGTTCGCATACCCTATGAGATGCCGAACGATGGACCGCTCGAAACAGAAGTCAATGATGGTTACGGTCTGATGATTTTTTGCAATTTCCACAGAAAGGTTGCAGGCGAAAAAGGATTCGACGGCCGGGGACGGAGACACGCAGCAAAATACCGGAAACAGCAGTGGAGAACTCGAGGGCGAGGGGGCGGGATGCGGGATTGTTTCCGCCGAATGATCGGGTTCGGTGGAAGAAAGGAACAAAGAGGATATTTCTTCCAACCCTCTTGCCGATCCTTTCCCAGTATGCATCGCCGGAAATTTCACTCCTTCGCGGCCAGCCCTCCAGTGCATGCTATTCATATTCAAACACGGAATTCGGCCCAAGAGGTCCGGAAATTGTTTTGGGGTTGGCAGGGTCCAAGACCCAGTTTCCATCGATTATATACTTGTACTGATACTCTCCAGGCTGAAGACGGACGCTTTTTTGCCATAGTCCGCGCCCGGAAAGATTGAATAGAGGCTCCTTTTCCGGGTTCCACCTGTTAAAATCCCCCACTAGGTGAACCGCCCGGGCGCCGGGAGCGAAATAGGAAAACAGAACTCCCTCCTTGATCTTTCGGGGCGATTGGGCATCCAGAGAAGGGACCTCGGCATTTTCAGGGAGGTACTCTCCCCGGATGATTTCCTCACTCAAAGACTGGTAGTCCCGGCATCCTGAAGATGAGGGCGAATACTCGGTAACAGGTTTTCCAAATCCAATCGCCTCTTTCAATTTTACGCTGGTTGATATGATCGAAGTGAACAGATGCTCGTTGAAATTGCGTTTAACCTCAGTGAGGATCTCTTCGGAAAGCCTCAGCCTGCGATCGTAGTTAGTGACCAGGGCGTTCATTATGAGCGAGTGGCCGCATTTCCTGCTCAGCAGATTTATTGTTTCCAGCAGCTTGCTCAGACCGTGGAGGGAAAAATAGCTTATGTCGATGGGGATAACGACCTCGGAGGCAGCCAGCAAGGCATTGAAAGTCAGCAGGCCCAGATTGGGAGGAGAGTCGATAACGACAAAATCGTAGTCATCTCCCAGGCCGGAAAGCGCAGACCGCAGGCGGTATTCCCTTCCTTCCTTTCCGGCAAGCTTTTGCTCCGCCGCGCTAAGAATGATTTCAGAAGGAATGATATCCAGGTGATGGGAAATGGGCTCGGAGACTTGCTGAACTGAAACGCTCCCGCCTTCCGGCGGACAGAGCAGATCGTAGACGCTGGCTTGAAAATCCGACCGGGTCCCAAGAAGTCCGATAGTGCTGTGTCCCTGTGGGTCCAGGTCTACGAGCAATACCCTTTGCTTTTTTTGCGCCAGGCAAGCTGAAAGATTAATTGCAGTAGTTGTCTTTCCACAACCCCCTTTTTGATTGGCAATCGCAACGACACGCATAATCACCTCCTCTGAGAAGGTCCGGGGAGCTCTTCCTCAGCCCGCCGGACATAGACCGCAGAGAAATTCTGTCGCTGAGAAAACACGTTACGCAGATAAACCGCAGCACAAAGACCTCCCGAATAAGTTGAGGGAGAAAATATCACAAAGGGAAGTGAAAAGCAGGTAAACACACTCAAAGCTGGATGTCAAAGGGTATTTGATGCACCGGTAGTCTCAATCTTATTGATGGTAAACGATCACCACAGAGCTTCCGGCTAAAGCGGTAAGAGGAATGAACAGCTTATTACGGGGTACAGTCTGGACAAGAAGAGGTAAAGACCGACGCGGAGAGGGGGGCACGAGGACCGCGGAACAAGGAGCCACGATGACGTAAATTGTGAGGGGTCAACCCTGGTGTAATCTCCCGTCCACTTTCTTGCGAATTTCCATTTTCAAGGGCTGACCCCTTTCTCTGCTTGCTATCTCGGCATTTGTAATAGTTGCTCCACACATGCATTACCCGATTGTTTGGCTTGCAGGGCAGAGGTGGCCTTACTAATATCTGTATTTGGCGTGTGTTGCCCTGATTTGCTCATGCTTGCTCCTTGTTGAAATATGTCCCGTCCCAGTTTATAATAGGAGATACATTCATTGGCCTTATTTATAAAGTCGTGGTTGGTAGTTTTAACCGACTTGATAAGGTCATATTCCACCTCAGCATCTACAAGATATTTAAAATGTTCATTGAGAGTAGCACTATTGTCACCACTATACTTTACTTTAAGTAAAGCTCGTAGTAAATCATTTTCATTGGATGATGAAACGTTTGGCAAGAACACAATAACAATTAGAAGCAGCAAAAATATAAGTCCACATCTCCGCATAATCTTCTCCTTGCACAGTTAATAAAGAAAATTGACAAAACTAGTCTGCAAAAGGATACTCGGTTTCAGATTAGCAATGAGTTAGCATTTTGAAAATAAAAACACTTAACACAAATTGTTAAGCTATTGATTTTACTTGGAGGGCGACGCGGGGATCGAACCCGCGACCTTTGGTTCCGGAGACCAACGCTCTATCCCCTGAGCTAGTCGCCCTCGATCAAGCTTGAAAATGCGGATGGTGTTTCTATAAAATCCGGCCGGGATAGCCCCCGCAATGCTGTTGAATTAGAGAATTGAGGAATAGAGAAATGATCAATTGAGGAATTGCAAAATCCCTAAATCCCTGAATTCCTGAATCCCCTAATTCCCAAATCCTTAATTCAACAACATGGGACATCCCCCGGACTCGGTTGCCTGCGTATCACAGGCGCCGGTTTTTGTCAATAAAACCACAGGTGAACAGGTGATTCACCTGTTCACCCTGAACCACGGTCTTTGCCGCGGCAGGCCAATTCACCGATTCACCAACCCTTCTACCATTGCGGAAACTCGGGCAGCGTCTTCACGCAGGAGGGCTTCATTTCCTCTTTTTTGGCCGGCCGGACCTCTTTTACCAGAATGTCGAATTCGGCCCACGTTCCGGCTCGCGGATCGTTAAAATCCGCAACGATCACATCGTCGCGCACCTCTTTTACCATGAACTGCACGAGGCTCCTGCGCTTAATCTCGCGGTACATCCTGCCCGGCTTAAGCCGTTCCTGCTTATAGTCGGCCCGTGGCAGCTCGCGGACAAGCTCCGGGTCGTTCGCACCGTAGATCTCTTCGGGCGGGACATATACCTTTACGCGGTCACCGGCCTTCTTGTTCATAAGCGCTGTTTCAACCGACGGATACTGGACGTCAACGCCCATTACAAAACTGCATGCCTGAGACTGGACAATCGGCCCCGGACCATCGGCCGGCACGACACGCATCTCGAATTCGATTGTCACCCTGGAACATTCCTTGATCCGTTCTTCCATATTGCTCCGCTCTCGTAAAGGTCCACCGCAGAAACGCCAAAATCCACCACAGAGGCGGGTCATGGTCCGGTCAAGAAGAGGGCAAAGAGAAAAGTGTAAAAAGAGAAGCGGGTAGTTTTTGCTCCTTGCTCCTTGCTCCTTGCTCCTTGCTCCCTGCTCCCTGCTCCCTGCTCCCTGCTCCCTGCTCCCTGATTTTAACCATTGACCGGCAAAAAGGGGACATTTTCTGTTTACTGTCGGATGCATTCTGATTAAAAGCTAGAAGGGCGGTGCATAAAATTATCCTCGAAGTGCCGCGAACGGTTACGGAAAAAACGATTCGATGAAGCAAGATATTGCGGTTCAAAGCCTGCCCTGCATTACCTTCGTGAACCTGTCCGGCGTACCGGGGCTGGTGCATGGTGTTTTCACAAGGCACGGCGGAGTAAGCCTGCCCCCCTACGAGAGCCTTAACGTGTCCTGGGGCAACGGCGACTCGCCCGGGGCCGTGCTGGAAAACCTTACCCGTATAAAGAATGCGGCTGGACTTGAAAGGCTCGTTTCCAGCCGCCAGTTCCATGGCGATACGGTAAATTTCATCGGCAAAAAGTCCGTTAGGGACCTGGAGGAGCGCCCGCCCGCGCTTATCGCGCCGCCCGGAGACGCGCTTGCGACCAATATGTCCGGCCTTGGTCTCGTTATAAAGATCGCGGATTGCCAGTCCATTTTCCTGGTCGATCCGCAAAGCCGCATCATTGCCAATATCCATAGCGGATGGCGCGGAAGCGTCCAAAACATCACCGGAAAGACAGTCCGATACCTCAAGGACCTGTTCGGGCTAAATCCGGCAGAGACGCTTGCCGCAGTGTCGCCTTCCCTTGGCCCGTGCTGCGCCGAATTCGTGAACTACCGGCATGAGATTCCCGAAGAGTTCTGGTCCTTTCAGGTTCGCCCCCAATACTTCGACTTCTGGGCGATCACCCGGGACCAGTTGATATCTGCCGGGATTGGCGACGGAAACATCGAGTTTGCGGCAAGATGCACCGTGTGCGGGAAGGCGGAGTTTTTTTCGTACCGGGCTGAAGGCCCAACAGGGCGCATGGCCTCGGTAATCGGGTGGAAATAGCACGACTTCACCGCAGAGGACGCAGAGAAAATCAAAATCTTTTTAGACAGGATTAACAGGATTTATGGGTAAAATAATCGAAGAGGCCCGCATAATTAACCAGCAGAGGATTTCCGGGCAGATATTGCGGCTCCGGCTCCATTCGCCCGGAATAGCCGGCGCAGCCCGTTGCGGGCAGTTCGTGATGATTCGCGTCCGTGAGGGGACAGACCCTCTGCTGCGCCGCCCTTTTTCCTTCAGCCGGATATATCCCGAAGACGGAGACTTAGAGATTCTCTACAGGGTTATCGGCCGCGGCACGTGGCTCATGTCTCAGCTCGAGCCGGGATCGACCTTGAGCCTTATCGGCCCTCTGGGAAACGGATTTGAGCTTCCGATCGACAGGACCGTTCCCCTGGCCTTCATTGCCGGCGGGATCGGCATAGCGCCTCTTTTGGGGCTGATCGCACAGGTGGTTTCAGATCGCGGGGCGAAGGGCGCGGAGAAACTGTGTCTTTTTTACGGCGCCCGCACGGCGTCAGAGCTTTTGCCCGAAGACTTTTTCCGAGGCCAGGGCATCCGGGTCCGCTTTGCAACCGACGACGGCAGCTTCGGCTGCAAGGGGCGTATTAGTCAAATGTTTGAAGAACTCATGGCGGCGGGAGACTTTCGGCCCCTTGAGCTGTATTCATGCGGGCCGCTCGCCATGCAGTATCATGTAGCCGGTTGGGCGCTTGCAAACGATACGCTCGCCCAGCTTTCGATGGAGTCGCTCATGGCCTGCGGGATCGGGGCCTGTCTTGGGTGCGCGCTCCCAGCGGCAACACCCGGCGACCCGGAATCCGAACGCTTCGTCCACGTGTGCGAAGACGGTCCAATCTTTTCGGCAGGATCTATCAAATGGAACAAAATCCTGGTCCAGCAGACGCATCCCCAGACCTGGCTGTTCAGCTAGGTCCGCTGCGCCTGAAAAACCCGGTTATGAGCGCGTCGGGCACGTTCGGCTACGGTGAGGAATTCTCGAACTTCTTTGACCTGGGCCGTCTCGGGGCGATTGTGGTAAAGGGGATTTCGCTCAAGCCCCGCGCCGGGAACCCTCCTCCCCGGCTGGCCGAAACATCGGCAGGGATGATTAACTCCATAGGTCTGGAAAATGTCGGGGCCGAAAGGTTTTTGGCAGTAAAGCTCCCTTTTTTGCACGATCTGGGCGTTCCTGTGATCGTAAACATCTTCGGCAACACGATCGAGGAATACGGTGAACTTGCCTCCCGGCTCGACGGGGCGCCTGGGATAGCCGCCCTGGAAATCAACGTAAGCTGTCCGAACGTGAAAGAAGGCGGAATGGTCTTCGGGACCGATCCAGCGATGACCTCCAGGGTGGTTGAAGCTGTCAGGGGCGCTACGCGTCTTCCGGTAATTACAAAGCTCACGCCGAACGTAACGAGCATCTCGGAGATCGCCAAAGCCGCCCAGGACGCTGGAACCGATATCATCTCGTGCATAAACACCGTGGCGGCCATGTCCGTGGATATTTTTTCCAGGAGGCCGCGGCTGGCCAATGTTTTGGGAGGGCTTTCCGGACCGGCCGTAAAACCCATTGCTCTTCGGTGCGTCTATGAGGTCACCCGGACGGTCCAATGCCCGGTAATAGGAATCGGCGGGATCTCCAACGCAAAGGATGCCCTGGAGTTTTTGCTGATCGGGGCCAGCGCCGTCCAGGTGGGGACCGCCAATTTCATAAATCCCGTCGCCGCAGTCGAAATAATCGAGGGAATAGAGCGCTTTCTCAAGGTGGAGGCAATTACGGACATAAAAAGCTATATCGGGAGCCTTGATACAAGCTGCCTTTTCCCTTTTGCCGAGGACGTGTGCGCCGCCATCGCATCGGAAGTTTCATAAGATTGAATCTAATGCGGACGGCATTATCAAGTACTGTATTTGCCCCATTGATCGCCGGATGTTCCTGCATAAGTCAGATACCTCCGGCAAAGCCGGAGGCTTGAAAATGTGGGCCGCTCAAAGCGGCTGTGGGTATTTGTTCGCTTCCGACACTATCCGCAAAGGAGATGACTACCGCACCCCCGTCATTCCGGCGGTCCCGGCAGTGTTTTTGAGCCGGGATCAAGAGCCGGAATCCAGCGGATTTTCGGAAGTTATCACGCATGACCCAGTTAGTTCCAA
>JBEKQE010000195.1:0-8074 GCA_049520035.1 Syntrophobacteraceae bacterium | reverse complement strand
CTGGATTCCGGCTCTTGATCCCGGCTCAAAAGCGCCGCCGGGACTGCCGGAATGACGACTCCCGCAAATGTCAAACTTTTGGGAGTCCACCGGCAGAGCCGGTGGTTTACCCTGATCAATTATCGCCTACTAAGCTGGAAAGGCATTGTTCCGGCTGAAATCTGAACAAGGGTAGTGGAGTGATCATGCTAAAAGTTGATCCGCATCCCGACTATCTTCCTGAGGATGGCAGGTATCTCAGGAGGAATGATTTTTCTCCGGTTCCGTGGCAATCATCTTAAATTGTAATGCAAACAAAATCCATTGGGAGCTTGAGAACCTTGTGAGGGCTGGGATAGAAACGGGGCAGCTCTGTATGGGACTGTACAAACCGAAAATGTTGGTTTTGAGAAAATTGTCTGCAATATCGTCGCGAATCCCAATATACGCTATGTGATCGTTGGCGGACCAGAATCTATTGAGCGTTTCCGAGAGCAGCTCTCTGTCGTTGATCTTCAAGATGATAAGGAACGTGATCTGTTCAAATCCCGTTTCACTTCGTCCCATCAATGCTACCCTATCCCCTATTGCAAGGCGTACCCATTGAAATCATGAAGATTGGCCTTCGGACCTTGATTCTGAATCATTTCCGTCTCGGGCAATCTGGATTCAACATAAAACGGCGCATCGGGCATGATCTCCTCACGGCTCATTCCATGGAATCTTTACTGTTCGTCTGCACCTGATTTACTATGTTTTTTCATGCGCACTCAAGTATTTCGTCCGGCTCTGTCTGGTATCAAACCTGGGCCGCCGGTGCTTACTTGCAAAAGCCCTATTCGCATCTGAAATTGATGCTTCAACGAAGCCAAAGAGTGCTTACCTTGGAGATTCAAGAGAGGACAAGACTCTCAGGTGGGTTTTGTCACGTTGCATCTACTGTGACCTCTCAGGTAAATCCGCACCCACTGGGAAAAGCCCAAAAAGGCCATTCGTGGACTTGGATTATTCGTTCTTACCCTTTGGGTCTGATTGACGGAGAACATATGCCTATAATACAGGTTGGATTGCACACTATTTACTATGACGATTACGGCGCCGGTCATCCGCTCCTGCTCATCCCCGGGCTGGGGACTTCCCGGTTTATCTGGTGGAAGCAGATTGAAATCATCTCCAGAAAGTATCGCCTGATCAACATGGACAATCGCGATGCGGGCGATAGTGCTCCGGGCACAGGGCCATACACCATCGCCGACATGGCTGATGACGCGGCAGGCTTGATCCGAAATCTCAAGTGCGGCCCAACGTACGTGATAGGCTGGTCGATGGGTGGTTTCATCGCCATGGAGCTAAGCCTACGACATCCGAGGTTGGTCGACAAATTGATCCTGGTCGCGACCTCGGCTGGCGGGTCGGCATATATCCCGCCTGCGCAAGAAATGGGCGCCCTGCTCATGCCCCAAGAGAAGGAAGATCTTGAAACAGTGATACGCCTTGTCTATCCATGTATTGCGGCGCCGGGCTACATGAACTCCCACCCCGAAGACCTCGATAGGGTGGTGCGATATGCCAAATCCAAACCGATGCCGCTTTCTTCCTACCAGCGGCAACTCAGCGCAGTAATGACGTGGCCTGGTGTGGCCGACCGCATGCACAGAATATCCCTGCCAACACTTGTTGTTCACGGAGCTGCGGATCCACTCGTCCCGTATGGGAACGGCCTATATCTGAGCACCATGATTAGAGGCGCAAAACTCCTTACCTATACCAACGTCGGGCACCTGCTCCCTATCGAAGCATCAGAGCGATTCAATCAGGACGTCATGAAGTTTTTAGGTTAGCTGCCGGCAAGAGTTTACGCTACGTGCAACTCCCAGACGTCAGCCTTCATTCGGTCGAAGATGGAGAATGAGCTGCTCCGAGTAACGCCAGCATGCTTTTCCCGCCTGCCTGTCCAATTTGGTGATACTGAGTGACAGGCAGCAGCTGCCGAGTGAGCATTGCTTTTCGCAAAACCTTAGAACCCCGCATTTCACAGGCGCGGAGCACTTTTTATTTCTTGTGCATTGCAAAAAAAGTGGGCAGTGGACGGAGCCAATTATGACCCCTGACATCTGTTAAACCATAGGAAGAAACGCGGGGAGCATTTGCAACTTGGCGGAAAGAGCAGATTGGCTGGGTTTGCAATCACCTCTTATTCTCGACCGGTGGCTCTTTCCCCGGCTTTTTTTCTGGACTCGCGAACAGGTCGGAGAAGGAGTCCCACGTTGTGAGAGGTGGGAGGGTTTTCTGTGCAAATGCCGATAGGTCCTTACCCATATCCAGCCACTTTCTGAATTGTTCGTCCAAGGCAGCCCTGTAGGACAGGTAATTCTTAATAGTCAATTCCAGGTATTTTTCGAAGAACTCACTCAAAACATTTTGGCCATGCCGGATGACCAGGTGAAGGAGGGTCACTGGCAAAAGGGAGTTTTTATTTTTTGCCTCTTCCATGATGATCTGAGTGAGAATAAAGGCTGTTACGTCTTCCCGGGTCTTGGCATCGATGACTTCAACCTGGCGGCCGTCTTTAATCAGATCGGACACTTGGTCGAGTGTGACGTAAGCACTTATTTCAGTGTCGTAGAGCCGTCTGTTCGCATATTTTTTGAGTAGTACGTTTTGGGCCATTAACGCTTCCCATCATTTAGGCTCGGGGGTTGACGCAGCGATGCAAAACACGCAGCATTACTATAGCCTAAGAATTTGGAAATAAAACACAAAAAATATTGTGCAATGCACAATTTATCCTTGACAATTCCTCCCCCGTAGCTATATTAGGTTCAACTTAGGTCAAAAGCTTCATCGTTCGTTGAAACTTATATCAAAAACCAAGGAGGATTTATAGAGATGGACCCGCTAAAACTCACAAAACAGATGATCGATTTCAACAAGGCCAGCTTCGACAACACCTTCACCGCTATGATTTTACTGCAAGAGCAAACAGAAAAAATGGTGAATGCTTTTATGGAGCAGGCCACGTGGCTTCCCGGCGAGGGGAAAAAGACCCTTAATGAATGGGTCGAAACAGTCAAGAAAGGCCGCGAGGATTTCAAAAAAGTCGTAGACCAGGGCTTTGGCAAGGTTGAAAACTACTTTGCTGAAGCAGGCAAAAAGGGCTAAGGGGGAAAGCTGCAGATGAGGCATTCAGCAGCTCTTGGAAACTATGCAAGCAAGGAGATGGATGTGCAGCCATCCCGGAGGAGTGATCCAAATGGAACAGAAACAGATAACTAAACAAATGATTCAGTACAATAAAAACGTTTTTGAAGCCACGTTTAACAGCATGGCCATGCTTCAGGACCAGATGGAAAATGCGACGAACATGTTTCTGGAACAAGCCGCGTGGCTTCCTGCGGAAGGGAAAAAGGTCGTTGAGGAATGGTTTAAGGCTTACAAGAAGGGCCGAGAGACCTTCAAAAGCGTTGCAGACGAGGGCTTCAAGAAGGTAGAGACATTCTTTGTCGATGTCATCAAAGATTGATTCCTATACACCCGGGAAAATGCCTGGTCTTCCCTCTCCATATTGATTGTTTCGAAGGGGGCAGTCCAGCCATGCCGGTCTAAGGCATTAAACTTTCCGCGCTATATTTTGAAATCAGTTTGGGAGAACCATAGATGAATAATCTTTTCGCTTCTTTCAATGATTCATTTGAGATGTCGAAGGATTTCCTCGAAAGACTGTCCAAATCGCCATCGAAAACGTTGGAGGCATCCCTGAACCTGCTCAAAGGCCTCCAGATGTTTTGGACTGGAGTTTTTAAGTACACGAGCGAATTCATGGACCCTTCATGGAATGCGCTCAGTGCCTTCTACAACGCGGAGGGTGAGAAATTGAGGCACACGCCTCCTTGTGAAACCAGCCGGGCCTATGCAGAACTCTTGCAGTTCAATGTCGAGTTGGCTTCAAGGGCGCTCAACAGCACCTTGACGCAGATGAATGACTACCATCTCCGGCAGGCGAGGGAAGCCCTCATGGCAACCCTCAATACGCTATTTGACTGTGATGGGGAAGACATCGCTGGATTTGCGGCAAGAAAGGCCCAGATAATGGATCTTGTGGTTTATTTATACCCCAAAGCCATTCGGGAGATAGGACCGGAATATGGGCTGCACTTTGATAAAGGCGGTTATAGAAAACTGGCTGAAACCGACCGGCTTGAGCTCTACCAGGTCTTGCCTTCGGACCCTCGGGTCAGTGTGAGAACAGAAGGAAAACCCATCATTATCGTTCCGCCCTATGTACTGGGTGCAAACATACTTGCCTTTTTGCCGGGGGAGAACAAGAGTTACGTGCACTGTTTCGCAAACCAGGGAATCCCAACCTACCTTCGCGTCGTGAAGGACATTCAAACCACCGAGGCCGTGCAGCTCATGACCCCGGAGGACGACACTCTTGACACGCGTTTTTTTTGTGAGCGGGTAATGGCGAAGCACGGGAGACCGGTTACGCTGAACGGGTTCTGTCAAGGCGGATACATGACCACAGTGGCTCTCCTTTCCGGCGAACTGGACGGTCTGGTTGATGCTCACATCACCTGTGTTGCCCCTCTGGACGGATCCCGGAGCATAGCCTTGATTGAATATATGAAACATCTGCCGCCCAGGTTCATGAATTTGGGGCATGCTATAAAAACTCTGGCAAACGGTAATCAGGTGATCGATGGCAAAATCCTAGGCTGGGTCTATAAGCTGAAGAGCATCGAAAAGGAGGCCCCCATGCTCACCTTTTACCGGGATCTCATGATGTTTGACAGGCCCGGGCAACCGCCGGAAATCAGTAAGACAGCGGCTGCAATCAACCATTGGATGCTCTATGACAGAACGGATATTCCCCTGGGCATCACACAAATGAGTTTCAAGAGCTACACAACCCCGGTCGACAAGGATGGAACGCTCCCTGTGAGGGTGTTCGACCGGCCGCTCAACTTCAAACGTATCAAAGAGAAGGGTGTCCAGTGGCTCATCTGCATTGCGGAAAAGGACGATCTGGTGGATGAAGCTTCCAGCCTTGTGCCACTCGAGTGGGTGGACGCCGAGGTGAGCGTTTTCCCCAAAGGGCATACGGCGATGGCCACAACGTGGTCCATGCCTCTATCTGAGTGTGCTATTGATAAAAATTTCCAATATAAGTGCCATATATCGTCTTCACGTTCCGATGGGAACTGTCGAGGACCGGTCCGGTTCCAACTGGACCTGGATGAAGCCCACTTAAAGGCCAATTGAAAAGGATCATTCTATGGACAGCCAATTTCTAGAATTCTGGGGGAAGTGTTTTATGAATGCCGCCAAAGGCCAGAAAGCTATGGAAGATATGGCGGCCTGGATGCGCCAGGGTTTTACCGGTTTTGAGGAGATGACCGCTCTTTTTCAGAAGACCTACGGGTTGGACCAGGTGGCCAAAGAAAGCCCGGATTACTTCGAAATGTGGAAAAAGGCGCAGGGAGATTTCAAGAACTCCCTTACGGATTATTTGACCCTCTTTGGGGTCGTACCCCGTGACGAGCATTTGACGTTGGTCAAAAAATACGAAGAGCTTAAGGAAAAGGTCGCATCGCAGGAAGAGACTATTAAAAACTTTCAAATGCTCTTATCACAGGCGAAGACCGAAGAAGTGGCCGGCCAGTTGGAAAACCTTGTTCAAAAGCAGGCCGAACAGTTTCAAAAAGTCATGGAAAGCTTTGGGGAAAGCTTCAAAAAGGGATCAACCGAGCCCAAGGGAAAGAATAAGTGATTTGAGCAGGAGTGGTTTTGTAGTGCTACCCGAAAGTCGAGACACTTTATCGAGGAATTAGGTTTAGTTTTTTGAAATTTCGCTCCACTTCTCTGCGTCAGCCAGGGCCCGTCATGGAGTCCTGCCGTTTTGGCCTGCTTCTCGCACCGGCAGATGCTGCGCCTCTGCACGCAGGCCCCATAGCTGCCCGCGTAATAACGATTCCAGTACATCTCTTTGCCGGAGGGGCGCCTGTTTTCAGGCAGCTCCTCGGGTTCCGGTATTTAACGTAAATTTTTGTCTGGGGAGTGGCCGAAGCGCCAATCACAGCGACACTCGCAGGCATTAAAAAGGCATCCATCCAGTGTATGGCGTCAGCTCCCGCCGTGGTTCACCTCCCGTTTGCGCTTTTGGCTAAAAATAGCTGCGGTGGCTCCATATCTCTTGCCTGAGGTCCTTCATGTCGCTCTCGATCATGAGATACATGGAGGCATTCTGTATTGCTATCCCACCCAAATGAGCCAGAGCGGTGAGCAATCTTATTTCATCCCCGGTGAACTCCCTTGGCACCGCAGTGTAGAGCCGCAACGCGCCGATTATTTCCTCTTTGGTCTGAATTGGAACCGAGAGGAGGGAAACAATGCCTTCCCGCTTCTTTTCTTTCTTGTGCTTCACTCTTGGGTCTGTCGAGACATCTTCGATCAGGACCGGCTTTCCATCGAGGGTTTCCTGGATGCTTCCCTCAATAGACAAGGGTCCCCTGCTCAGATAGGTTTCACTCAAGCCGCAACTCGCCACGCATTCAAGCGCTCTTGTTTTTCCATCGATAAGAAGAACAGCGGCGCCCTTTATCTTGAGGGTTTCAGCCACATTGGCCGTCAAGTTGTGCAAAACCTCCTTTACATTGAGGCTTGAGTTGATGCTGACAGCCAGGTCCAGGAACAACCCCGTATTGTGTCTGATCTGTTCGATCAAACCGGCATTCTCGATGGCCATACCCCCCTCCTCGGCCAGGGCGGAGGCGAAATCGATCTCCTGCTCAGAAAAATGCCTCGGGCTACCCGTAAAAAGAGCAAGACCACCAATGAGCTTCCCTTTAACCTTGACGGGCACCACCAGAAGCGAAGCCAGTCCTTCGGCCTTTTTCACGTCATGACCGTCCAGCCTGTCGTCGGCAGTGGAATCATAAGAGAAGAAATATCCTTCTTTTTCGAGCTCAGGCACCAGTTTCATCGGTTGCGTGAGACCCTTTTTGATATAGGTCTGTGATAAACCCTTATGCGCTGCTGCCCTGAATTGCTCCCTCTCTTTATCGTGAAGAAAAAGTAACGCAGCTTTCACGCTCATGGTTTCAATGGCGGTGTTAATGATCAGGTCAAGCAGTTGATCCCTTTCGAGAGTAGTTCCGAAGGCCCTGCTGACTTTACAGATGGCATTGAAATAACCGTTCTTGTCTCCGGAGACCATGATCTACCTCCCTGCGGTAACTACTTTTTGCGTGCGTTTTGGTGAAGGTCGCCTTTTGGGACCGGTTTCTTTTTTCGGCCCAGCTTTGGCTGGGCGGGCGGCAACATCTTCCTGTTCGACTCCGTCTCTTTCTTTCAGCCACCGGGCGATTTTGGGGGCCAGTTCCTTTTGGCATTTGGAGCTTACATAAATTCCAATGTGGCCGGTATCAATGCACATGTCCTCCGTGTCTTTGCTGCCAACTCTGCTCGTCAGAAGCTCACACATCTCAGGAGGAACCAAATGGTCGAACCGGCCATAGATGTTCAGGAGAGGCATGGTGATGTTCTTAAGGTCAACCCGTTTGCCTCCCAATTCCATCTTGCTTTGGATGAGTAGATTTTTCTTGTAACAATCGTTGATGAACTGCCGCATGACTTCTCCCGGAACGTCGGGGCTGTCAAAGATCCATTTCTCCATACGGATGAAGTTTTCCACAAACACCCTGTCGTCCACGTTTTCAAAATAGCCCACGTACTTATCGATCATCAGCCGGGCAGGGTTGAGCAGCAGGAAACACATGTTCAGCATGTCCCCCGGCATATTGCCATGGGTTTCCGCGATGAGATCGGCGTCGATTACCTTCGCCCAGATGTTAAGAAGGCCTTTATCGGTGTCGAAGTTGCTCGGGCTCACCGTGGTGATCAGGTTCTTGACCTTTTCGGGGTGTAGGGCGGAATACATGATACAAAAGCTCCCCCCCATGCAGATTCCCATCAGGTTGATTTTAGGCGCCTCGTGCCTGTGGCGGACAAAATCGACGATGTTAGCCAGATACCCGTTGACGTGGTCGTCGATTCCCTGGTAGCGGTCCTTGCGCGTGGGATACCCCCAGTC
>JBEKQE010000194.1:0-8152 GCA_049520035.1 Syntrophobacteraceae bacterium | reverse complement strand
TATTGTCAGGGTTCCGAAAGGGAAGAAACATAAGATAGCTGATGTCGCTGAAGACCTGCTTTTCTATGATGTTTTCTTTCCCGCACTCATCTAACCTGATGTCCTATCCGATTACTCCACGTCGAATACTTGGCTGGGGCGAGTCTTGCCCGGGGCTTGTTATTCGTCTCAGGCAAGGCCTGCCCCTGCCGCGAAAATCTACAGCGTGCAATTACTTTTCTCCAGCCTTGCTTTTTGCCGCTCCTATTGCCGCTTCTATTGCCGCTTTTATTGCCGCTTCTGGTTGCCGTTTTCAGCCCTGAATCTTCTCGTGTTACAATTAGTCTCGATGATTAGGGAGACCTGAGGGTTGAGGAATTTTTTTCACTGCTCACCGATCACTGATCACTACTCACCGGCGAAGCCCGGTTGCCGTTTTGCACACCGGAATTAGCCCCGCTATAATATTACCGGCTGATTGCAGAGCTGGAGTGGAATTTACAGATTTGTTTTTTCACCGCTCACCGCTCCTCGCGTAGCGATAATCTGGTCATTCCTCTTACCGGCTCTAGCCGGAAGAGAACCGAGAAGCGAGGCCCAACAACTGCGGGATGGCGGCGTGAGGCCCAAAAGTGGCAAGATCGCTCTAATCGGCATTGCACTTGTGCGTTGGTGGACATATCGTATGATTCCATGGAGTCCGGGGGTTTTCAAAAGCTTTTTTGGGCGGAATCCGACCTCGAAATGCGCGTCGCGATTCGCTAGTGATCGAGTTGAGGCATTATTCAGGGTCAAGCTTTCATTCTGAAAAGGATCATCCGATGGCCAAAATCACAGGCGGTCAACTTGTGGCAAAATTCGCGAAAGCCGAAGGGATCGGTGCAATCTTTACGCTGTGCGGCGGGCACGTCATGGATATTTACAATGGATGCGCCGAGGAAGGCATTCAGATAATCGACGTGAGGCACGAACAGACGGCGGCCCATGCGGCCGATGCCTGGACACGACTCACCGGCTTTCCGGGCATTGCGGTCGTAACCGCCGGGCCGGGGGTGACCGATGCCGTTACGGGAATTGCAAACGCCTATCGGGCGCAGGTCCCCATGCTTCTCATCGGAGGACAGGTGCCTGTTAAGAATCTGCTCAAGGGCGGGTTGCAGGAGTTGAATAATGTGGAAATAATGAAGCCGATCACGAAGTTTTCTGCGACAGTCTTTGAAACCGAGCGCATCCCCGAATATATGGCCATGGCTCTCCGCGAGGCTTACAGCGGCCGCCCGGGGCCCTCGTTTCTTGAAATTCCTTACGATGTGCTGGAAACGGGACTGGAGGAGGCCCAGGTGCAGATTCCATCCGGGTACAGGGCAAAGGGCGCTGCGCGGCCCGATTCCAGGGATATTGAAATAGCGGCTGAGCTGCTCGAAAAGGCCGATAGACCGGCCATTCTCGCCGGCACGCAGGTATGGCTCTGCCGGGCGGTTGACAGCCTGAATGCGCTGGCTGAAAAGATGCAAATTCCGACATATCTGAACGGAGCGGCAAGGGGCTCTGTTGCGGCGGATTCGCCGTTGCTGTTCAGCAGATCGCGGAGCCATGCGCTCAGCCGGGCGGACGTGGTCATTGTCGCCGGAACGCCTTTTGATTTTCGGCTTGGCTATGGGGACCGGATCGCCCCCGGCGCGAAGATCATCCAAATCGACCTGGATTATTCCGAGCTCTGTCACAACCGGTCAGCTTATGTCCCAATCAATGCGGACATCGGTTCAGCGCTCGAGGACCTCACACTGGCCGTTCGCCCCGGATTGGATTGCGACGCCTGGCGCCGGGAACTTCGGGCGAAGGAGAATGAGATCCTCGAGAAGGAAAGGGAATTTCTGACTTCCGATGAAGTTCCTATTCATCCTCTGAGGCTTGCTCGTGAAATAAACGATTTTTTAAGCGATGATTCTATTTTCATTGCGGATGGAGGGGACGTGGTCACCATCTCGGCCAACGTGATCAGGACGCGAAAGCCGGGCAAATGGCTCGATCCCGGTCCCCTGGGCACGCTCGGAGTCGGTACGCCCTTTGCCATCGCCGCCAAAACGGCCTTTCCCGAAACCGGCGTGGTCGTGCTTTTTGGTGATGGGGCCTTCGGATGTACCGGTTTTGATTATGATACGCTCATCCGCTTTAATTTGCCCGTGGTTGGAATTGTCGCAAACAACGCAGCCTGGAACCAGGTGCGGTTCCTTCAACTTGCACGGTATGGTACTGACAGGGAAACCCCGGCAAGCGTTCTCACTCCTCTGAGATATGACCGGGTAATCGAGGCCATGGGCGGGTATGGAGAACATGTTGTCCAACCCTCTGAAATCCGTCCGGCCCTCGAGCGGGCCGGATCTTCCGGCAAGCCTGCCTGCGTCAATGTGATCGTAAACAGGGATGTTTTCAGCGCAAGCACGAAGAGCATGTCTATTTACGGATGATTAAGTTGATGCTTTATCCGGAGACAGGTCCTGCAGAAGCGCAAAATGGAGACGGATGATCTTGCACAATACAGCCCGGCGAAGGGGTCTGGGATGAAAAAGAAAGATATGATATGGCTGGCTCTGTTCGGGTTAGCGGCTATGCTCACACTGGCCCTCAAATACCTGCCGTTTCTTCCCGGCGATGTAAGTTGTACTCGATTGGTGCAGTCATTGCTGCCGGAATCCAAAGAATGGGCCAAATGGTTGTCCTCGACAGCCGCAATGCCTTCGGTCTTGATATTAATAAGCATGACGTTTCTTATTTCCCTGGCGATCGCACGATGGCGGGCAGCTTCGCTGTCTGTGGTCAGTTTCATGGGATTGTGGCTGCTGGGGAAAGGACTGGGACCGATTATCGCGCAACCGCGCCCATCTCCCGAATTAGTTCACGTTGAAAGGTTGCTGTCCGGATCGGCCTTTCCATCCATCTTTGCTCTAAATTATATATCAACGGTTGGATTCTTGGCTGTTCTGGCAACGGTCAAAACATCGGGAAGGCTTCGCTGGGCTATATTGCTTGTCTGTTCTCTTATCCTTATCGTCGGATGGATTGCCAGGGTTGATCTTGCGGCTCACTGGCCAAGCGATGTTGCGATATCATATCTCATAGGGCTTCTGTGGGTCACCTTGCTCGTTCGCTTTGCCTGAGAATCTTGAAAAAAAGGGGAAATCATGCCGAAAGCTGTTTTGATACATACGATTGGGGGACCCGAAGTCTTGCGTTTCGAGGAATACGATCCGGGTATGCCCGGTCATGGTGAAGCGCTTGTCCGCCACGAAGCCATAGGGGTGAACTTTATAGATATCTATCACCGGACCGGCCTCTATCCTTTGCCCCACCTGCCGGCGGTAATCGGAATGGAGGGAGCTGGAATAGTCGAAGCTGTCGGCGAGGGGGTGAGCGAGGTTTCGGCCGGAGACCGTGTAGCGTATGCGGGGCTTCCTCCGGGAGCTTATGCGGAGGTGCGGGTCATTCCGGCTCATCGTCTGGTTGTGCTTCCTCAAAGCATTTCCACGCGCCAGGCGGCCGCCATGATGTTGCAGGGAATGACCGCACGATACCTCCTTCACGGGTGTTACAGGGTCAAACCGGGCGATACGATTCTCATCCATGCGGCAGCGGGAGGCGTGGGGACACTTGTATGCCAGTGGGGAAAGCACCTCGGTGCAACGGTAATCGGAACAGTTGGGTCGAAGGAAAAAGCCGAAATTGCAAGAAGTAACGGATGCGGCCATACGATCCTTTACAGGGAGGAGGATTTCTCATCCCGCGTAAAGGAGATAACGGGTGGAAGAGGTGTTGACGTGGTCTATGACTCCGTGGGCAGGGAAACCTTCATGAAGTCCCTGGACTGCCTGAGACCCATCGGCACAATGGTGAGTTTCGGACAATCGGGTGGGACGGTTCCTCCATTTGACATCGGCATACTTTCCGCCAAAGGGTCCCTTTTCCTCACCCGGCCGTCCCTTATGACCTATACTGCCAGGCGGGAAGACCTTCTTGCACATGCCAAAGATTTGTTTGACGTGGTAGGAAGCGGGATTGTAAAGGTGCAGATAGGCAAGACCTACTCCCTGGCCGACGCGGGCATGGCCCATCGCGACATCGAATCCCGGCGTACTACCGGCTCCTCGATTCTCATTCCATGACCGGAGTTGCAACTCTTTAATTGTCATGACGATGGCGATAAGAGCACATGGCGGAGCGCTTGTAATCACTCCGCCAAAAGTTAAAATCTTTGGGTCGTGTTGGCCTGGTCCGGGGGAAATGCGAACCCGAATTTACCGGTGGGGCCAAATTCCCGGCAGACTTAATTTTCTGTTCCATACAGTCTATTCGTGGCTGCCGTGGTGCGCAGCAAGCAATTCCAGCACATCCTTGCGGCCCCTGGTCTCCGCATAGTCCAAAGGCGTCATGCCGTTGCCGTTCTTGGTATTAACCTCAGCCTTGTTGGCCAACAGTAATTCCACCACGTCCCTGTGGCCTGCCATCGCCGCCTCGTGCAAAGGCGTAGAGCCGTCGTTAGACTTGGGATTGACCTCGACCTTGTTGGCCAGCAGCAATTCCACTACGTCATTGTGGCCTGCTATCGCCGCCTCGTGCAAAGGCGTAGAGCCGTCGTTGGACTTGGGATTGACCTCGGCCTTGTTGACCAGCAGCAATTCCACCACGTCATTGTGGCCATTCCCCGCCGCCAGGTGCAAAGGCGTAGAGCCGTCGATAGACTTGGGATTGACATCGGCTTTGTTTGCCAGCAGCAATTCCGCTACGTCCTTGTGGCCATTCTCCGCCGCCAGGTGCAAAGGCGTAGAGCCGTCGATGTACTCGGCATTGACGTCGGCCTTGCGGGCCAGCAGCAATTCCACAACGTTCTTGTGGCCATTCTCCGCCGCCAGGTGCAAAGGCGTCTGGCCTCTGTTGTCCTTGGCGTTAACCTCGGCTTTGTTGGCCAGCAGCAATGCCGCCACGTCCTTGTAGCCATTCCCTGCTGCCAGGTGCAAAGGCGTCTCCCCTCTGTTGTGCTTGGCATTGACGTCGGCTTTGTTCGACAGCAGCAATGCCGCAATGTCCTTGTGGCCTGCTGTCGCCGCCTTGTGCAAAGACGTCCAGCCCCTGTCGTCCTTTGCATTGACGTCGGCCTCGCCGGCCAGCAGCAATTCCACCACGTCCTTGTGGCCATTCTCCGCCGCCAGGTACAAAGGCGTCTCACCTATGTTGTACTTGGCATTGACGTCCGCTTTGTTGGCCAGCAGCAATGCCGCTACGTCCTTGTAGCCATTCCTCGCCGCCTCGTGCAAAGGCGTATAGCCGATGTTGTCCCTGGCATTGACGTCGGCTTTTTTGGCCAGCAGCAATTCCACCACGTCTTTGTGTCCATGGGCCGCATAGTGCAAAGGCGTATAGCCGTACTTCTTCTTCGCATTGACGTCGGATTTGTAGTCCATCAGCAATTTTGCCACATCCTTATGACCCTTCGACGCCGCTGCGTGCAAAGGCGTCCGGCCTTCATGGTCTTTCCTGAAAACCCAACGAGGATTGTCTTTCAGCAGCGCCTTGACCTTTTCCAAGTTGCCATCCTCGGCCGCCTCATGGATAGAACTTGACTGTTTGCCTGCTGGAACCGAGTGCGCCTGTGGACGTGTCTGTTTTGGTGATTCCTTAGACCCAAATATTTTCTTCAAAAAGCTCACCGTGTGTCTCCGGTTAGACGTTTGAGTTGTTGTCTTGGAATAGCGCGCAGCCGCCTGAATATTTTTTGATGCAAACTATCCTTAACATCTTCCAATGCTATTTTCGACTTAATAACTTCAATGAAGCGCCCGAATGGGATCTGTCACAGGGCAACTTTTATTTGGCTCGAGTCATCCATATCACGTGGGAATTATTCCCAATATTCTCTCCTCGACCTTGAGAAATAGAGCGCGGAAAAACGCGGCCTTCCCGAATCATATGTTTTGTTCATGCTTGGCCCGGTCAGACTTAAGGATTGGCAAGAGATGTTGCCCGGCGGATCTTATTCGCAAGGCCATAGAAGTGTGGCAGGAAACCGGGCGTAGTGGTATAAATGATAACTTACGAACTGAAGGACTGGCTTCGAGGGGGCTTTCATTGTTGAAGCAGGGTGAGGCCCTAAATCTCCACAAATCAGTGCAGTCCGATACAGCTAGCTCACTCAGTTGCTGCGGAATCAACTAAAAGGGGATGCAGTGAGTTGACCCCACTTCGGGAAGAAGTCGCATGCGAGATCTTAGCAGTAAGGTAACTCAATTTTTTGAATTCCTCAGCACCCAAAGTCTGGGGCAAATGGCGAATTTTCTAAAAGAAGATGCCCGCCTTTTTTTTCCAAAGACTCAGCCACTAATCGGCAAGGAAAGAATCCTAAAATTCTTCCGAATTCTTTTCCGCCAGTATCCTGAACTCACCTTTACGGTCGAGCACACCATTGCCCAACAGGATAAGGTCGCAGCCCACTGGAGAAACAGGGGAATCAACAGGAAAAATGAGCCTTATGAGAACGAGGGAGTGACCCTGTTTTTCTTCGAAGATGGGCTGGTCTCCCTAATGAGCGACTTTTTTAAAGATACTGGAAAGTTCTGACCACGCCCAGCAGTCGACCTCCTGTCCATTAGGCCGGGTTATCAACAACGAGCCTGACCGATCTCATTATCCTCCGCCATCTTGCAGCCATATTGTGAAGAAAAGGTGCAGATAAACACCGGTTGGCAGCTGGGTCTTATTGTGGACAACAGTTATGAAAGAAAGGGGCCAGCCTTGAAAAATGGAAAATGGGTGAGGTGGAACGTCATAAAACTCTTGATTGAAATGATGGCGAGCGTCTCGCTAGAGAATAGAGTCCAGAGAGGTCCTTTGCCATCTTGAGTGCAGGCTGGTCAAGCGGCTTCAAAAATTTACAAATTCCTTTTTCAAGGCCTGACCCCTTATTTCACATCTTTTGCAGCCGACTTCGCTCTGGAAATTTGCACTTTGACAAGCAAGTATGACCAGCGAGATCATTCGCTCTGAATGGAGAAAACTCGCCCTTCCGGCCCCGCAGCCTGCATTTCCTCTTTTAAGAGTCCAATAGGTTATGGTAGTTTCCTCCAATCTATCATCTGCAGAAGTTACTTCTGCCGTCCATGCCCAATTCCGATAAACAAGGATCAGAAGTTGTGATGATATCGACTCTCGATCCGAAACCTCCCAAGAGAAAATTTTTACAGGGTATCCAAGGCAAGCTCAGCCTGCTCCTTTGCAACCCTGCTCATCCCCACCATTCTCATACAAGTTTTGCATTCAGGAGAAGACGACTTGGAAGATAAACATATTCATCTTACTGAGAAGACAAATCAGCGGAGTCTCTATGCGCTTGATGGCCTCAATTTCTTTCTTGCTGATGTTCGTGGAGGCGTCGGACCATTTCTGGTGATTTATCTACTAGCCGTTCTCCACTGGAACCCTGCTAAAATTGGGATAGTCATGTCCGTGATGGGAATTGCCAATCTCCTTGCAGACGCCCCATGTGGGGCATTGGTCGATGCCGTCAAAAAGAAGCGCCTCCTGATCGTTGCCGCCGCCTTGTTAATGGGCGCTAGCTGCATTTCTATAACCATTTTCCCAAAGTTTTATTGTATCAGTGCGGCGCAGATCGTCAACGGGGTCGTATCGGCTCTTTTTGGTCCTGCTATAGCCGCTATCACGTTGGGCATCGTTGGTCACCAAAAGTTCGCAATTCGGGTTGGGCGCAACGAAGTCTTCAATCATGCGGGAAATGTTGCTACTGCTCTATTGGCCGGTATAGTCGGATATCTCCTGGGACAAGAGTGGATTTTCTACCTGGTCGCGATTATTGCGGGCGCCAGTGCTGTGTCCGTGCTTTTGATTAGAGACGATGACATTGATTACCTCCGCTCGCGAGGGGGGGCACTAAAAGTAACACCCGACGGGGTGGTTGCTTTGAGTATAAGAGCTTTGTTCGCTGACCGGAAGATCTTGATCTTTGCCGTCGCCGTGACTTTGTTTCATTTCGCTAATGCGGCAATGCTCCCTTTGGCAGGAGAATTGCTCACACAGCATCACGAAACCTTTGCTTCCCTCAATATGTCGGCATGCATCGTAGCCGCTCAACTGGTTATGATTCCCGTGGCTTTCTTATCCGGCAAAT
>JBEKQE010000193.1:0-8192 GCA_049520035.1 Syntrophobacteraceae bacterium | reverse complement strand
CTATCGCTTCGCGAGGAGCAGTGAACGGTGAGCAGAAAAAGCAAAAGAAAATAATTCCTTCTGGTTCTATCGCTTCGCGAGGAGCAGTGAATAGTGAGCAGAAAAAGCAAAAGAAAATAATTTCTTCTGGTTCTATCGCTACGCGAGGAACAGTGAGCAGGATTGCTGAATTCCTCAATCCCCTAATCCCTAAATTCCTAAATCCCTCGATTCGCTTACCTGCAAATTCAGGCTAAATACGCGGGAAGCGGGGAGCGGGGAGGGGGAAGCCAGAAGCGGGGAGCTGAGGAGTTATTAGTTATTAGTTGTCAGTTTTCAGTGACTCAAAACTCAAAACCCAAAACTTAAAACTCAAAACTCTGCTAAGCGGGATGCGGGGAGCGGCAAAATCGAAAAAAAGAGGTGGAAGAATCTTTTGTCCGGAAGTCCAGGGAGAAAATACCGGTGGGACAACGATTTCGGTCCGACGAGGCGCTCTTAGCGGCACTGCTGATGTGTGGATGTGGCCTTATATGTGGGTAGTTCATGCACAATGCTGCACGCAGCTCCACGCTGATCCTGCCGGCTAAAACGCACGATGTTGATGGAAAAAAGGCGGTTGTAAAGAGCGGTGAACTCTTTCAAAGTTCAGAAGTGCTTCTTATCAAAAGTGGGCGGCTCGCAGACGCCGAAAGCAGGAAACGCCTCATCGTAGACGCCAAGCTTCTTTCCAATGTTCTTTACTGTTCTCGTCACGAGCATCCTGGCAGCTTTTTGTCGGGGAAGGCATTTGAGAGCCACGGCCATGACCGTATCCCGGACTGGAGGTGGACAACCCTTAATGCTCACTGCGTGCTTCAGGTCCTTGTTGGCCGAAACAGCGCAATCTCCGAGAAGGAAAACCTTCCGGGATTCTCCTTTAGCCCTGACGTCACCACCCGTGCAGATCTCCACTCTATCCAGCACGACCCCGGGGCAATCTTTCGTAAGGACAGCGGTCAGAAGTGATAGTATGGCCCCACATCCGGAACAACAGGAAAGGCCGATTTCCTGGACGGTGAGTCCTTCAATCCCTGCCTGATGCAAGATGTCCTCCACTGAAAGGCGCCACTCGAACTTCTGAGCCACCTGGTCAATGGACTCGCCTCTCACCTTGACCCCGTCCAGGGATACGGTTCGCCCCGTTATGGAAGAAAACTCTTTGAGATACTCGACCTCATC
Source organism: Syntrophobacteraceae bacterium (assembly GCA_049520035.1). Taxonomy (GTDB): domain Bacteria; phylum Desulfobacterota; class Syntrophobacteria; order Syntrophobacterales; family Syntrophobacteraceae; genus SbD1. The sequence continues at coordinate 6,992 of JBEKQE010000193.1, read as the reverse complement.
AGGTTTGATTCCCATCACCATCGCACCCACAATGTCACAATAGAAGACGTCTTTTCCGGCTATGATAAGATCCATCCGATGGGGGGTCCCCAAGAACTCGGGGCCTCTTTCGAGGCCGTAAATACCGTCGATGATCGTCAGCGAAGGCTGCACTATCGTATTCAACAATGCGATCAGGCGGTTCAGTTCATGTCGATGGAACGCCTTTTTCGAGCTTAGAGTCAGAAACCCTTTAAGGTTTTTCATGCCTAACGATATCTTTGTCTGGAGATGGGTCTTCAGTACAGGCAGATCAATGAGAAAATCGGACTCTATCGCCCACTTGGAAAGCTTGACTCCGACGTTTTCCAATTGGACTTCTTCGTAGGGTTCAGAGTTGAAATCAACCAACCTCGCACCATACCTTTTTGCCACCCTTCCGATACCTGACCAGTCGAAACCCCGAAGTGTAGTCGAGCCCAGTTCCTTGTTCGGAATGGTTCCCTCTCCGATGGTAACGTCGGCGCACCCCCTGTCACACAGGACTTGAAGGACATATTCGACTATTTTCGAGGTCGTCACGCGGCCGTAGGGCGGCATGTGTCTTGTACCTCCCCAGAGGATATTCGGTTTCAGAAGAACCTTATCGCCGGCCCTGTGCCCATCGAAGCCATCGCAGAGTTCGAGAGCCTCAGTGAAAGAATCAAAGGTCCCGTCGTATTTCACGATTGCAACTTTTGCCTTATTGCCTGAAACCTCCGCAAACGCTTCGTTAGGCATTCGGTAACTCCGCAATGAGTTTGTTCACCCGCTCCAGTTCCCATGGAATATTGCCGGCCATCCACTGAGCAGCGGCTTTTTTCTGTTCACTTCCCACTGCTCACTCAATCCGACAACAGGATACCATGAATAGTTTTGGCTTGCAAAACTGCAACCAGGAGCGGCAAAAGGGAGCGGGAAGCAGGGAGCGGGAAGCAGGGAGCGGGAAGCAGGGAGCGGGAAGCAGGGAGCGGGAAGCAGGGAGCAGGAAGCTGGGAGCAGGAAGCTGGAAGCGGGAAGCGGCAAAATCGAAAAAAAAGAGGTGGGGGAATTTTTGCCTGAAAGTCAAGAGAGAAAATACCGGTGGAAAAATGATTTCGGTCCGGCGAGGCGCTCTTACTGATGTGTGCCTCCGGGCTCTTATGTACAGTGCTGCGCGCAGCACCCCACTTGATCCTGGCCGGCTAAAACGCACTATTTTGATGGAAAAAGGCGGTTGTAAAGAGAGTAGAAGGTCCTTTTTCTGTAAGGGTTCAAACAAATTCGGATCATTGGCCTGGTCGGAGCAGGTGGGCTGTCTTTGAATTGCCGGCGCGCCATTCTTCGGGCAACTCCTGCATTAGATGGGGAAAAATGACCCCAAAAATGAAATGCCGGCCCTGTAATTTCAACAATTTACCGTTATGGGCATTGGAGGCATCCGAGTACTACCGAGAAATTGTCTTGGTCCGACCCTTTTTCGATTTTGCAATTCCAGGAAAAGACCTGTACAACCCAAACTGTCGCCAAAGTGGACTACCGCGAACGCAGACAATCAAATCTTAAGCAAAAGAGGAACGCCCTATGAATAGTAGACGACTGATGAAACATAAGATTAGCGGCATGCTTATTGTGGTTGCCTTACTGGTGTTGATCTGCGCCCTCGCGGTTCATGCTGCTGACCAGATCATCGATTCGCACTTCCACATTGCGAATTACGCCATGCAGGGCGTTCCCCTGAAGGAATTCATCGATAAGTACATGGGGGACAAAATCGCACGGTCAGTGGCTTTCGCCCTCCCCTTAGAGCAAAAGTGGGATCGCTTCGAGCACTACGCAGGGGACAGGATGCCGCCCAATTACTACTTGGGGCCGAAGGCGGGAATGTACTACTACTCCGCTATCGATACGATGATCGCCATGGACTTTCTCAAGCTTTCCGCCGCGGACAAGGCTCGTCTCGATCCGATGATGGTTGGGTTCGACCCCATGGATCAGTACGGTGTTAACCATATCAAGCGTATGTTGATCCTTTTCCCGGGGGTATTTTCAGGAATAGGCGAGTTCTCGGTGCATAAGGAACTCGTCGGCGAGAAGATAGACGACGATATTATCAAGACACACCTGGGTCCGGGTGAGACGCTCCCCCCGGACGCGAGCGATACAGACAGGAACACCCTCTATAACCCAGCGCTCAAGACCATATTCGATTTCGCGGGCGAAGCGGGGCTGATGGTCTGCCTCCACAGCGACGTCTACCCCGCCAAGGTGACGTACGACGGCAAGGTCGCCAGCCTGTCGCCGGAGGCGCCTTACACGGCCGGTATGAAGCATCTCTGTACGCAGAGCCCGAACACCACGGTCTACTGGGCGCATACCGGCCTCGGCCGCTTCGTGAAGCCGGCGCCGAATCACCTCCAGGTGGTTTCCGAAATATTGGATGCATGCCCAAACTGGAACGTAGACCTTTCCTGGGATCTCGTGCAGTCGTATATGGTGGACCCGAAGCCCGGTATGCCCTCACTTGATGATTGGGCCGGCTTCATCAGGAAATATCAGGACAGGGTCCTTTGGGGCTCCGATACCGTCATCTACACGGGGAACAAAATCGACGATAAAGGCAACCTGATTTGGGGGAAGGAGATGCCCGTCGAGGAGTACCTCGCGGTTAAGGACATCTTGAAACCATTGTGGGAAAAGGCCGGTCCTGAGGTCGTCAACAAGGTCAGGTATGCCAACCACGTGCGCCTGTTCGATGCTGCCAGAATGAAGGTGAGGGCCTGGGAAGCGGCTCATGCGAAGGACAATGTTTGGAATCTGCCTGTGTCCATGCAGTAAACTGAGCGATTGTTGGACCGGTCACTAAGGACGGGCGCTGCAGCAACTCGGCGCCCGTCACCGCCGTCCCGGCGGACATCGGGTGTTCGTGAGCTTTTCCGCGGCAGTCTCCATACCCATGAATTACTATCCGGCGCATCTGCGCCGGCAGAGGCATAATGGGTGCTGAAAAAAGATCCCTTGCAGGCGTCGCCGCAAAGGTTCATCAGCTCGGCCGAACCCCAACTGTCGCTTTCGAGTACAGGCTTGTTCCACCCAAGTTCGCGCGCCTGCCTGACGATCAGGGGAACTTCATCGTAGTACTGAGGGGTAAAAAGAACATCGCCGCCAGGGATGCTCCTTTGCTCCCGGGCTTATCTACCGGACGGCGCTTCTGCGGCGGCAAAAGTCAAGACATGGGGACGCGGGAACAAAACCGTCTCGGTATCTGCCCTTGACCGCGCGAGTCTTCAGGCGCCTTGCCTCTGTTCCATGCTGGTCTGGAAGTGCTTGATGTCATCGATGAATCCTGGGTAAGCCTTCAAAGTCTCATTCGCTCTCTCCATGATGAGCTCAGGGATGAGGTTCGTGTGGTATCTTCCCCTAAAGACATGCCTGAAGCCTCTAAGGGTGTCGAGTGACTGAAATGTTGCCTCCGAGATAATGGCGGGCCGCACCTCTTCGTTTGCGTATTTCGCCCGGCGCAACAGTTGAATGTGCCAATCATCCCCGGTCGGGAGCACCCCGTCGATGTGGTTGATCAAGTCCTTGAGAATTTTTTCCATCCCGTTGTAAATGCCGTGGATACATCCGGCGATGGCCCTTGTATGGGAGTCCTTATCCTCCATGTCTTCGGCCGACTCAAACCTCCGGACCTTCCTCTGCATGACCTCGAACTCCCTGGTGATCTCCAGTATCTCGTTGTGAACATCAAGAAAGATCGCAAGCATATCTTTTCCCCTTTTCCTTGATTCTTTTCACCAGATATGCTGGAGCATTTTCGAGGTAGACGAGGTCGAAGTGCATGCCCCCCACGATTTCTTCTATTTTGGATTCCACCTTGTAGATATGCTCGCGGGGAAGGCCCGAGACGGCAAGGTCTATGTCCGAGTGCTCCCGGAAATCCCCAGAGAGCAGCGATCCGAAGATGAAGGATTCCTTCGCCCCGAGGCCGCAGAGATGCAGGCATGCTTCTTCGGCCCTTTTCAGGGCAAGGAGCCGCTTTGTTTGTATCCGCTCCATGTCTTGAGTTCGGAGTTTGAGGCGTGGCATTGCGAAACTGTATCCTCCATCTAAATGATGTCAGAAGGGCCTTCCGGCCATTATTGAACAAGAATGCAAGATAAGCAAGGGTATGAACAGGACCACGTCAAAGTCGTAAGAGTGCTATCTTGGCCCGGAATTGTGTGACGATTTTTTCGTCGAAGCGGTACCTTGGCCAAGATACAAGCAACAGATAACGTTGCGGCTCGACCCTGACGTGATCGATTTTTTCAAGAGAAGGGGCGCAGGTTACCAGACCATGATGAACGCCGTATTGCGTAAGTATGTGCAGGCGCAAACCAAACAAAAATAATAGCCGGTTTCACGGACAAACGGACTTATAAAATTCAAAGTCACCCCTGTCGCCGATCCTGACTATCACGGCGCACTTAGCCGGGTTTCCGCCGGGGGTGAAAGTCATCTTGCCCGTAATACCGTCGAAGTCTTTTACCTCGGTGAGCTTATCCTTAACGGCTTCCCGGTCCTTTTCGATGTTGCCGGTCAGCCCGCCGGTATTCTGGATAGCCAGGCACATCAGGTTTATTGCGTCCCAGGTAAGCGCGGCCACCTCATCTGGAACATAGCCGTATTTGGCGCGATACCTGTCGATGAATTCCTTCGTCGCGCCCTTCGCGCCGGCAGCGGCATAATGGGTGCTGAAGAAAGCTCCCTTGCAGGCGTCCCCGCAAAGGTTCATCAGCTCGGCCGAACCCCAACTGTCGCTTCCGAGTACAGGCTTGTTCCACCCAAGTTCGCGCGCCTGTCTAACGATCAGGGGAACTTCATCGTAGTACTGAGGAGTAAAAAGAACATCCGCGCCGGACCTGGATATCGTGGTCAACTGTGCGCTGAAATCCTTGTCGCCGTGAGTGAAAGTTTCGAACGCAACGACTGAACCGGGTCCGTTGATCTTCTCGAAGGCTTCTTTGAAGAACTCGGCAAGACCCTTGGGATAATCGCTCGAGATATCATAGAGAACGGCCGCCTTTTTGGCCTTGAATTCCTCGTTTGCGAATTTCGCCACAACCGGTCCCTGGAAAGCATCGAGAAAGCATGCCCTGAAAACGTAGGGCCTGTTTTCGGTCGTCTTGGGATTGGTTGACCAGGCCGAGATCATGGGGGTCTTGCTGGAGTTGCAGACTTCGCCGGCAGGTATCGCCTGCTTGCTCGCCTGCGGGCCGATGATTCCCAGCACCCGGTCCTGTGTGATCAGCTTGAGCGCTGCAGCTACTGCGGATTCCGCCTTGGACTCGTTGTCTTCGTAAATAAACTGGAGCTTGTAAGTCTTGTCACCCACCTCGAGGCCGCCCGCCTCATTAATCTCGGCGATCCGGATCTGTGCGGCGTATTTGGACGATTCACCAACCTTGGGAATGTCTCCGGTCATTGGAATACTAAAGCCTATTTTGATGGCGCCGGCGCTCCAGGCCAGAGGCGTAAGCGCGAAAGCCACAAGAAAAACCAGTCCTGCAACAACGGCAGATTTGCGCGTACTACTCCTCCTTTTGTTGGAATGGTTCTGAAAAAACCAGGGCGAAGGACATCCGCCCTGGTTTTTTTAAACTCTCGCACAGGTGAGCGGGGCGGGGCTCTTCCAGGTCAAAAAATCCAGGTCAAAAAATCTAGTCAAAAAACCGCCCGCCCTGCACCATGCATTACGGGCATTAATACATGTCGTCCATACCGCCCATACCGCCCATGCCGCCCATGCCGCCCATGCCGCCCATACCTCCGCCGCCGGGCATAGCGGGAGCTTTCTTTTTCGGCTTTTCAACAATGACGGCCTCAGTGGTGAGCAGCAGCGATGCGACGCTTGCCGCGTTCTGGAGGGCGAACCGGACCACCTTCGTCGGGTCCATTACGCCTTGTTCTACCAGGTCGCCGTATTCTTCGGTTTCTGCATTAAAGCCGTATGCTCCACTACCGGTCTTTACATGTTCCAGAACAACCGAACCTTCGTAACCGGCGTTGTTCGCGATCTGCCGGATCGGCTCCTCCAGGGCCCGCTTGACTATGTTGAGGCCAAAGCGTTCCTCGCCCTCGAGGCTCAACTTCTCGAGCGCAGATACGCAGCGCAGAAGGGCAACGCCCCCACCTGGCACAATCCCTTCCTCAACGGCTGCCCTGGTCGCGTTCAGTGCGTCCTCGACACGCGCTTTCTTCTCCTTCATCTCTGTTTCGGTGGCCGCGCCCACCTTGATTACCGCGACTCCTCCGACCAGCTTGGCAAGCCTTTCCTGGAGTTTTTCACGGTCGTAATCGGAGGTCGTCTCCTCGATCTGGGCGCGAATCTGCTTCACGCGGCCTTCGATAGCGTCGCGCGAACCCGCTCCGTCAACTATTGTCGTATTGTCCTTGTCGATATTGACGCGCTTGGCGGTCCCAAGGTCTTTGACTGAAACGTTTTCAAGTTTAACCCCGATGTCTTCGCTGACTACCTGGCCGCCGGTGAGCACAGCAAGATCTTCGAGCATCGCCTTGCGCCTGTCGCCGAAGCCGGGGGCTTTAACGGCGCACACTTTCAGCGTACCCCTCAGCTTGTTTACAACAAGGGTCGCCAGGGCTTCGCCTTCCACGTCTTCAGATACGATCAGAAGCGGACGGCCCATCTTGGCGATCTGTTCGAGCACGGGCAAAAGGTCTTTCATATTGCTGATCTTCTTCTCGTTGATCAGGATCGCGGGATCGTCGAGGACCGCTTCCATCCGCTCGGGATCGGTCACGAAATAGGGAGAAATATACCCGCGGTCAAACTGCATGCCTTCCACGATATCGAGCGTGGTGTCCATGCTCTTGGCTTCTTCGACCGTGATCACGCCTTCCTTGCCCACCTTGTTCATGGCTTCGGCAATAATATCCCCGATCGTGGCGTCGTTGTTGGCGCTTATCTTACCGACCTGGGCAATCTCTTTCTG
>JBEKQE010000192.1:0-8226 GCA_049520035.1 Syntrophobacteraceae bacterium | reverse complement strand
TCTCCCAAATACTCGCGTATCATGCGCAAAGCCAGGGGCATACTTACAGACGTAGGTTCGGCCACCGGGCATATGGCCACTCTGGCGCGCGAATACCGGGTCCCCACCGTGGTGGATACCGGCGTGGCCACCAAAGTTCTCAAAACAGGCGATGAGGTGACCCTGGATGCTATACAGAACGTGGTTTATGAAGGAACGGTCAATGAACTGAGCCAATTTGAGATCACCCAGGAAGATGTCTTCGAGGAATCATATGAGTACCGCATGCTCAGAAGGATCCTAAAGAAAATAAACCCCCTTAACCTGGTCGACCCGCACAGCGAGTCTTTCAAAGCGGCCCGTTGCCTGACCTTTCATGACATCACCCGGTTCGTTCATGAAAAAGCGGTTGAGAGGCTCATAGATCTGAGCGAAAATTATCAAAAACATCACGACAAGATGCCGAAACGACTGCAGTTCGCCATTCCACTCGGCCTGGTGATAATCGATATTGAAAAGGGCACGAGCTCGCCTGCCGAGGCCCGGTCCGTGACGGTCGAGCAAATTGAATCAACGCCAATGAGAGCGCTTTTGCTCGGACTTTCCGAAAGCGGCATGTGGGAAACCAATCCTGTTGCCATGGACCTGGGCAGCTTAATGTCGAGCTTTACCCGAACATTCAGTTCATCGCTGGCCAGCCCCGATGATGTCGGCCGCAACCTGGCCGTGATATCGAATCATTACATGAATCTCCACCTCAGACTCGGCTATCACTTCAACATGCTGGACGCTTACATTGGAGACGTGCTCAACGATAACTATATTTATTTCCGCTTTCTCGGGGGCGTTTCCAATATCGCGCGCCGCTCGCGCCGGGCCAGATTTATCGCTGAAGTAATGGAGTGCTTCGATTTTCGCGTCGAGGTGCATGGAGATTTAATCGTGGGCAGGGTCAAGAAAATGTCCCAGGAGAGGATGGTCGCCAGGATGAAGGTCCTGGGCGGCCTGATAGGTTACACGCGCCAACTCGATATCAGCATGATCAGCGATGAACGGATCGACTTTCATTTATCCGACTTTATGCAGAGGATTCAAACTCTTACGGAGGTAAACGATGACGCCCCCATGTGCGAATTGCGCCCGAAAGACACAGATTCTCATCCTGGACGATGAGCCTATAGTGTGCAAGCGACTCAGACCTGCTTTCCAAAAGGCGGGTTACGAGGTGGAAACCTTTATCGACAGCGCTTCAGCTATGGCCAGGATCGAAGAAAAGCGGTTCGATATTGTCATTACCGACCTGAAGATGAAAGGAACCGACGGAATGCATTTCCTGGCGAGAATAAAAGAGATTGCGCCCGAAACCGGTGTCGTAGTCATAACGGGGTTTGCCACCTCGGAGAGCGCAAAGGAGTCATTCCGAAAAGGGGCCTTTGATTTTGTGGCCAAGCCGTTCAAATTGAGCGACATCATCGATACCGTCCGGCGGTTGGACGAAAATCGCCGCGCGGGATCGGCTTAGGACGGAAGCCGGAGGACGGAAGACGGGAAGGCCCAAAGCCCGGTTTCACGCGAAGACTGATCATAGACAGGTCAGGGAGAGACGCGAAGAAACAAGAGCAGACCGGGGTTAGGGAGATGTCTGCGGAACCTGCCAAGGACCCCGGATCAAGTCCGGGGAAGGCTCTGATCCGGAGTTGCTAACTCTGGATACAAAGCGCCCGTCTGTATGTAAGTAAGCATTCAGGCTTCGCGTCTTCACGTGAAAGAATTCTTAGAGATACCTTTCACCGGGCATAGGTGTAATTTTATGCGTCTGCCGTTCATCTCAAACAGGCGACACAGGCCTGCTGCCGAGCAGGGGCTGGAGGGGGTCCGATCCCTGTTTGCAAAATTCCAGCGCATTCAGAAACACAATACCAAAGTCCTTGAATTAATTGCCGAAATGGAGCGGGCACTGGGTGGGGAGTACATTTTCGACCGCGCCTTCCTTGAAAGCTCGGTTCGCGAATTGAGCGGGCATGTCTACCAGGTTGTGTACAGCCTCAACGCCATGTCTCGAAACCAATACGTCGCTCTGTTCGACCGGTATCAAAGCATCAAGGGGGTCCTGGATGACATACTGGCCGGAGGCTTAGGCCCTTTTGGAGCCAGTCTCGCCCTGCCCTATTCCGTCCTGGGCGTTGAGGTGGAGCCCATGGCAGGCGCTCTGAACGTCTGTCTCGCCGAGGCCCGAAACCGTTTGGATATTGCCGCCCCGGACGGTTTTGCGGTGACGGTGACCGGCTGCTCCCGCCTTATTGAGATAATTGGGGCGGCAGGGCCGCAGCCGGATTTCCCGCAGGAATTGGCCGAGGCGATTAATTATCAGGTCGAAGCCCTTTTTGAGCGATGCGGAGGCCCCGTTCCTCTAACCGTGCGAATTTGTTCCTCTGCCATGAACTTGCAGGTGTTGACCAACGTTGAATCCAAAGACGTCCTCAATGCGTGCAGACTGGCTCTGGCCGGATATTTGGCGACGACCGAAGACCCTGAGGACGCCCCGGTCGCCTTGGCGGTGAACGAGACGGTTCCGGCGTATTTAGCCGGCTGGGTTTCTGTTGCGGCCACACCTGAGTCGCCTTCCGGAGCGCTTTTTTGCATTACAGCCTGGCCGGTGGATGCCCCGGATCTAAAGGAGAGTTTTTTCCTTCGCCGGACCTACCCCTTCGATCTCGTTGAATCCGAGATCAAAGCGAAGCCCTTGGGCCTGCCGCTCTATGCCGGCGTGAATACCCTGTCGTGCACGCCAAAAGGCATGTACCGAGGTTCGGCCCTGCTGGACCCCTCTTTTCTTCGCAGCATTGCCGAATGCGCCGCTGCTTTTGAGCGGATCCTTGGCTATCCTCAGAATCTGGGTTGGGTACGGGGAGATGCGGAGCGGCCGGTCATAGTGAACGTTAGCCCGGCAAGCGGACTGGACGGCTCAGCCGCAATGGCGTGCGATTCGGGTGATTTGATCGAGGGCGCCGAAGTGATGCTGACCGGAGGTGAAACCGTGCAGATGGGCATAGCAGCCGGCCCGGTGGTTCACGTCTCCGAGAGCGACCTGGACGGGTTTCCCCATGGCGCCGTCGCCGTAGCCAGGCAGGCAAGCCCCAGACTGAGCTCCATCTTGCGCAAGGCCTCCGCTGTCGTGACCGAAATCGGCGCATCGATCGGGCATCTGGCCACCATAGCAAGAGAACTGCGAATCCCCGCCATCTTTGGGGCTGCCGGGGCAATCGAGCGCTTGCCCGAGGGGACCGAGGTCACAGTGGACGCCGGGGACAGAACCGTCTACCGGGGCATCGTCGAGCCTCTTCTGGCCTCCCGTGCGTGCAGCACCGAACTGTATCCGAGCGATCCCGAATACGTTGCGCTCCGCCGCCTGCTTCGATGGATAATGCCTCTGGACCTCATAGATCCGGACTCCAGTGCATTTTCCGTCGACAATTGCCGTACTTATCACGAAATAATTCATTTCGCCCATGAGCGGTCCATAGAGGAACTGCTCAAAATTCAGGAGCACGGTCCCGGGCTGAAAAGTCAGTCTGTAAGGAAGCTCGATATCGACACGCCGATCGATCTTTTTGTGCTGGACATCGGTGGAGGAGTCTCCCCGGAGGCCGGTCCCCGTATCCGGATGGATGATGTCATTTCGAAGCCTTTCCTTGCATTCCTGCGCGGACTGTCTCTCAAGGAGGTCTGGGATCGTGATCCCGGCTCCCTTGGCATCAGAGAAATAATCTCCGGACTTGACCGTACGTTTGCGGCGATTATGGAGCCGCCCGAATTCTCCGGAAGAAACCACGCCATTGTGGCAGAAAACTACATGAATGTCGGTCTTCGGCTGGGTTATCATTACAGTGTAATCGACAGCTATCTCAGCGGGAACGTTAATCAAAACTACGTCTATTTCCGTTTTGCAGGCGGATTTGCCGATGAAAACCGCCGGCGGCGGCGGGCCGATCTCATCCGGACTATCCTGGAGCAACTGAGCTTCAAAGTGACTGTCAAGGGCGATCTCGTTTTGGGCAAACTCAAACTGGCCGGCAACATCGAGGTTATCTCAGCCCTGAGGGTGCTCGGAGAGCTTACAGGTTTTACCCGGCAGATCGATCTTTCGATGGACTCGGAAAATAAGGTGGAGCATTTTGCCAGACTGTTCCGGGAAACATCCCGCCGTGCTGCTGCATCAGGGCAAGAGGAGAATACGCGTGCCTAGTATCCTCGCGGGAATATTTCAAAAATTCCGGGAGCGCCGGCTGGCTCGGGCTGCGAAATTTCTGGACGATCTCAAAATCCGGTATCACACTTTCCGTATTCTGCTCGCCAACAATGAGTACTCGCTTGACCTCATGAGGTCGCTGGATCAGTCACTGAGGTCCGGGAGCACCGATCTGCCCGAGGTAACCGAGGAGCTTCTAAGCGTGACTTACGAGCTTGTCGACGGGCTCAACCGTCTGAGCGAGGGCCGTCACCAAAAGCTTTTTGAAACCCATTACAGCCTTGCCGGCGCCATCCGCAAGGAGCTCGACACCGTGATGGCGGTCCAATTCAGCGCGCCGGCCTGCATTTTCCTGGACGATCTCTCGGCCGATCTGCGGGGGGAGGTCGGCGGGAAGGCTGCCGCCCTGGCACTGTTGCGCAAAGCTGGTTTTCCGGTCCCGGACGGTTTTGCCGTGACGTCGATCTCGTGCGAGGGAATACTATCGGCCAACGGTCTTGATCTCTTCATACGGCAGAGGGCGCAGAAGCTGGAGGCTGGGTACAACCGGGGCGCGGACTTTGAATCTGATGCGGAAGAGATTCGACTCCGTATTCTCGATGCGGTCCTTCCGGAAGGCTTCGAAAATGAGCTCCGGGGTGCCTACGAACGGCTCGCCGGCCCGGGGGGAGCTGCGATATCCGTCCGAAGCAGCGCTCTGGTCGAAGACAGGCTGGAACACTCCTTCGCCGGTCAGTTCAAAAGCGTGCTCAACGTGATCTCGTTCGACGGGTTGAAGGATGCGCTCAGGGAAGTCGTTGCAAGCAATTACAGCCCTCGATCGATTTCCTACCGCCTTAACGCCGGACTTTCGCCTCTCAGGCACGATATGGCCGTTTTATGTCAGCGAATGGTGCAGGCCGAGTCGGCGGGAATAGTGTTCACTATAGACCCTGCGGCGTCTGAAAGCGGGCGGATGCTTATCAGCGCTGTTCCCGGACTGGGAATCCCGGTCGTGAGCGGGAGCGCTCCCGCTGATATCTACCGGCCGTCGAGGGAGCAGATAGACACAGGCCCGATGGGCGATTGGTCACAAATTGCCCAAAAGACTCATCGGACTGTAGCCAGGGCTGAAGGCGGCACCGAGGAGCGGGAGTTATCCGGGAATGAACGGAATCTGCCTGCGCTTTCCGAAGACCGGATTCGCTCCCTGGTTGGCCTCAGCCGAAGGGTTGAAAGCCTGATCGGAAAACCTCAGGATATCGAATGGGCGATTTCGCAGGAAGGCGAGATTCTTATCCTGCAGTCCAGAGACATCCGGCTTCCCCTCAAGAGCAGGCACGCAGCGGAGGCTGCACGGGGAGAGGTTCTGCTCAAAGGAGGGGTCTGCGCTTCGCCGGGGCGGTGCGTGGGCAGGGTCAAAGTAGTACATTCGATCCGTGATTTTGAAGCCTGGCGCAATTCGCCGCGCGAGCCGGGCATCCTGGTGCTTGCCCAGAGCATGCCGGATGCGGCCGGCGTGGTCCCCGACTTTGAAGGCGTGGTGGTCGATCTCGGGAACCCTGCGGATCACCTGGCCTGTGTGGCTCGAGAATATTCCCGCCCGATGCTGACCGGGGCAGGCGAGGCGACCCGAACGTTGCAGGACGGCCAGTGGGTGATTCTGGACGCGGACATGGGCATGATCCTGAAGGCGCCCGAGCAGGTATGGTCCGCCGCCGCCCGGCTTGGCAACGCCCCTTTGGAAGGCCGCAGGGCCAAGCCCAGTGGTCCGGAGCGTCCCAAGACAACCCGTCTGAGACAGTTGATCGAGCCTCTAAACCTCACCGACGCATACGGCCCGACATTTTCCATCCAGGAATGCCGCTCCCTGCATGACCTTATCCGCTATACCCACGAAATGGCGGTCCTGGCAATGTTCCAGACCGGAGACGACATTGTGGAGTCGGCGGAAGTACTGATACGGCGTCTTGACGGCGTCGTTCCGCTGCAGTTCCTGATAATCGATCTCGGCGGCGGTATCGCTCCCGGCAGCAAGACCTTCAAGGTCCGGCTCGAAGATATTCTATCGGTCCCGATGCTTGCGCTCTGGAGAGGAGTTTTGACCCCCGGGCTTCGATGGAACCTGCCCCCGCCCACAGCCGCGATTTCGGGGCTTCTTTCCCGGTCGATTCTTGACGCCGGCAGCGCCAGGCCGATCGGGCAGCAGAACTACGCTTTGATTACCCGGGACTATCTGAATCTGAACGCACGCGTTGACTATCATTTCGCCATGGTGGACGCAGTTTGCGGCATGAATCCCAGGGAAAACCACATTCGCTTCAGGTTCAAAGGCGGTGGCACAACAGCCGTCCAGCGTGAGCGGCGTGCGTTATTCATCTCTGAGGTGCTCGAGGCGAATAATTTTTTCGTGGACCAGCGCGGCGACCTGGTGACCGCGACCATTCTGGAGACCCGGCAATCGGAAACCGAGGACCGGTTGGTCATGCTGGGCAGGCTGCTGGGCTTCAGCAGGCTGCTTGATGCTACTATGCGCGACGAGACCGTTCATCGAAAAGTGGCCAGGGCGTTCATGGATGGCGACTGGGCCTTGAATAGTCTCGATCAGGCGTCGTAGAGGCGGACTCAATACATCATTTCGAAGGTTCACTCGCTTCAGCGTAAGAATTTTCTCCCGATATTACTCGACATATGCATCTTTAATTCTCGCTATGGCGATTTCCGCCTCTTCGAGATATCGCCGCAAAATATCTTATGTTGGTTGCCGTATTTTCTCAGTGGACAGGCGGTTGGAAGATGTCATATTATGGAGTAATTTCAACTGATTCTTTTCCACCCCAATCTTTGAGCTTGAGCGCGGAATGCAGTGGCCGTGCAACTTGCTGGGTCGTATTAATGCACGGTTTTATGAGAAATGGGGCTGGTCTATGCAAGTTGTCATCAACACGCCTGGAACCTTTCTTACGCAAAAAGACGAATGCTTTCGCCTGAAGCAACAAGAAAAAGTGTTCGACATATCTCCTCTGAAGGTAGAAAGCATTGTCATTTCCAACCAGGCGATGATCAGCAGTCAAGCCGTGGTATTGGCTCTGGAGCACAACATAGACATAGTGTTCCTGGATAAATACGGTGATCCCGTGGGGCGTGTGTGGTTTTCCAAAATGGGAAGCACCGCGCTCATTCGCAGAAGGCAGCTTGAGGCAGTGGAAAGTCCCTTGGGAGTTCAGCTTGTGACCGAAATGGTTGGTCAGAAGACTAAAAACCAGGTCCATTTTCTCAAGAAGCTGATGCACGCCCGCCCCGGACAGGAGGAGCAATTTGAATCCTTCATCCAGGTGATCGAGGATACCCGGAATAGCATCACTTTCGATGGTGCCGATCTGGAGGGGCTTAGAAACCGAATCATGGGTCTTGAGGGGACTGCAGGCAGGGCCTATTTCCGTTGTCTGTCAGCGTTGCTTCCCGAAAAATACCGTTTCAAAGAGCGTTCGCGCCGTCCCGCAAGAGACCCTTTCAACGCTTGCCTGAACTATTGTTATGGGATTCTCTACTCTCTGGTTGAAAAAGCCTGTGTCCTTTCAGGACTCGATCCATATGTCGGATTTCTGCATACAGATAACTACAACAAAAAATCACTCGTCTTTGACCTGATTGAACCCTTCCGTGTTCTCGGCGAACAGACCGCTGTGTACCTGTTTACGGGAAAACAGATAAAAGATGAGTATTTCGACATGCAGGACGAATCCGTTTCGTTAAACCAGAAGGGTAAGCCGGTGGTGGTTGAGGCCATGAACAGGCATTTGGACGACAGTGTCCGCTATCGGAGGAAAAACGTGAAGCGGCGTCACATCATTCAACATGAATGCCACCGATTGGCTAACATACTCTTAGCGGAATCCGGCGAAAAGAGACCGGACTGGCTTGAGATAAAGGAATTTTGATTGAAGGGGCGCACCCGATGTCATCCATCCTGGTTTGGATAATCTACGATATCGTCGATGACAAGATGCGGGGAAGGG
>JBEKQE010000191.1:0-8403 GCA_049520035.1 Syntrophobacteraceae bacterium | reverse complement strand
CGACCTTGTCCTTAAAGGGAGAACGGCAACTGAAAAATAACTATTATCGCTAAGGTTGCCTATTCTCGGGGCAGATGAATGGATCCGTCTGCTTGGTTCCCAGGCATTTTGCAAGAGGCTCAGTTATTAATGTAATTATCAGGTTGCGAGGCAAAAGAATATGAATAGATTCCGATCTGCGCTGGCACTGGCGACCGCCTTGGCAATCCTGATCCCGGCGGGCGCCGCACTGGCCGTAAAAGCATATACGACCGACACCCAGGAGCTCCCGCTTCGCGCCTCTCCGTCAAGCAGCGGCAAAACCCTTCTCATGGTTCCACCCGCATCTGAGGTCGAACTCGTGTATCCGGGATCATATACCAAAGTGCGTTACTTGAAACCAGGGGGCCAGATGCAGGAAGGATGGATCGCATCGAGGTTTCTAAGCCCACGGCTGCCCGATTTGTCAATGACAAAGGGACTCGAAGCGGAAAATGTGGCCCTGAAGGCGCAACGGAGTGAAGCTGACAGGGAGAAAACGGAACTCTCGGAAAAAGAAAAAGAACTGACGGATAAACTCACCAAGCTCAATGCAGCCTACGAGGAACTCAAAGGCGGCTCGGCAAATTATATGAAGCTCAAGTCCGAGTATGATTCCGCAAAGGCGGGCCTGGCGAGCGCGCAGGGAAATATACAGACGCTGATGCAGGAAAACGAAAACCTCACACTCTCCCATAGCATCCGGTGGTTTGTGGCCGGAGCGCTCGTCCTGCTTTCCGGCTGGTTCATAGGATGGGCTACAGGCAGGTGGCGGAAGAAAAAGAGGGGGACTTACTATTATTAGCGCTGGTTTTTTGTTTTTATGGAGACCTATTTACCAGGCGACCACCTGACCGTCAGAACGCGGATCGCTGCCGCCGGCCAGCACTCCATCCTTTTTGCGCCAAATGATCTGACCCCGGCCGAAACCTAGATCTCCGACTGCTCCGTATCTCACGTCATGCCCCATACGCACCAGTGCCTCTGCGATATGCTGAGGAAATTGCCCCTCAACATCGACCGTCCTGCCTCCTGTCCACCGAAATCGTGGAGCATCGAGAGCGGCCTGCGGGTTCATCTGAAAATCGATGGTGTTGGAAACCAACATTACGTGCCCTTGCGGCTGAATGAAACCGCCCATCACTCCGAATGGCCCGATCGCCTCCCCATCCTTTGTCAGAAATCCCGGGATGATGGTATGATAAGGCTTCTTACCGGGTTCCAGACAGTTATCATGCTCAGGGTCGAAAGAGAAACAAAAGCCCCGGTTATGCAAGGCTATGCCCGTGCCCGGAACGACCATTCCTGACCCAAACCCTTCATAATTGCTCTGGATAAAAGAGACCATATTCCCTTGGCTGTCAGCCGCAGCGAGGTAAACGGTGCCGCCGCGATGAGGCTTTCCGGGTAAAGGTTTGATAGCCTCTGCGCTAATAAGGTTGCGCCTTTCTGCGGCATAAGAGCCGGAAAGCAAATCTGAGACATTGATCCTCATACGGCGTATGTCGGCAATATAGTTGAGCCCATCGGCAAAGGCGAGTTTGACTGCCTCGATTTGCCGGTGATAAGTCTGAACCGTATCCTTTGTCCCGAGGTCGAAACCTTGCAGTATATTGAGCGCCATGAGTGCAATAATGCCCTGGCCGTTTGGCGGGATTTCCCAGACGTCATATCCCCGGTAGTTGATTTTCACAGGCTCAACCCATTCGGGTTTGAAGGCGGCAAGATCGTCGGCGGTCAGGAAGCCGGAATAGTGGTGAAAGAACGCGCTAATCTTTTCTGAGAGGTTTCCGCGATAGAAAATCTCGGCTTTTGTCTCGGCAATGGCTGCCAAGGTTGCTGCATGATCGGGCAAGCGGCTGATTTCTCCGGCAATCGGAGCGCGACCGAGCGGCGCAAAGGTTTCAAACCAGTATCGAAATTCTTCACCACGCTGTGCCCGGTAAGTTTTAAAGGCTTGCTTCCACTGGTTTGAAACCACCGGAGAAACCGGGAAGCCTGCTTCGGCATACACAATAGCGGGATGCATGCTTTCTGTCAGCGGCAGTTTGCCGAATCGCCGGGAGAGTTCGGCCCAGCATGCAGGCGCTCCAGGCACTGTGACAGGGCTTAAGCCATACTGAGGCAGTTTCTTGTGGCCTGCCCCGGTCAGGGCCTGGAGCGATATTCTTTGGGGCGCAGGGCCACTGGAATTCAGCGCCCAGAGTTTGCCGCCGCTCCAGACCAGGGCGAAGGCGTCGCCGCCGATACCGTTTGAAGTCGGCTCCACGACCGTCAGGCAGGATGCGGCCGCAACTGCGGCATCTATGGCATTACCGCCCCTTTTCATTATTTCCAGGCCGGCTTGCGCCGCCAGTGGCTGGGACGTTGCAACCATTCCGAGTCTGGAAAAAACCACACTGCGGCGAGATGGATACGGATAAAATAACGGATCGAAATTCATCTGGACTTCTCGAGATATCTTCGTTGCACGATGAATTGCCTTACCGACCATCAAAAAGATTCGGCGCCGGTTGTCGATTCTTCCACGGGACGCCCTTTTCTGATTAAACCAGTCCAAGAAACTTCCAATACGTAGCAGACAGAAGGGCAATAAGCAGATAGGCAATTATTGTCAGCGGGATGCCCGTTCGGATGAATTGTGGAACTGAGAATGTGTTCGTGCCGAATGCTATCATATTCTGCGGCGCATTTACCGGCAGAATGAATCCGAAACTTATAACATACTGCAGAATCATCGTCATGCCGATTACATTTAGACCGGGAGTGGAAACGTTCTTTAGAACTTCTATGATTATTGGGATCATTGCAGCAGAGAGACCGCTCGCGCTGGCGAATCCAAGGTGAACGATTATCAGAAAAGCCGCCAGGGTGAGCACGATCATAAGCGCAGTGGCAGTACTCAGACCGAAAGCGGGCACTATGGCCTTGGCGAGCCACACTCCCGCTTTGGTTGAGACCATTGCGGAACCGAGGCTGATACCGATTCCAAAGAGAAACAGCGTTCCCCAGGCGATCCTTTTCTGAGCTTCTTCCCAGGTCATTATTCCGAGCCGGGGCAGCATCATTAGAGCAATCGCCGCCAGGGTGGAAGAAGATGTATCGATATCATGGAGTATTTTTTCCGTTGTCCAGAAAAAGAGCAGGGCGATAGAAATGCAGAGGAGTTTCTTTTCCGGGGCGCTCATCGGACCAAGCGCCGCAAGCTGTTTTCTTACGATCTCCCGCCCGCCCGGGATTTCCTTGAGGTCGGGGGGCAAAAGCTTGGTTAGTACGAAGAAGAGCGCAACGGACATGATCGCCGCGTAGGGAGCGGCGGCGATAAACCATTCAAGCCAGGTTATGTCGTAACCGAGCTGCTGCTTTATGAAATTAACGGCGATCATGTTCTGTGCGGCTGCGGTTTTTATTCCCACGTTCCAGATGCTGTCGGCCTGAGCGGTTGCGATCATAAGCATTGCAGCAAAACGGGAAGACCTGTCCACCCCGAATGCCGTAATGATACCCATCACTATTGGTACCAGGCACGCCACGCGCGCCGTGGTGGAGGGGACGAAAAAGCTCAAAACAAATCCCACCAGAATCACGCCTATTAAAATACGGTTGGTGCTGGTGCCGATCAGGGACAGTACTTTGAGTGCGATCCGGCGGTCCAGCCCCGTCTTAGTCATGGCCGCCGCAAGGAACAGGGCGGCTCCGACCAGTGCCCAGGCAGTATTTGAGAATCCTCCCAGCGCCATGGTCAGGCCCTGTGAAGTCCCGTAAAGGACCCCAGCCTTTTCAGGGTTGGGAGACATGCCTATCAGAAATGTCATTAGCGTCGCAATGATTACACCGCTCACCGGGTAGGAAACTCCTTCCGTCACCCACAGAACGACGGAAAACACAAGGAGAGCCAGGATGCGGTGTCCGGCGACTGAAAGCCCATGGGGAACAGGAATCAGAAGAAGACCGCTCAGAGCGGCCAGAGCGATAAGAAGGCCGTATCGTTTGAGAATTGATTGTTCGCAGATTTCAAAAGATGCGAAGCGTTCGGACATTCTTCACTCCGTTAATACGAGTCCCTGTTGCGTGACAGTTACCGGCTGTTGTGAGCCGATATCTCCAGGTAATCCTGAAGTTTTTGCGCGGTTTTTGGGCCGACTCCACGGATTTCAATCAAATCATCGACCTGTTCCCACGCCTTTTCGCGCCTTCTGTCTATGATAGATGCCGCAATTTCGGAACGCATGTGAGGAATGAGAAGAAGCTCGTCAAGAGAGGCTGAATTTAAGTCGAGCTTCAGCCCACCGGCGAGGAGGGCCGCGCCGGGCATGCGTGCAAATTTTATTGTAATTTCCGTTTTGTGACGAAGAATTTCCAGGGATTGTCCGGAGATAAGCTTTTGAGGCGCGACAGCCGCCGGGATTTCCCATGGGCAGCCTGCCATGGCTGTGGCGGCGGCGAGGGTGGCTGTTGCACTGTCAAGTGCGTAGATTCCAGGTTTGGGGATATCTCCTTTTAGCTCTACCATAACGGCAGGGTGGAACTCGCGCTCCGGGAGCGGCGCGCTCCAGCGCGAGCGAGTCATGAAAAACACAAACAGCACCATGGACATTATCAGAATGGCGGCGAGGGTTTTCGTATCATCTTTTTGCATTGTGAGGATCGCTATTTGGTTCTCATTTTGTGAAAAAGGGGTTAAATTTTCTGCCCAAAGTCCACCGGGAACAAGTATCATGAGGCATCAGGCCTAATTCCCGCCCGGAAATGGTTTTATCAGCTTTTCCGCCATGGTGCCGCCCAGGGCGGGATCGATCCCCGGCTTTCGCCGGGACAGGCTTCGGGTTTCCGAATGGAGACGGGCCGTTCACCATTGTATGGGATTCTATAGTGAGCAGATTCAATTTCAAAGTGCTTTTGTTGCTTTCGAGCGGTCATATGGCCGTGGATACGTTTACAATTGTTATGGGACAGAACCTGTTTCCGCAAAACCTTGGGGTCGCATCGGGCCTGCTGGTCGGGTTCGCGATCGGTTAGCGATTAGCTGGTGTATATACGGCAAGGATCCTTTTCCGCCCTGGGGCGGTGGGACCCGCCTCGCGGAGCGTCGAGATCGGCCCTTTGGCGGTGGCCGCAGAGGTTTCGGCGGGATCGATAACAGATCTCGACGCTCCGCGAGGCGCGCCCTGGAATTGGAAAATGGCGCTCTTTATTAGATTGCTGATTTTGCTTTGGCTCGCCAACTTTGCTCCGCCTTTTATTGCGCAGACATTTGAGTCCAAATGGAACTGCCCGATCGATGGTGGTTATCTATTCCTGGACGGCCGGCCGCTGTTCGGAAGGAATAAAACCATCCGGGGGGTTCTGGCCGGCATAATCACTGGCGGCTCAATCGGCCCGGCTTTGGGTTTCCCTCTCTGGCTCGGTCTGGGCGCCGGGTGTTTGAGTATGCTCGGGGACCTGCTTTCAAGCTTTGTCAAGAGACGTTTCTCTTTTACCAGCGGCGACGCAGTCCTCGGACTCGATCAAATCCCCGAGGGCCTCCTGCCGTTTATATTGCTCGCCCCTTATTATTCGCTCTCAGTCGGATACGTCCTGCTATTTGGAGTAGTATTCGGGCTTGGCGCCTATTTTGGATCAGTTTTCCTGAACGGGGTGCTTCTTCGGAAGCCTTTTGAGTCGTACCCACGGCGAATCCGAGCCCTGACCCGGTTTCGTGAACTTGTCTCATGCAAGATAACCGCCGTTCCTTTTCACCACATCCTGAATTTTGAAGATGCGATTTATTATCACCTGTTCATGAAATCCGTATTCAAGGTGCTGGGCATCTACGAACTCGGAAAAAAGAACGCTTTGGTTATCGAAAAGCAAGAGGTCTCATTTTACTTCTGCGACCTGCCGCCTACGTTTGACGGCTATAAGGTCCTGTTTCTTTCCGACCTGCATCTTGACGGGCTCGATGGCCTGACTGAAAAAGTCATTCAAATAATTCGACAAACTCCCGCCGATCTGTGCATCCTTGGAGGCGATTTCAGGATGGAGACTTCCGGTCCATTTGCAGCCGCGCTTAGCCAGTTGCGCCTCTTGCTCCCCGAAATCCGCGCAAAGGACGGTATCTTAGGGGTGCTTGGAAATCACGACTGTCTTGAAATCGTAGACTCTCTGAAGGACCTGGGGGTTAGCTTTCTTGTAAACGACTCCCATGTGGTTGAACGGGGTGGGCAATGCATATGGATCGTCGGCGCCGACGACTGCCACTATTTTAAGGCCCACGACCTGGAAAGCGCTTTCGATGGGTTGCCTCTGCAAACCTTTGCAATTCTGGTTTCTCACTCCAATGAAGTTTACAAAGAGGCGCTCGAGTACAGGCCGAATCTTTTTTTGTGCGGCCATACTCATGGTGGACAGATATTGATTCCTCCATTTGGTCCCATATTCACCCACAGTAAAGCCCCCAGGCGATTTTGCCACGGGAAATGGGATTATGAAGGCATGCCGGGTTATACGAGCGCCGGGGCAGGGGTTTCAGGCGTGCCGGTTAGGTTTAACTCAAAGGGCGAGGTAACCGTCGTTACCCTCAGGAGGGGAAGGGCTTAGCCCACATTAAATATTAAACCGGAAATGGATCACGTCTCCATCCTGGACGGGGTAATTTTTCCCCTCGAGCCTGACCATCCCGCGCTTTCGCGCTGCAGCGTAATCGCCCGCTTTTTTCAAGTCCTCATACGCGACCACCTCGGCCCGTATGAACCCCCTTTGCATATCCGAGTGAACGGCCCCTGCGGCCTCGATGGCAGGGGTAGCCTTCGCGATTGTCCAGGCTCTCACCTCGTCCTCGCCGACCGTTAGAAACGTGATCTGGTCAAGAAGGGCGAAGGAGCTTTTTATTATCCTGTCCAGGGCCGATTCGACTATTCCGAAATCCTGCATGAAAGATTCGGCCTCCTCGCTTGAGAGTTGGGCAAGCTCCATCTCGAGTTTTCCGCGGACTACGGCAGGCTCCGCCGACCTGAGGGAGACAGGCGGCATGAAGTCATCTTCATCCGAATTGTTCACTATCACCAGCAGGGGTTTTGCAGAAAGGAAAGTGTAGCCCCTCAGCTCGGGTGCGTTGACAAGTTGTGGGCGTGTTCGCAAGGGCTCTCCGGCATTGAGGGTTTCGTTGCATTTCTCTAATAGTTCCTTTTCGGCGCCGGTTGGCTTTTTGCCTCGTTTGAGTTCGGCGTCCAGTTTTTCGATGCGCTTTTCAACCGATGCCAGGTCGGCAATGAGAAATTCATCCTCTAATTCCCTGAAGTCTCGGTTCGGGGCAGGAGGTCCCAGGGCAGGGTCGGCGAAATTGCGCACGACCAGGATTAAAGCATCCATCGGCCTCATGTGAGCGAGCAGAAGCGACATATACTCCCGCTTGTTGTCGGCCATGCCGGGGACGCCCTGGAGGTCCATATAGGTAATCTGCGCGTGAGTGGTTTTCCTGGGATGATAAAGGGCGCTAAGCCAGTCCAACCTCCGGTCCGGCACCGGCACGACGCCCAGCGCCGCTACAACCTGCCCTCCGGGGGAGACCGATTCGCCGCTCCTTGCCGTTAGAGCGTTGAACACGGTGGTCTTGCCGGCCCTGCCCAATCCCGTTATCCCGAGTTTCATCGCGGTCCCCCTCACCTGTTGGGTTGAAATCAGGACTGAATGTATGCCCTCGAAGATTTTTTGAAAAGGGCAATTATCAGTAAGCGTTCACCGCAGAGACGCAGAGGCCGCTGAGAAAAGCAATTAAGTCGCTTGCTTAGGGACATAAAGCCCCCCTAAGAAAAGTCCTGGGAACCTAAGGGCTGATGGGTTGCGCTTCGCTACACCCATCCGGCTCTTTTCATGGTTTAGAGCGCCCGCGGGGACATGATGAACTGCGGTGAACGCTTATTCGATTCGGACCGGCCCCTGCCGGCACATTTCGTGCGCCAGGGTTTATGGACTTGGAATAGATTTCATTTGTAGTATTCTTACGCGCGCCAGGAGACCAACTCTGTCCACGCGGGAATTCGGCTCAGAGCATACGGAAAGGAGCACATGGCATTCTGGAAGACACGCCAGCAGATCGGGCTGGCAGCGATGATAGTAGGTGGAGGCATCCTTCTCTCGCGGTTTATGGGGCTTTTCCGCGACAAGCTCATCTCGCTCCTGTTCGGGGCCACCCAGGAGTCGGACCTCTATTTCGCTGCTTTCGTAATCCCGGATTTCATAAATTACATGCTTGCCGGCGGCTATTTTTCGATCACCTTGATCCCCTTTCTCACCAAATACTTCGAAGAAGACGAGGAAGAGGGGTGGCGGTTTTTTTCAAGCGTTTTCTTCTGGGTGACAGTTTCGATTTGTGTCCTTACTTTTCATGCGTTCCTCTTTGCGCCG
>JBEKQE010000190.1:0-8418 GCA_049520035.1 Syntrophobacteraceae bacterium | reverse complement strand
GCCGAAATCCTCCGTCAGTTCAGGACCACCAATAACCTGACCGAATTTTATAACCTGAAGCTCGGCATGGCCTATGTGGAAGCCACAAACCGGCTGACCGTTCAAGAGGTCCTGGCGCTTTGTGGCAATGAGGGCATCGCCTCTTCCGATCCCGGACCCTGCAGCATGGGAGTTGACCAGGGCAAGCTCCTCCATGTGGTAATCGGAAGGCGCGAATGGCAGAGGGCCGGAAAGATCGTCCATGTGGGCGAGTACCAGGCATGGGAAGAACTCGACCGGCTCATGAAGGTTTTCAACGTAAGTCGTTGCGTGGTGGATGCGCTTCCTGAGACCCGGAACGCCAGGGCCCTTGCTGAGAAGCACAAGGGGAAAGTTTTTCTCTCGTATTACAACGAGCATCAGAAGACCGGCTACAAATGGAACGATGGCGACCTGACCGTTCACAGCAACCGGACAGAATCGCTGGATGCCTCACACGTTGAAATCCAGTTCGCTAAGATAGCGCTGCCGCGCCAATGTGACATCATTCGGGAGTTCTCGGAGCATTGCGCCAACACAGCCAAAAAACTGGAAGAGGACGAAGAGACCGGCTCGAAGCGCTACGTTTATGTAAAGCTAGGGCCCGACCATTTCCGCCATGCTTTCAATTACGAGGCGATGGCCCGGCATTATGGGGCTGCCGGAAGGTTTGCCAATAACGACCTAAGCTAAAGATGAAAGGGTAAAAATGGACATTACGAAAATCACGCGTCGGCACAATGATGTAGGTGCACCTGCAGGCTATTCTGATTCGGAGAATCACAGGGATTACTTTCGGATCTGCGGAGGTGTCGCTTGGCCTTACAAGGGGAGACCCGGATTTGTGGCCATTGTCGGAGAGCAAGTGCGCAATCTGAAATCTGGAGATATGCCTAAGTTTTACGGCCTGACGGAATCGGAGCACAGGAATGGCGACGATATGCTTTCAAAATGCGTAGAACTGAGCACTATCGCCGAAACCTGGTATTCGAACGTAATTCCCGAAGCACAGCGCGTTGCACTGCATCAATTCAATCTGGGGCAGGAACTAAAACATCTCAAGGGAATACAACTCACCAGCGCCCCGATGTTATCGGAAGCCGGTGATGCCTCAGGGCTCTTTTCCTATGCCGATGCCGAGCTTGATCGAAGGACGACTGCGGGTAAGAAGACGGTATTCCTGGGAGGGTGCTCAAGAGTTCAGGGCGCGTTGCAAAGGGTCCCTGAAGAATGGGATAGTGCGGAAGACATCCTGAGACTGCCCGAAGTTGCCGCGCTGTATTATGTGTTGGGGGCAATGTTTCGTTTGCCCTACAGCATTCCTTCACGAGAGCCGGCCTTCGCCAACACCGACTATGACATATTCAACCCACCCTGGGAGAACAAGGATGAGGATTGGTTATGATCCCCAATAACCGTTTCTGAGCGCGCAGTTTGGCGCCATGGCGCTCCGGGCATCTGGAAATAAATAATGTAACTGCTGAAGGGATTGCGAGGCAAAAGAAGGCGCCTATTAAGCTGGGAAAGTATTGGATGACGGCCATCTCCCCACGTCCGGCCGGTTGCAAAAGCCGGGCGGAGACAATGCCTGAAACTGCACCCCCCAAAAGGCAGATCATCTGAGTAAAGAACGTACTCAGATAATGAACTGTAGTGCTATTATCGTGCGAGGGATTAATCTTCCAATCCTTAACCCGTTTTAATTTTTCAGTTCGTTTAAAAAAATTTCCTCATTTTTTTTTAAGATCGTGCCGATTCATACTGCGTAACAATATGCTTCCCCGGCCCGGATCGGAGCCTGCCCTCGGCACAAAGACCGCTTGGCAGGGAGATGGCTGTGCATGGAGGAACTCATGCGGTTCAACGACTTAAACGATACAGGCGTGAAAATGGCAGACAATCAGCTTGATCTCGACGCTAAAAAACAGGACCCGGCCGTCGATGAAGACGCCCCACCGCCGGTAAGAATTCCTTTCAGGATAGACGATGCAATAATGCTGCGCTCCCTCGCCAACCAGGCGCACATAGCTAAATCAAGGGTTATAGGCGCGATGCACGGCAAGTTCATCCTGATCATGGAGCCGACCGCAAGGATAAACGACAGGCTTTCGGCTGTTCTCGATCAGGACTTCTTGTGTTCCTATTTTAACGACGGCACTCTGCATACATTCTACAGCAGATACCGAAGGCACCTGCTGGGTGATATCGTTTGCATAGAATATCCCAGAGAAGTGGAAGTCCGTCAGATCAGGAAGCATCGCAGGATCAGGGTCAACATCGAAACACAATGCACTCTTGACGGTACTGTTGACGTGTTCTTAGCAGAGATGGCGGACATTAGTCAGGGCGGGTGCCGCCTGGTGCTGAATGAACGCGTCCGGTTTGTAAAAGGAATCAACCTCTCCCTGACATTCAATCTTCCAAACGAGGCCTTCGTAAGCGGACTTCAAACGGTGGTTGCAAGGATCACTCGCATCCAAAACGGTCAAGCGACCGAACTCGGGGTATCATTTATCGGCCCGGAGAGCGAGACTGCAAAGATTGCGAATTTCTGCGAATTTTGCATGTACTTCGACCTGGAAGGAATTCCGGTGCAAACTTGAGCCTTAAAAGGACCGATGATTTCGTCAGCACAATGACTGCTCCGCAGACTCTCTTACATTTTCCTCAAATAAAATCGGCCCGAAGGGTCAAGAATTCCATGATTGTAGCCCTTTATATATAACCCTGCCCGTTGGGTCAAGTTGAAACGATTAGCATCATCGGGAACTGAAGCGACAAATACAGTGACACGAAGGACCTGGAAATGTGAAAATGCGGCCTTTCATATACAACTCTATCCATAGTATCATGGGTGTATTTACCAGGCGTGCAGTGCTGCGGAGACTAAGAAGATGGAAAAACGAACGACTCTGCCTTGCGGGTCCCGTCCCAATTCCTGTCACTGGATGGAGAAGCCGTCCTCCTCACCGAGGCTCAGGGCGGGATGCTTACCTTCGGACCCGGATCCATACAAAGAACTCGACCCTGCTATCCTCTCATAAATCGAGATTGTCAACTTATCAGGGCATGTGCCTAAGTCTTCGTAAAGGTGTCTTGTAAAGTCCCCAAAAATCCTGAGGGCCATGGCCCGCCTGCCACGTTGTGAATAAAGGAGCATTAGTCTTTGGTAACTAAGCTCAAAGAGAGGATCGGCTTCGATAATCCTGGTGTGGCATTCAATGGCTTTTTTTGAATTTCCCTCGTTTTGGTAAAGTTCAGCCCTCCGCAGTAACAGGTCAATATACCTTTTCCGCACTTCTTCTCTTATGAGTGTAATCCAGGGGGTGTAGAGATCTTGCGGGAGGAAATCACCTTTATACAACTCGATGGCGGCGTCATAGAAAAACTTAGCCCTCTTGAGGTTTCCACGATCTGCAGCCACTCTTCCCCTTTCGGACTGCGAAAGGAAACTGTCCAGGTCGACTTCACAGAACACCCTGTCAAGAGTCACAAGACTTCCCTTGAGGGAGATGTAGGAGGACCTGAATCCCTTGGGCGAGTCCGGTTCCAGGTTTTTGCGCAACTGATGCAAAACGGATTTGAAATTCGCCTCGCCGGTCTCGGGGGCCGCTTCCGGCCAAAGCTCCTCGATGAGGACATATTTGGGGACCGCGGCCGGCCTGCTGATAATCGCCTTTAGGAGAAGCTTCGGCTGGTTGCCTTTCCATTCGTGCTCCCCGATGCGAGATCCGCCGCGCCACACCTGAAAATCCCCAAGAGTCCTGATATACAGGCGGGGTACACCGGGCCAAACGATTGACCTTTCGCTCTCGCTCTCTCTTTGTTCTGTTCGCAACAGTTGGCCTTCCGGCCCCGGCACATCCTGTTCTGATTTCCCGGCCGTTTTGAGCAACTCGCCAAGGTGATGCTTTATCTCCTGGATCTCAGAGCAAAGGTTATTTTCCAGGTCGCGGTATCGCCGGCACATCCGCTTAGCGATGAGCCAGGCAAAGTAGGGATAGCGGAAGAGCAATGTGTCAAAATCATCTTTGCTTAACTCCAACAGCCGTACGCGTGAGCGGGTCCGCAGGCTGGTGGAGCGCCGCCCGGAATCCAACAGACACATTTCGCCGACGTGCTCGCCCGGCCCGCAGACTCTCAGGACACGATGGCCTTCAGTCCCCAAAGCTTTGATAATCTCTATTTCACCCTCTGCAATTATGTACAGGCGATCGGAACGGCCGCCTTCGCGGCAGAGGATGGTATTGGGAGGATATTCGGTCTCGCTGAGTAGCGATGCCTCGGCCAGTCTCTCTCTGTCTTTGCGCTTGAGTGATGCGAAGAGAGGTATTCGGGTTAAGAATGATTCCATCGCCTCGACTGCCATTGGCACACCCACTCAATCACGGACGAAAATCCAAACCACATTGTTATAATTTCACAATGTTTTTTCATCCCCAAAAAGGTGAGGGACAACTCCGAGCCGTGCAGATAATTACCATGAAAGACGGGGTCCAAATCAAATACACCCGTTCATGCGATTCAGGAGTGCATGATGTGCGCCATACAAAGACAACGCCGGCGATGCAATCTATACGCAGTACACAAGGGGGTGGAGCTTTATTGGAATGTGCGCCTGGCACAAAAAGTGTGCGCACACATGGTGTGTCAGACACACCTGGATGGCCTCTCGGCCGGACTCTATTGAATGAGATCGTTGATCTTGTACTGCTCGATTCTTCTGTACAAAGTTCTGCGGCTGATGCCAAGGACCCTGGCAGCCCTGGCTTTTTGCCCTCCTGTTTGCTCAAGGGCCTCAAGGATCTCTTCTGCACTCACATCGACATTCGATTTTTTGGTCAGGGCGCCTTCGCTTAGCTCTTTCGGCAAATGTTCCAGGGCGATTGTGCGAGTTGGACATAAAATGCAGGCATGCTCGAGAGCATGCTTGAGTTCTCTTATGTTTCCAGGCCACCTGTAACGCATGAATACCTGCATTACTTCATTCGAAACATCTGTAATATTCTTGACGCAAACAGATCTCATCTGGCGGATAAAATAATCAGTCAAAAAGGGGATGTCCTCGGTTCTTTCCCTCAGCGGGGGAAGATGAATCACCATAACATTGAGCCGATAATAGAGGTCCTCTCGAAAAAAACCGCGCCGAACCTTTTCCCCCAAATCTACATTCGTTGCTGCAACCACACGCACTCTTGCCTTTTGGGTTTTAGAATCACCTACCTGCTCAAATTCTTTACGCTCCAGGACCCCGAGAAGTTTTATTTGTGTAAGGGGTGCAATGTCCCCAATTTCATCAAGGAATATGGTCCCACCCTCAGCAGCCTGGAAACGGCCGGTCCTGTTGGAAACTGCGTTGGTGAAAGCGCCTCGTACGTGCCCGAACAGCTCGCTCTCCAGAAGCCCTTCAGGCAATGCGGAACAGTTCACCTTGACCAAGGGGCCCGAAGACCATATTCCACCATAGTGAAGGGCCTCGGCTACCAACTCCTTCCCTGTTCCGGATTCTCCAGTTATCAGCACGGTGGTTTCCAGATCGGTCAAAGATTCGATGAGACTGTATATCTCCCGCATCTTTTCGCTCTTGCCGATCATATTCCGGAAACTATTTCGTTCCAGAAGCCTTCTCTCCAATTCCTCGATCCGGGTAACGTCTTGCACGGTAAGAACTGCGCCCAGAAATTGATTGTCAGGGGCCAGCAGTTGAGAGCCATTCAAAATAACGATCCGTTCGAGATTGTGCCCTGTCTTGCACTTCACTCGGAGGTCAACTACCGGATTACGGGTTTTTATTATCCGATCCAAAGCCGCAAAACAAAAACCACCGCAAAGGCAGGGAACGTCTTCGAGTACCGCTCCAATTTGCGTCCCCTGGAGACAGGGGCAGATTGAACGAAGACCCTCGTTTGCATAGGTTACACGCATGCCGGTGTCAACGGTCAGTATTCCGTCACCAATACTGCGAAGAACCGTATCGAGGTGCTGCCGGCTGCTCTCGCTCTCTTTGGCCTTCTGAAGAGACTCCTGGAGCTGTTTCCTCGCGGTCGTATCCTGAAAGGTGCCGACCATCCTGACGGCCTTTCCGGAAGCATCATAAATCAGCTCTCCTGCCAGCCATACGTCACGCACGGCGCCACCTGGGCCGATCGCCCTGAATTCCATGGGGGGCGAGTCATTTCCGGCCATGGCGTTCTGTATGTAATTGCGAACCGTTTCCATTTCATCAGGATGAGTGAAGCGCGACACAAGGGTTTCAAGATTTCCGTCGAACTCTCCCGGCAGCATCCCCGTGACCTTGTAAACCTGATCGGAGATCTCTACTTTTTGTGTTACCAGATTCCAATCCCAACTTCCAATTCTGCTTATCTCTTGCGCCTTTCTCAGTTTTGCCGCGATATCCCGGATCGTTTCCTCGCTCTGCCTGATCGCCTCCTCCGCTCGCTTACGATCCGAGATATCTCGAATGACTTGGATAGAACCGATCATATTGCCGCACCGGTCAAAAAGCGGAGCGGCCGTTGACCACAGGTATGCGCCTTTTCCCTGATAAGCACCAGCGCTGAACGTTTCTACATATAAAGTCGTCCCTCTCCGTTGAACATAATCGTATCGTTTTTCGATCTCGGGCTTTTCACCCGTTACAAGATCGATGAGCGAGGGCGTTCTTTCACCATAGAACGGAACGGCGTATGCGTAGTCGGCTTGCCCGAGTATGTCCTGTTTCTTTAAACCGGTTAACTCTTCCCTCGCGCGGTTCCAATATATTACTTTCTTTTCCCGGTCGATGACAAAGGTGGCGTCAGGGAGGAATTCGACAATGTCCTGAAGTTGCTGGTGAGCGGCCTGAAGCGCCAGTTCAGCTTCTTTGCGGTCGGTTATGTCCCTTATAACGCCTACTATAAACTTATTTGCGGCCTTATCCGAATAAAGGGTCTTTTTTGTGACAATGGTGCGGATGGCCCCTTTACCATCCGTTAACTCTTCCTCATTTACGTTCTCTTCTCCTGTTACAAAAACGGCCTCATCATTTTCCCAGAAGATATCGACTTGCTCTTTGGGGAAGAAATCATAGTCAGTTCTGCCAAGGAGATCCTCACGCTTCAGGCCTATATTAACGTTTACGGCGTCGTTGACCAAAACATAACGGTGCTGTCTGTCCTTGACGAATATCGGATCGCCGATGGAATTGAGGATTTTGTCCAGATACTCCTTTGACTCCCGCAACGCCTCCTCCGCTCGCTTGCGATCGGTGATGTCGGAGATCACACCAATCAACCCGGTGACGGCGCAATGGGCATCGAGCAGCGTTGCCTTGTCAAAGATGACTTCTCTGACTTCCCCCAGCGTATTCTGAACCTGCCACTCATAGTGTTGCTTACCTGGATGCTCAAACAACTCCCGATCTTTCTCCGCATATTTATCTGCAATATCCTTGGGCCCCATGTCATAGCCTGTTTTGCCCAGAATTTCCTCCATCTGTTTCCCGGTGAACTCCAGAAAGGCTCGATTACAGCCGGTATAGCGGCCGTTGGCATCCTTATGAAAAATGGGGTTCGGGATGGTGTCAAACAAAGTCTCCAAAAAGACGGCATGCTCTCGAGCCCTTTCCTCCACACGCTTGCGCCCGGTGATATCCCAGGCAAGGCCGCTCACCCTCACTGGCTGACCTGTTTCATCGCGGAACAATTTTGCACGGGAAACGATGTAATGGACGCTTCCATTCGGCCAGACGGCTCGGTACTCCGTTTCATACGGCACATCCTGTCTAATGGTTCGTGCCAATGCCGCCTTGAGCGCCTCACGGTCGTCAGGATGCACCGCGTTGAAGAACTTATCTGCGGTTCCGGTGAATTTAGCCTGGTCGATATCCAGAAGGCGGCAGGCCTGATCGTCAAAAAAACGTTTGTCTTTAATTAAGTCCCAGTGCCACACTCCCATATGCGCAGACCGCAGTGCAAGCTCGAGCCGAGACTGGTTCTCCCGCAGTTCCTCTTCTATCCGCTTGCGGTCGTTGATGTCTCGAGCCTCGGCAATCAAAAAAGCAACGCCGCCAGCTTCATCCATTAAGGGTTTAAGAGAAAAGTCCGTATAATGGAAACTTCCATCGGCTGAAGAAAAAATCGCCTCATAGCGCACGAACTCTCCTGCCGCAGCCTTCTTTATTGCCCCACGCAATGTTTCCTGCAGTTCCGTGGAATATGTCCACCACGGAGTTTCCCAAAATGGCTTACCTATTACGTCCGATTCTTGGACTCCGGCGAATTGCAAAGCTGTTCTGTTTGCCTCTATGAGTCTGCCGTCAACGGTGAGTAACCCCATGAACTCGAAAGTCTGGTCAAAGATCGCTCGGAACTTCCGCTCTCCTTCTTTTAGAGCTTCTTCTGTCCGCTTGCGTTCCTC